>SXRM01000116.1 GCA_005792545.1 Pseudomonadota bacterium | reverse complement strand
GAGAGCGTACCGGCCAGTTGTGTTTTTCGCTGCCCAAGCACCGGAAACAGCTCGTACACGCGCACAAAATCGGCCGCGATGCCGTCTTTGTCGTTGCGGATATAGGCGCCGAGGTCGAGGTTCTCCGCGACGGTCAACCGTGGGAACACCCGTCGCCCTTCCGGGCAATGCGCGATGCCGAGGCGGACGATGTTGTGGGCTGGCACGGGTCCCAGGTCTTTGCCTTCAAAGCGCACCGACCCCGTCTTGGGCTTGTGCAAGCCACTGATGCAGGCGAGCGTCGTGGTCTTGCCGGCACCGTTGGCACCAATCAGCGTCACGATTTCGCCGGCTTCGACGCGCAGGGACACGTCATGCAGCGCGGCAATGGCGCCATAGTGGGCGCTGATGGCGTCAACAACCAACATCTAGCCGTGAGCCTCCGCGTCCTCGGTGCCCAGGTACGCCTCGATAACTTTGGGATTGTTGCGGATTTCTTCTGGCGTGCCGTGCGCAATCTGCGTGCCGTGCACCAGCACCGTGATGTGATCGCTGATGCCCATGACCACCCGCATGTGGTGCTCGATGAGCAACACGGTGCGCCCGCCGTCGCGAATGGCCCGAATCAGGTGCATGAGCTCCACCGACTCGGCGGGGTTCATGCCGGCCGCTGGCTCATCGAGCAGCAGCAACTTGGGCCGCGTCGCTAAGGCCCGGGCAATTTCCAGGCGGCGCTGCTCGCCATACGGCAGGTTCTTGGCCAGGTCGCTGGCGCGCGCTTCCAGACCGACGAACCGCAGCAGTTCCATGGCCTCCTGGCGTGCGACCGCTTCGACGACGCACCCGGCGGCGCTCAACGCCTTGTTGCGAAAAATACGCACCATCCACAGCAGCGCTGCCACCACGAACACCGCCAGCAGCACCGTTGGCGCTGTTTCGTCGTCGACCCCGTCGCCGGTGAACCAGCCGAGACCCGTGAGCGCGGACACCGCAGCCAACGGCAACAGATAGTCCAAGCTGCCGCGCCGCGGCACCGCGCCCGCCAGCGCCGCATCTGCCGCCGCGCCGCGCCCGATGCTCGCCCGATGCAGGTGCCGATCCATGCCGACCAGCACGTTTTCGAGCACGGTCATGTGATGAAACAGGCGGATGTTTTGGAAGGTCCGTGCTACGCCCTGCAGTGCCACGCTCTGTGGGCTGCGGCGATTGCGGTACCACATCGCGCGCGCGCCGAGCGCACCGACGGCAAGGCCCCCAATCGCCGCCAGCAGGCGGAACCACAGTGCTCTGGTCGTCGCCGGATCCGCTGGCTCGGCTGCAAGCTGGTCGCGCTGTCGCTCGGCATCTGCTCGAACGATGTGCTGACCGCGAACTTGCGCGCCGTCAAACGACACCACCAGAAACTTGCCGAACTTGGGCTCCACGCGCGGCTCGGCGCTCATGTACCGCCAACCGTCTACGGCGGCTCCGGACACTGTGAAATCCCACGGCGCCCGCATCTTGATGGTCGCCGCCCACAGGCCGTCGACGTTGGCCACGCTGACCATCGCCAGCATGGCCATCAACAGACCGGCGCCCAGCCAACTGGCGTACACCCGCGGCGTCAATGGTGCCCGCACGTCCTGGCCGGCCAGCAGCACTTCGCCACTTGTTGGCTCATAGATACCGGTAATCGCGTTGAAAAGGCTGGTCTTTCCGGCGCCATTGGGGCCGATGACCGCGGCAATCTCGCCCTGCCGCACTTGCAAGTCGACCGCATTGACGGCTACCAGGCCACCAAAGCGCAAGGTCAGCTTGCGCACATCAAGCAGTGGCGCGCTCACGAGGCCTCGGGTTCCGCCGCGCGGGCGTTGGTCGGCTCGCGCAACTCCTGGGCGACGCGCCGTGCCGGGAACAGTCCCTCAGGCCGAAAGCGCATCATCGCAATCAGCGCCGCACCGAACACGAACCAGCGCCAAGCGCTGTACTTTGCCAGCGGGTGCTGGGTCTCTCCGGCAAGCGCCGCGATACCCTTGTCGAGCAGTGGCGACAGCACGTTGTCAAAGCCGATGAGCAGCGCCGCGCCCAGCAGGGCCCCACGCAGCGAGCCGAGGCCACCGAGAATCAGGCAGCACAACACCATGATTGCGTTATTGAAGTCGTAATTTGTCGGATCGGCGGTCGTGGTCAGATTGGTCGCATAGAGCGCACCCGCCAGACCGGCCAGCGCCGCGCCGCCCGCAAACGCAGCCAGCTTGATGCGTCCGGGATCCAGACCCATGCATGCGGCTGCCAGTTCATCCTCGCGCAAGGCGACGAATGCTCGGCCGATGCGTGTCCTTTCCAGCACATGCAGCAGCACCACGGCGGCCACCAGCACCAGCAGCGCCACGTAGTACATCACCAGCAGCCGCGCCTCGTTGTCGTCGCCAGCGCCGGCCAGTTCTTTGACGAAGCCAGGTACCCACACCTCTGCCACCGGATTGAGGCCGCGCGGACCGTCGGTGATGTTCTCCAGGTTGACCAGCACCGTGCGCAGCACCTCGCCAAACCCGAGTGTGACGATAGCCAGGTAGTCACCGCGCAGTCGCAACGTCGGCGCGCCGATGAACAGACCCGCCAGCGCCGCTACCGCTGGAGCCGCCAGCAACGCGCCCCAAAAGCCAAAGTGGAACGGATACTTGTCCACCGTGACCACGCCGGTCGTCATCGCGCCAATGCCAAAAAACGCCGCGACACCAAGCTGCAACAGCCCTGCGTAACCAACCTGGACATTGAGCGCGACGACCAGCAAGCCGTAGATGAAGATGGTCACCAGCCGTTGGTCCAGGTGCACCGACAGGTCGGCAGCGTCTGCGGCGAGGTCGACAAACGGCACCAGCGGGTATAGCACCGCAAACAGCAGCAGCCCGGTCTCGAGCGTCAGCCACTTGCGCCAGTTGCCCGCAACTGCCATCGGCTACACCTTCTCGCGGGCGGTGCTGCCCAGCAGCCCTGCGGGCCGGAACACCAGGATGAGAATCAGGATTCCGAACAGGACCGCGGGCTGCCACTGCGCGCCGATGAACTGGTCGGACAGCGCCCGCACCAGGCCCAACAGCAGCCCGCCGAGCACAGCGCCCGGGATGTTGCCGATGCCGCCGACCACCGCGGCGGTAAAGGCATACAGGCCATTCTGGTAGCCCATCTGGTAATACACGGTGTTGATGTACAGGGCATAGACCACCGCAGCGAAACCGGCGAGGCCACCGCCAATCAGAAAGGTCGCGCCGATCACCGCGTCGACGTCGATGCCCATCAGCCGCGCCGTCTGCGGATCCTGCGCGGTCGCGCGCATCGCCTTGCCGAGCTTGGTCCGCGTCACCAGCAGGTACAGCCCCGCCATGATGACCAACGAAGCGGCGATGACCAGCACGTCTTTGACCTGCAAGGTCAGCGTGTTGCTGTTCAACAGGTTGGTGGTCGGCAACAGGGCCGGAAACGACTTGGGCGCCGCCGGCTGACCGCCACCGCCAAACACGTCCATCTTGAGCGCGCCCCAAATCAAGCCGACATTCTGCAGCACGAAACTGACGCCAATCGCAGACACCAGCGGCGCCAGCTTGGGCGCTTTGCGCAAAGGCTTGTAGACCAGGCGGTCCACCGACCAGTTGACGCCCGCCCCAAACAACGTCGTCGCTACCACGATGCCGAGCAGCGCACCTGCCAGCATCGCGCCGTCCATGCCCGGCACCGCGAACCAGCCGACCAGCGTCAGCGCAAAAAACGCCGACAACATGAACACATCGCCGTGCGCAAAGTTGATGAACTCCAAGATGCCGTAGACCATGGTGTAGCCCAGCGCAACCAGGGCAAACACCATGCCGTTGGTCAGGCCGAGCAGCAGTTGCTGGGCGATGGTCTCGAACACGTTGGGTTTTCCGGCGATCCGAGGCTTAAGGTGTGGTGGGCGAGGCCGCGGCAGGTGTAGCGGCGGCCGCAGCGGGCGCGGCATCGGCAGCGCCAAGCATCATGGCAAACTCAAAGGCGCCGTTCTTGATTTCGCTGCCCGAGATAGACGCCAGGCTGGTGTCGCCGTTGGCGTCGAACGACCAGTCGCCGAGCGCACCGTCGGTCTGCTTGTAGCTGGTCATGGCTGCGCGCAGGGCTTCGCGGTCCTTCTTGCCGACCTTGGCCAGCACTTCGAGTGCCGTCTTGGCCGCGACGTAGCCGTACACGGCATAGCCCTCTGGCTCGGCGTTGAAGCGCGCGCGATAGGCCTTGACGAAATCAGCGCCTTTGCCCGTCAGCTTGTCCGGCGGCGCGCCGCCAAAGGTCACATACACGCGTCCGTTGACGTTCTCAGCGCCCGCGGCCTCGATGAAGGCGCGCTCGTAGCACCCGTCGGGCACCATGAGCTTCGCCGAAAGGCCGACCGCAACCATGTCCTTGGCCAGTTGCCCGGCGTTGGTCTGCGTGGTTCCGCCGTAGAACACGAAGTCCGGGTTGAGGGCCTTGATCTTGGTCATCAGCGACCGGTACTCCTGTGCCTTGGGATCCACGCCTTCGCGATCGAGCACCTTGATGCCTTTTTCGGGTGCCTTGAGCACCAGCACGTCGGCGATGCCCTTGCCATACAAGCCGCGGTCGTCAAGTACGTACACCGACTTGGCGCCGAGCTTGCTCATCCACTCCGCCGCCGCCTGGCCTTGGATATCGTCGGCGGGCACCACGCGAAAGTAGTTGACCTTGCCCGTCGGCCGATAGACGCCCGGCTCATTGGCCTCGCCCAGGCCCGGCTTGGTCAGCCCCATGTAGGTGTTGGCCGGCGAGATCATGACCAGATTGGCCTTGTTCAGCACGGGCATTGAAATCTTGGCAGCGCCAGAGTTATAGGTGCCAATGTAGAACAGTACATCGGCGTCTTTGACCGCCTTGTCCGCGTTGGCGGCTTCGACTTCCGGGTCCCAATCGCCTTTTTTGGCGCTGGCGTCGTCCCAGTCCTCGTAGACGACCTCGAATCCGCCGACCTTGCCGTTTACCTCAGCGATCGCCATCTTGATGCCGTTGACGGTCGTGGTGGTCTGGGCATTGGCGCTGCCGGTCCGCGGCAAGCTCGACACGATTTTGACGCGATTGCCGCCGGTTGGTGCTGCGGCCAGAGCGCTGGACTCGCCGCTTGCCGCCTTTGCCGCCGCTTCCTCTGCTTTGGGTTTGCGCCGCGCACACGCAGCGAGTGCCGCGCCGCCGACAACGATGAGAAAGCCGCGGCGTCCGATCCGCTTGCCGCCTGCATCTGCCTTGCCTGAACCGACCATCATGACCCCCAGCGAACCGCAGCCAAGCGTATGCGAGTTTTGCCGCGGCGACAACGCAATGACGCCCGCGGCCGTGCGTGCTACCTTGCCGGCCCTGCTTGGATGTGCGCGATGTTGGAACACCCGGACCCTTCCACCCTTTTCTCTGAGGCGATAGCCGCCATCGCCAAGGACCGGTTCGTCGACCGACTGTGGCAACGCGACGGTACCCTGTTTGCCACCAGCCACGCCGATCAGGCGACGGCGCGCGCCGCTCGCGACGGCCTGGGTTGGGTTTTCGACACCCAGGCGCTGCGCGATGCCGTCGATCAACTCGCCATCCTGGCGCGGGTGGTCGAGCGACTGCGCTACGACCGGGTAGTCGTGGTCGCGCCGCCGCCCATTGCCGCGTGGTGCGACGCGGTCGGCCGCCACCTCAAGGGCAAGCGCGGCCTGCCGCTGGTCGCGCTGTGGGGCACAACGGATGCAGACGTCGCCGCAGCACTGGACGACGGCAAGGCGGCCAAACCACTTTGGATTTTCATAGCGACTACCGACTCGCCTGCGGCTGCGGTCAGCGCATACTCGGCGCTGAGCGCGCGCCTGCGTTCGACCGATGACTGCGTCGCCATTGCCCCGGCGGGCAGCGAACTGGACCGGTTGGCGCGGCGCCTGGCCTTTCGCGAGACCTTTGCGCTGCCCGCCGACATCGGGGCCCGCTTTGCTGCGGTGTCGATGGCGTCGCTCGTACCCGCCGCGCTGGCAGGTGTCGTGCTGCACGACGCTTTGGCGCGCGCAGAAGACCTGCTGGATCAGTGCCGCGACCTGGCCCCTGACCTCAACCCGGGGGTGCGGCTCGGCGCCTGGTTGTGGGCCAATGGGCACCGTCGACAGGGCCTGCATCTCAGCTTCTCCAAAGACTGCCGAGGCTTCGCTGACTGGGTCGCGCATATGGCTGCGGTCCCTGGCGGAGCTTGCCTGTGGCCCATTCAAGTGGCGCGACCGGCTGCCGAAGCCGCCTGGTGGGTACCGCGCGCGCCTGCCGCAATCCTGGTATCCGTCAGTACTTTCGCTCACCCCGACGACCCAGTGGCCGAGGCTGCACGGGCGGCCGGTGTCCCGGACGAAGCGTTCGTGTTGCCCGATGTGGCAGACTGGTGGGCCGAGGCCGTGCGCTGGCAATTCGCCCTGGCTACTTGGGGTCATCTCGCGCGCCGCAACCCATTCGCCGCTGCGGGTGCGGCCGCAAGCGGTTCGCAACCTGCGCCAGAGTTGCCGATCAGCGCACTTGCCGCGTTGCCGCGCGCCCTGACCGACTCACTGGTGGGCCTGGACGTCCACGACCGCGTCGTCGTCACCGTGCAACTGCCTGCCGCACCTGCGACCCTGCAGCGCCTGGAAGCCCTTCGCGAGAGCCTGGCGCGCGCCACAGTGGCTGGCGTCGTGGTGTCGCATCCCGGTCGCTGGCCCCAGACCACGGTCGATGCCCTACCAGACGGTTGCCGCGGGCTGGTCGTGCACGTTGACGCCGAGTTCGGCGACGGAGTAAGGCCCGGCGTGCCCGCCACTGCGCACGGTTGGCAAGCCGTACACGCTTTTCTGGCGAGCACCGCCGACCCGTCGTAGAATTGTCACCAGCACGCCCGCGCTGCTGACCGAGCTTGACCATGACTGACTACATCAACTTCGAAGCCCTCAACGGCCGCGCCATCTTGATGTTCTTCATTGCGGTGGGCTGCGGGTATTTCGTACTCAAGGCCACCAAGCACCTGCTGTTCGGCCTGGTGTTCCTGGTCGGCGCGGTCTTTGGCGTCGGCTTGCTTACCGACGTCATCACCATGGACAAGGTCAAGGCTGCCAAACAGGCTGTGATGGACAAAGCCAACGAGTCGATCGACGGCGCCAGCGCCAAGGCCAAGAAGATCGGCGAGATGGGCCACTCGACCTCAGCCGGCAGCGGCTCTGAGACCAATCAGCACTACAAGAAGAACATCGACAACAGCAAGAAGTAGCGCTCAGGTCTGGCAGTTGCCGCACCAGTAAGTCGCCCGCTGGCCGACAACCGAACGTTGCACGACTCTGCCTTCGCCGGGTGTGCAGCGGTGGCATGGCTCGCCACCCCGACCGTACACGTCCAGGCGCTGCTGAAAGTAGCCCGGTGCTTCATCGCCGCCGGCAAAATCGCGCAGCGTTGAGCCTCCAGCCGCAATCGCCTCCAGGAGCACATCGCGGATCTCGGTGACCAGCCTCGCGACCTCGCCACGGGTCACTGAGCCCGCCGGCCGCAGCGGACTCACCCGCGCTCGCCAGCACGCTTCGCTGGCGTAGATGTTGCCGACTCCGACGACCACCGCGGCGTCCATGACCGCCACCTTGATCGGCACCCTGCGACCCTCTAGCGCGGCGCACAGCGACTCGGTCGTGAACTGGGCCGACAACGGCTCCGGGCCCAGACTGTCGAGCAAGGGGTGCTTGCCATTAGCCCCCACCACGTCCAGTACGCCAAACCGGCGGGGATCGACGTAGCGCAACCACAGCGGCGCACCGTTTGCGCGCAGTCGCCACCGCCAGTGCTCATGTTTGCGCCACTCTGGAGGCTCGTCGTCGCTCACAAACACGCGCCCACTCATCCCCAGGTGCACCAGCGCGACGGGGTGATCCGCAAGCGCATTTGTTTTCAGCAGCAAATACTTGGATCGGCGAGCGACTTCTATGACTTCAGAACCGAGCAGCAACGCCAACGACGATGCCGGCATCGCATATCGCAGATCGGCCCTCGCAAGCGTGACGTCTTCGATCCGCGCACCGGGCAGACGCTGCGCCAGGTGGGCCCGCACGGTCTCGACTTCAGGCAACTCTGGCATAGCCTACATCGATCGAATGACTTGCAGCGCTAGCCGCGCGCAGAGCATGGCGCGCGACATCATCTGCACATCGCGGGCGAACTGTACCGGCGGCGGAGGGTCAGCGGCAATGTCGGCGGCGCTTTTGCCTTCGGAACGCAGACGGTTCCATGTCGCGGCGTGATCTGCCCGGGCACGAGCGTCCGAGTCCACGCAGCGCGCAAATCGGTGGTGCAACCTTAGCCGGCTGCCCCGGTCTTTGTCTTCCGTACCGCCCGTCAGCGAGACCCCAAGGGACTCGGCCAATTCCACCCAGCGCGCGTCGAGCGCCGCCGCGCGCACCGCCAGCGCCTGCCACTCGCCGGCCATCTCGTCATGCAACCGATACACCGGCACGCTGTCGTAGTCGTCTGCCGACCCCGATTTGCCGGGCGAGGACCGCAACAGCACCTCAATGATGCGATGAAAGTCGCGCGCCAAGCGCAGTTGGGCCTCGTCGCGCAGCGAGGCGTTGCGCAATCCCGCTGAAAACGTGGCCTTGTCAACCGGCGGCGTCGGTTCGAGGCCGGAAGGCAGCGGCATGTCTAGTTGCGGTCGCGGCGGCGGTTGGGGCGGCGCCGGCGGCATCTGCCCCGGACCGGGGTAGGCCACACCGGCAAAATCGGGCGGCGGCTCTGGCTTGGGTTTGGTCTGCGGCGCGGAACACCCGGTCGCTGCGACGCAAAAAGCACTCGCGGCGAGCCACCGGCCGATGCGCACTGTCTGCGCAGACCGGAGGACTCGCCGCAAGAGAGGAACTGCTGACGTCAAGCGCAGCCGCCGGCCATCAGCAGCGAAAGCTGGCTATTGGGGAATCCGGCCGTCGTTGCGCGTCGAACCGAACGGGGCCACCCAAGCGCTGTCGATTGCGGGCTTGCCCGCGGCGAACGCGCGCAACTGGGCGCCATCCCACACGTACAGCGTGCCATCGGGCGCGAGCACCGGCGACGGCCGCACACCCGGGTTGATCCAGGTCGCCGGTTGCGCCATGAAGCCGGTGGCCAACGAGACTTCACCCGCGGACGAGTCGTAGATCGCGAGGCCGGTCACCTGACCATTCTTGTCCAGCGCCGACAGTGCACCGTCGGTTGCCACGAACAGCGTGCCGTCTTGCGCCACCACCGGACGGCCGGCCGGGTGGTGCTGGGTCTTGAACTTGTCGACCGGCGTGCCGCCCGAGCCGCCCGGCGTCAGCAACTTGCCGCCGTTGTAGCTGCTCTTGGTGGTGCCAAAGCCGTTGTAGACCCAGTTCTTCTTGCCGGTCTCGGCGTCGATGGCGTACAGCGGGTCGATCGGCTCGACCTTCTTCTCCCACACCGGGAAGTACACGGTGTCGCGGGTGACGGTCGGCGCGGCGGCCACGGTGCAGTTGTTGCAGTCGGGGGTGAAGGTCCACTTGACCTTGCCGTCCGCATTGACGCGCTGCAGCACGTGATCGCCGCCGGTCACGGCGTAGGTCTCGCCCTTGGGGCCCGGCGCGAAGTCCACGTATCCAGTCGACGACGGCGCAGTCCAAAGCACCTTGCCGGAAGCATCTTCCGCCACCAGGCTCTTGTAGCGGGTCACGGTCGCGTTGTCGGTGTTGAACACCGGCTCCGACGGCATCAGGCCTGACAGGTAGCGAATCGAGCCGTCAGGCAGAACCGCCGCCGGCGACGCGCCTTTGCGCGAGCCAACCACCTGGCCAGTCTTGCGATCGAGCACGAACAGCGTCGACTGGTCGGTCCAGTCGGTGGTGGCGGCGTAGACATTGTCCTTGCCGACGCTGGCCGGCGTACCGACCGGTGCGCCCGCGAGGTTCTGCTGCCAGCGCGTCGAACCCATCGACTGACCGTCGAGCGCCTTGACTTGTGCGCCGGCCTGGCCGCCGCCCATCAGGTACAGGTTGCCGCTCTCGTCGGCCGACGGCACGGTCAGGTCCTGGCCTGCACTGCCGATCGAACTGACGGCGCCGGACTTGCTGATGCGCAGCAGTTGGTCGCCGCGCGCCACGATGAGGCTGCCGTCTTGCACCGCGACCGGCGGCCACTCGATGGGCGTCGACGCCATGTCGATCGTGTAGAGGCTGGCGCCGATTTCGCCGCACACGCGCACGCCGTCGGCGTCACGGCAGGCGTCGTCGGTGTTGTTGCAGCCGGCAGTCAGGGCCATCGTGCCCACTGCGGCGAGCGCCATCCGTGCGATCGGGAGGTTCGGGGTGTTCATTTTCAGCTCCGCGGGTTCGAGGGTGAAAGACATGCTGGAAAGCCAAGCAAAGAATACCAGAAAGCCGCTGTCAACGTTCGCCAGCCTTTGGTGACCGACCGATCGTTGCGGGATCAAACGTGGCGGCCGCGCGGCGATTCACGGCCAGGAGCATCGCCACGGTACCGGATGCCGGGGATGGGCGCAAGGCGAATCGACAGCTGATGATCCGTTTAGGAGTCAGACGGTTAGGCGCGTGTCATTCGGAGCTTTCTTGTAAGCCGCGCCGGCACGCCGGGCATGCCTATGGCTGCGGCGACGAGCACGGCGGCCAATGCCGCTGGCGCGCCGGCGATCGCCAGATCGAAGCCACGACGCAGCGGGGCCGGCCACGTTGCCCAAATGGAAACGCCGCCAGCCTGACTGAGCGCCCAAGCGCACGTTGCACCGGCAGCGCAGGCCAGTGCGGCGCGCAGCAGTTGCCGGCCGAAGTCTGTGAGGTCGAAGCCAAACCGCCGCCTGGCAAGCAGCACCAGGCCGGCCGCCTGCAGCCACATGCCGACCGTACCGGCAAGGCAAAGGCCGACCAGGGCGTGTTGCCCGGCGTTGCCCGCGACGGCGTATAGCGGGATCGCCGCAACCAGCACGACCGTGGTCGTCGCCATCGGTCGCCAGGTGTCGCCAGTCGCGTAGAACGCCCTCGCCAAAACCTGCTGAGCACCCCAGGCCGGGATGGCCCATGCCAGCGGCCGCAAGGCTTCGGCGGTTCGCGCGGCGTCACCTGCCGTAAACTTGCCATATTGAAAGAGAAACGCCACCACCGGCAGCGCCAGCGCCCACAGCAGGCCGGCGGCGACCAGCGACAGCGCGGTGACGGCCGCGACCGACCGGGTCAGAGTCTGCGCCAGTTCGTCGCGCCGGCCTTCGGCGTGCAAACGCGCCAGATAGCTACCCGTCGCTTGACCGGCGGCGCTGCCCAGAATGCCGATCGGGACCAGCATGACCCGCCGCGCGGTCATCAGCCACGAGATCGCGCCCGCCTGCAGGGACGAACCAAAGTACTTGACCAACCATTCGTCGACGGTTGTCAGGCTCACGCCGATCATCAGCGGCGCCGCAATCCACAAAAAACGCCTGATCTCTGGATCTTTTGGAGCGAAAGCAAAGTGAAACCGCAGGGTATGCCGCGCCGACCACACCGGCACCAGCAGGCCGCCGGCACAGGCCCCCGCGAGCGCTCCCCAGGAAAAACCTTCGATCTGGCCGACGCGGCCACCTACGACGCCGCCGATGAGAATGCCGGCGTTGTAGAGCAACGGGGTCAACGCCATCGCCTTGAAACGCTGGCGGGCCAGCAACGCCGCTTGAAACAGGCCACCGACGAGAAAAAATAGCTGTGCCGGTAAGACAATCCGAGTCAGTTGCGCAGTATGACTTTGCTTACTGGCGTCAAACCCTGGAAACCAAATAGCAACAAGCAGATCTGCAGAGAGCCACGCCACGCCGACCAGCACAGCAGCGGCGACCATCATCGCAGAGCACACCACCGAGAAGGCGCGGTCGGCCTCGCCCGGCTCACCTTCTCCGCGATCCTGTCGGGCGTAGAGCTCGGCCATGCGCGGCAACAGCGAGACCGACAGCGCGCCCCCGGCCAGTAAGTGGTTCAGCAAGTCGGGCACCGCGAAACTGGCCTGATAGACGTCGGTCTGGCCAGTCGCCCCGAACTCAAAGCCGATGAGCCAGTCGCGGCCATAGCCCAGGATGCGCGACAGCAGCGTGCTTGCAGCCAACAGCAGCGCGGCAGCCCGAATTCCGGCTGTGGTCGATGGGATGGCGGGCGGGGGCGCGTCGGGCATCGCGCGCAGGGTAGCGCCCGGCGGCTGCGGCGCCAGATTTTTGACGTCGGCGATCGGACGGCGTACACCGCGCCGCCATGGACTTGCTGCACGCCGTCATCCTGGGTCTGGTCGAAGGGCTGACAGAGTTCATCCCGGTGTCGTCGACCGGACACCTGATCCTGGCCGGAGCGTGGCTCGGTCTGGATGCCGACCCGTCGCGCAAGGCGGCTGTCGATGCGTTCTCGATCGTCATCCAGGCCGGCGCGCTGCTGGCGTGCGTGTGGTACTACGCACCGCTGTTGATGCGGCGAATTGCAGGGTTGCGCGGCGACGACCCGGTTGCGCGGCAGCAGGGGCAGCGGCTGCTAGTCGGTCTCGGGATCGCCTTCGTGCCAGTGGTACTGGCGGGCCTGACGCTGCGCAAGCCGATCAAACGCCTGCTGTTTGGCCCGGCGCCAGTGGCCGTTGCGTTGGCTGTCGGCGGCGCGGCGATGATCGCGGTGGACTTGTGGCTCAGGCGTCAGCGCACGCCCCGTGACGTCACGCTGGAGGAACTGAGCCCCCGCGCTGCGATCGTCGTCGGCCTGTTCCAGTGCCTGTCGCTGGTGCCGGGGACCTCGCGGTCGATGTCCACGATGGTAGGCGGGCTTCTGGCTGGTCTGGATCGCCGAGCCGCCGCGGACTTTGCGTTTCTGCTTGCGATTCCGGTGCTGGGCGCAGCGACGGCCTATGAAGCGCTCAAAGAGTGGCGGGTGATCGTCGAAGGCATCGGCCCAGAAGCCATCGCCGTTGGCCTCATCGCCTCGTTCTTGATGGGCTGGGCGTCAATTGCACTTTTCATTCAGGCGCTTGGTCGCGTTGGTCTGTGGCCGTTTGGCGTCTATCGGCTGATCGCGGCCGCAGTCGTGTGGCAGGCGCTGCTGTGACCCCGGTGCGCAGGTGCATCGTCACTGCCGGTGGTACTCGCGAGCCGATCGACGAGGTACGCGCCGTCGCCAACACCGCCACCGGCGCCCTGCCCTGTGCCCTGGCGTTGCAGTTGCTGGAAAACGGTTGGTATGTCCACTACGTGTGCGGCCCCGGCGCGGCGCGCCCCGATCGCCTGCAGTGGGACAGTGACCTTGCTGACGCGACGCTGGAGCAGACGCTGGCCGCGGTCGAGGCAACGCTGCGCTTGCGATTTCGAGCGGTGAAGAGCCGACGGCTGACGGTCGTGCCGCTTGAGACAGCTGCGGAGGCCGGCGCCACGCTGGCGCGACTCTGCCGGGAGTTGCAGCCCGACGCCGTGGTTTGCGCCATGGCGGTCGCGGATTTCGCACCCAAGCCAGTCGCTGGCAAGTTGCTGTCCCGCAAGGATTCTCTGGGTGGCAACGCCGACGGGCCGGCTGAAACGCTGTTGCTGGAGCTGGAGCCAACCGCAAAGTCCATCGACCGGGTCAAAGCCGAGGCGCCGCGGACGTGGTTGCTGGGCTTCAAGCTGTTGGCCGGCGCCGATCGCGAAACGCTGGTTCGCGCCGCGCAGCACCTGGCCAGACGCAGCGGCGCCGACGCGGTGTTTGCCAACGACATGCGCGACCACAAGGCGGGAACCCGCCGCGGCTTTGCCGTCGATCCAAATGGCGCGGTCGTCGCGGAGATGCCTGGTGGCACGGGCGAAGCAGGGCTGCTGGCGCTGGCTGAGCAACTAGCAGCCTTCTTGGAGCAGCGCGTTCGATAGGGGCTATTTCTTGCCGGCCGTCCTTCTGGCCTCGGCTTTGCGCTCTTGGCCGAGACGCTTGTCCAAGGCAACCAGGGCCCGCAAGATCGCCTTGGCAAAGTCTTCTTGCACGGCGGCCTCGAACAGCTGCGGGCCTTCGGTCGCATGGGTGATGTAGCCGAGCTCGAGCACCAGTGCCGGCATTTGCGCCTCTTTGAGCACGCCGAATGCCGCCTGCCGCACGCCGCGAAACCGCACCTTCTTGCGCACCGCCTGCAAGGCATCGCCCAACGCGTATGCGAAGGCCTGCGACCGAGCGTGCGCCGCCGCGAGCGCCAGATCGCTCTTGATGCCACCGACCGACCATGCCTTGCCCGCGTTGGGCGCTCCGGCGGCCGAGCCCTCTTCGCGCTCAACCAGTTGCCGCGCTGCCTCTGCGCTGGCGTCGGCCGCGAGGAAGAAAACCTCCATGCCAGACGCTTCACCTTGCTCGTGGGCATTGGCGTGGACGCTGACGAGCGCATCGGCCTTCCAGTCGTTGGCCAGCCGCGGTCGCTGCCGCAGCTCGAGGGCGTCGTCGCGCTCTCTGGTCAGCAGCACTTGAGCGTCGCAGTGTTCGCGCAGCCATTGGGCGATCTTGAGCGAGGCGGCTAGCGTCAACGCCTTTTCGCGGATGCCGCCGGTGCCGAGCGCGCCCAGGTTGTCGCCGCCGTGACCAGGGTCCAGCACAAAGCGCCGCACGTGGGTCAGTTGCACGCGCGGCGGTACAGCCTGCGCTGCGGGTGGTGGCGCAGCCTCGGCCACGATGGGCAGCAAGACGGAAAGCGTTAGTATTATCAGCCAGTTGCGCAATCAGCATTCCACGTGGAGGTCTCCGGGCGGCAAGTTAGCAGAGGCGGGGCAGCCGTCAAATCTGCGTGGCCAAGTCGTGGCGCGGCGTGGCACAATGCACGGTGCGCGCGCTGCGCAAGGCTAAAGCGGCGATGCATTCCCGTCCTGCACTCAGTTCACTGGTCTTGGTGCTTTTGGCAGCCTGCAACCTCGACGGGTTGCTGCTGACCGAGCTGTCGCGCGGCGACAACCGGCCGATGCCCGAGCCGGCACCGCAGACCGTCGCCGGCGAGGTCACCGGCGGCGCCGGAGCGGCGATGAGCGTGCTAGGCGCTGACGGCAAAGCGCTGGCCGGCGTGCAGGCTACTGCCGCGGCAAAGGGCGAGTTTGCGTTGACGCTACCGGGCGACGTCGGTCTCGCCAATTCGCTGATCTCGGCCCGCTTGGGCGGCAAACACTGGCTGGCGTTGGTGCCATCGCTGCCGCCGCAGGCCAGTGTGCTTGCCCCCGCGCGACAGGTCCGCATCGACGCGCTGAGCCCGGGTGCGCTGCAAGTCGACGATGTGACGACCGCGATGTCGCTGCTTGTGGTCGCCAAGCTGCGAGCGATGGGCCAAGGGCTGCCCGGCGCCGCGCAGAGCGGCGTGTCCGATACGCTCATTGAATTGCACAAGAAGATCACGGCTGCCGACGCGGACCCGGCGCTCTTGCAGGTCGTCGCGGCTGTCGCTCGAGTGCGCAGCCAGGCGCCTGCGGCGGCAACGGTCAGTGAAGGCAGTTGGGACATCGCTGGATCAGGTTCATTGCTTAGGACCGCACTGGTCGCTGGTCACGCGATCGATCTTGATGGCGATGGCGCTGCAGACCCAACGACGGCAAAATTCGACGCACTGGTGGCAGCCGCGCTCGGCGCGTTTAGCTTCAAGGCCTGCTACGTGCCCGACCGCATTCGCGTGGTGCTGCAGACGCGGTTCGTCGCGGCCGGCGGCAAGAATGCCAACTGCGACGCCACCTTTGATCCGTACCTGTGGACGAACAAGGCCGACGGCAAAATGGTCTTTGTGACCGGCGGCATCCACAAAGACAGCCAGATGTGCAGCGGCGCAGTGGGGCCGACTTGCCTCACGCAAGCGCAGGTCGATGCCGCCAACGCGGTGCTGGGCAACTGGGTGCCCAATCAGGCGCGGATGTACGACGATGGCACGCACGGCGACGCGGCGGCTGGCGACGGCACTTGGACGCTTGCCTTGGAGCTTCCGTACATCGAACCCGCGGACGGCGTGGCGCCAGTGCGCATTGCCTACAAGTTCACGTATGGCAAGCCGGCACAGGGTTGGACCGACAGCGAGGAATTTCCGGGAAATCAAAGGCTTTTGGAGTTGGTGGATGTCAATGGCGATCGGATCGTGACGCGGTTCGACTTGTTCGCGGACGAGACCACCAACAAGGACAAGAAGAACGGCAACGACCAGGGCTGCGGCGAGGTGCACTGGGTCGGCGTCGACAAGAAGGGCTGCCTGCACGATGTGCGCGAGCGCAAGGTCGATCTGGACGGCGACTGCATTGTCGACGCGTGGCCCAATCCCGGCACGGCAGGACCACTGGCCATTCCGTGCGCCAAGGGGGCTCCATGAACCGCATCGCAATAGCCGCCGTGCTGCTGCAGCTGGCCTGTAGTGGCGAGAGCGCGGTAGTCGCAGGCGGCGCCGGTTCAGCCAGTGCCCAGGCAGACGTCGCCGCGGGATCGCTCGGCGATGGCTGGCAGTATCAAGCCGACGCCGCTCCGCCCAACGACAGCTGGGTGTGGAGCGAAGACGCCAAGCGCTGGGTCGGCCCCGACGCTGGTTCCTTTGCGGATGCGACAACCACCAATCCCGTCGATGCAGCGACGACCGCAGGTCTGCCCGACGGGGCCGTGGCGGTGGGCGACGGTACCTACAGCCTGCCGGATGGCGCAGTGGTCCAGCCCGATGGCGCGCCCGTGGTGACGGATGCCTTGGCCCCGGCAGATGGCGTCGCGCCAGCCGACAGCGGCAGTCTACCGCCGCCACCGCCGGGTTCGCTTGGCGTATCCTGTGCTCCGCCCAACTCGTGCGAACCGGGCCTGACTTGCTTTGCGGCCGGAACGCCACAGGCCTATTGCGGCAAGGTCGGCTGCAAGACCAACGGCGAGTGCGCCTCGACCAGCGAGGACCCGCTGTGCTGCGTCAAGTACGGCATCCAATCGTACTGCACCAAGCAGTTCGGCCTCGCGACGGCGTGCGGCAACCAAGACAAGCCTGTTGGCGCCGACTGCAAGACTGGGGGCCAAAGCGACTGCGATCCGGGCGGCGGCGCCTTCTGCCTGCAGACCCAGAGCGCGGCGCAGTGCGTCGCCGGCTGCAGTGCCAACAACCAGAACTGCCCGGCCGGAGCCAAGTGCGTGGTGTTCGAGAACGGCAACGGCGGCTGCATTCCCTTCACCCCGGACAAGGCCGACGCGACGCCGTGCGCGGGCAAGACCATCGGCGGCTGCGGCGCGGGTGCCTGGTGCATCGAAGCGTACCCCGGCGATCCGCTGGCCTACTGCGCGACGCTCTGCAAGGACGACAGCGCCTGCGCCAAGGGCTTTGACTGCACCAACTACGGTGCCGGCAACGGCATTTGCCAAAAGCACGGCACCGCTACCGCCGGCCAAAGCTGCGCCGGTGACCGGTTTGCGTGCAGCAAGGGCCTGTTTTGCGCCAGCCAGGGCACGGCCAGCGCGGTGTGCTCGCCCAGTTGCACGTCGGACGCCGGCTGCGCCGATTACGGCAAGGGCCTGAACCAGTCCGCGTACTGCTGGAAGTCGCCAACCGGCCCCTGGAGCGTGTGCCTGCCCAAGGGCGACAAGCAGAACGGCGAGAATTGCAGCAAGAACCCCGGCAGCTGTTCCGCGGGTTCGTGGTGCATCGGCGGCAACGACGCCTACAACCCCGACGCCTACTGCCAGAAGCCGTGCGGCGACAACAGCGACGGCAAGTGCCCGACCGGCTCGGTGTGCACCAAGTACGGCCCGAATTACAGCGGTTGCCAGCCCGACGGCGGCAAGGGCCACGGCGAGTCGTGCGCCGGCGCCGCGACCTCCTGCAAAGCCGGGCACTTCTGCATCGGTCCCCAAGGCGGCGAGGTCTGCTCCAAGATCTGCAAGCCCACCGCCGCTGCCGGCAGCGCCGATGCCTGCCCGACCGGCGCCTGGTGTAGCCCTTGGGGCAACGGCGAGACTGGCAGCTGCATTCCGAGCGGCGCGATTGCGATCGGCAAGCCGTGCAAAGGCAGCGCATTGAGCTGCGCACCACAGAGCTTTTGCCAGAACTGGGGCCAGGGCAACGAGGCGGTGTGTATCTCGCCGTGTGGCGCCAACAAGGCCTGCCCGGCGGGGACCGACTGCAAGGACTACGGCCAGGCCGGCAGCTACTGCCAACCGGCGGGTGGCGGCAAGCAAGGCGACGCGTGCTCGAACCTCGACAAGCCTTGCGCTCCGGGTCTGGCGTGCTTGTCCGCTGGCACTCCGGCTGCGATGTGCAGCAAGTCTTGCAAGGCCGACGCCGACTGCGGCGACGCCAAGCTGTACTGCGCCAGCGGCAACTGGGGCGGCTGGTGCGTGCCAGACGGAACGCTTGGCGCCTACGAAGTCTGCTATGGCAAGCCATGGCAGTGCCAGAAGGGCCTGGCGTGCATTGGCAACCCGAGCGAAAACCCCGGCGCGGTCTGCGCAAAGGCCTGCAGCGGCTTTGCCGACGTCTGCGGCCCCGGCGCCAAGTGCCAGTACTACGGCAACGGCCAAAGCTGGTGCCAGAAGACCGGCAAGTTGCCGCACGGCACCATCTGCTTTCAGCAGCAGAACGACTGCGACGTCGGCACGTTGTGTGTCAAAGGTGCACCGATGCCGATGTGCTTGCAGCAGTGCGGTTTCGGATATCCGGCGTGTCCGACGGACAGTCCGTGCCAGTTCTTTGCCGGCTCCGCAGTTGCGCTGTGCGTTCCCAAGGACTTCAAGGTCGGCGGACCGATTTTCGCGCCGTTTTGATGTCCACGAACTTCTTGGAGCAATTGCGCGCAAACCTCGGCGCAAACGCTGTTGCCACTGACCCCACCGAACTGCAGCACTGGGGCCGCGACTGGACCCGCGCTTTTGAGCCCGCCCCGTTGGCTGTGGTGTGGCCGCGCGACACGGCTGAGGTGGCCTTCGTTGTTCAGGCTTGCAGCGAGGCTTGTGTGGCCATTGTGCCCTCTGGCGGGCGCACCGGACTTGCGGCCGGCGCAGTCGCGGCGCGCGGTGAATTGGTGCTGTCGCTCGATCGCTTGCGCAACGTTGGACCCGTGGACGTGCTGAATCGCAGCGTCACCGTCGGCGCCGGTGTGCCCAACGCCGTGCTGCAAGAGGCGCTGGCGCCGCACGGCTTGTGGTGGCCGGTCGACCTCGCGTCCAAAGGATCGGCGACCATCGGTGGAAACCTCGCGACCAACGCCGGTGGCCTGCGGGTGCTGCGCTATGGCCACGCTCGCAACTGGGTGCTCGGCCTGGAAGTCGTGCTCGCCTCGGGCGAAATGGTGCGGCTGGGCGGCGCGCTGCACAAAGACAACAGCGGCTACGCGCTACAGCAGTTGCTGGTCGGCAGCGAGGGGACGCTCGGCGTCATCACCGCCGCGACGCTGGCGCTGGCACCGCTGCCGGGACCGAGTGAGGTGTTCGTGGTTGGCTTGCGCGACTTCGACGCCGCCGCGCGTTTGTTTGGCGCGTTGCGAAGCTGCTCTGTCACCATCAACGCGTTTGAGGCCCTGACGGACTTGTGCCTGACGCGCGTCGTCACCCACACCGGTCTGCCGCGGCCATTGCCCACGTGTGCGGTCTACGCGCTTTGCGACGTCGAGAACCCGCGCGGTCTGGACCTAGCCGGCTGGCTGGCCGGGCTCGGCGATCTGGTCATCGACGCCGTGGTCGCCACCGACCGCGCGCAAGCCGAGCGCCTATGGCAGTACCGTGAACGCATCACGGAGAGCCTGCAGCCGCTTCGTTTGCACAAGAACGACGTCGCGGTGCCGGTGAGCGCCATGGCCGCCTTGGCCGGCGAGGTTTCGAAGTGGTTCGCAGCGCACCGACCAGACTGGCAGGTCGCGCTGTTTGGTCACGTCGGCGACGGCAACCTGCATGTCAATGCGCTGGCACCGCAGCATTTGTCTCACGAGGCGTGGCGCGCCGCCTGCGCCGATGCCGACCGGGCGCTGTACGCTCTGGTCGCGACACACGGCGGCAGCTTGTCAGCTGAGCACGGCATCGGGCTGCTCAAAAAGCCCTACCTCGGCCTGACACGCGATGGCGCAGAGGTCGCGCAGATGCGGGCGGTCAAGCGGGCGCTTGATCCCGCCAACCTGCTCAATCCTGGCAAGATCTTCGACCTGTGATCGCTACGCGGCCTTGGCCTGCGCCACCGGCGGCGACTCGATCGCTGCGAGATCGGCGAGCAACTCGGTGCCGTGCTCTTCGATTTCGCTCAGCCAGTAGCGGCAGCGCAAGTCGGCGCGCTTCATGAACCGCTCGGCGTCGATGATGCGCTGCGGAAACTTCTTGCCGTGGCGGTTGGCGTACTTGACCATCACGCGGGCAATGGTCACGTCAGCCAGGATCCGAGTCAGGCGCTCGGCGTGCAGCAAGCCCGGCGCAAAGTCGACCTTGGCGTCCCACTGCGAGAAAAGCGCCTCGGTCCAGTCGCCGATCGGCATGTCGTAGGTGCTGCGCAGCTTGTTGCGGGCAATCCGCAGCAGGATCGTCTGCAGTGCCTTGTATTTGAGCGCGAACAGCTTGGCCAGTTGCTTCTCCAGCGGGTCGTTCTCGGCCACGCGCTTCCAATTGGCGCGCGCCATCTTGACCAGAAACCGCCGCGGGTCGCGCAGACCCTGCATCAGCTGGTCCTTGAGGATCATCAGCGACTGAATCTGGCTCGTGCCTTCGTAGATCGGCAGCACCAGCGCGTCGCGCAGCAGCTTTTCGGGCAGGAATTCGGTGGTGTAGCCGACGCCGCCCAGGATCTGCATCGCCATGCGGGCCTGATAGACTGCCTGCTCGCTGCCGATGTACTTGACGAGCGGCGTCATGTCGCGCGCCTGGCGCTTGAGCCGCGCCACTTTGCGTTCCAGCGACGCCCGCTCGCCCTCGTCTTTGGGCGGGTCGTGTTTAAGGATCTGCTCCAACTTGACCGACCGCTCGACCTTTTGCGCCGCCTCAAAGCACAGCGCGCGCAGACCGCGCGTGTACAGGTTCATGTCTTCCATGTAGTCGGCGATCATCTCGTGGCGGTCGATGGTCTTGCCCATGGTCACCCGTTGCGCCGCATACTCCTTGACCGAGCGCATCGCGGCTTCGCAGATGCCCAAGCTCTCAAAGCCGACTGCGAGCCGCGCCGAGTTCATCAGCAGCAGCATCAGCTCAAAGCCTTCGCCGCGCCGCCCGATGAGCTCGCCCTTGCTGTCTTCGTACACCAGCACCGCCGTAGGCGAGCCGTGGTGGCCAATCTTGTGCTCGACCTTGCTGATCTTGACGTTGACCTTGCCATCGAGCTTCTGCCGGCACAAGAACAGCGAAAGCCCCTTGAGGCCCGGTGCCTTGTCGGCATCTTCGGTGCGCGCGAGCACCAGCTGGTATTGGCCGTGCCCGCTGGTAATGAAGATCTTCTCGCCGTTTAGCAGCCACACGCCGTCGCCGACGTCTTTGGCGGTGCACTTGATCTGGGCGAGATCCGAGCCCGCTCCGGCCTCGGTCAGCACCATGCAGCCCCAAGCACCGTTGCGCAACACATCGGCGATGACGTCGTCGTAGGGCGTGGAAACGAGCCGGCCGTTCTCGATCTTGCTGCGCGGATCGCGCAAGCCGTACATCATCAGCGATACCGCGATGCCGGTGTGAAAGCCAAAATGGGTCATGCACGACACGTCGGCGCGCGCCAGCATCTCCGCAGCCGCAAGGTAGACGGCCACCGGCGCGTTGAGGCCGCCGAGTTCGCGCGGCACAGGCAACCCAAACACGTCCATTTTCTTGAGGCCCTTGAAGACCTTGTCCATGGTCGGCGACGCGACGACCTCGCCGTTTTCCATGCGGGTGCCCTCGCTGTCCATCTTGCGGGCGAACGGCTCGACTTGCTTGGCCACGAACTTGCCGACTTCCTTGAGGATATCCTCATAGGTGTCGCGGGCGTCGCGCACGCTCGTTGGACGATCTTCGGCCTTGGCGCCGTGCTCGCACAGGTCCACCAGCGCGTCCCATTCGACGGCATGCTCGATCCAGAACCGAAGATCTTCGTTGTCGAGGTAGACGTTGTCGCTCATGGTCGAGTCCTTCTGGCTGGCGTGGCGCGCAACCGTCTTCGCGGCGGTAGCGGGCAACTGTGGGTTGGCTTCGCGGTCGTTTTGGTCAACAGGGCGGGGCGGCGCGCGCACAGACTGAGGCACCGCACGCGCACGGTGCCGTTTTCAACGCGGTGCGTCAAGATCATCGCCACGGGTGCGTCATAGCGCAGTCACCGGGCTGGGGCATCCCGGCACCGGCCGAAAACTAGTCCAGCTTGAGTCCGACCGAGCCAGGTACCGTGTACGGCAATGTCGGATTGCCGTCAGCGCCGACGCCGAAGCACTGCACGCTCTGGTTGCCCATCAGCACGCAGGTCGCGTTGCCCGCTGCCGACACCGCCTTGGCCTTGGTCATGAACGCGAGGTTCGGGTCGCCGGGCACAGCGTTGGAGCCGGGCCCTTTCTGTAGGTGCGAATTGGAGCCAAAGCATGACACTGCGCCGGCAATGGACACGACACAGGTGTGTTTGGAACCGACCGCGACGCTCTGCAAATTCGCCAGCGGCAGTTTGGCCTGGGTCGCAAGCTGGTCTGTGGCGCCGAGTTGGAAGCTGTCGTTCTTGCCCCAACACCAGACGTCGCCGGTCTTGGTCAGGCCGCATGCGTGGTTCTCGCCGACTGCGAGTGCCGTGAAAGTCTGGTTGACCTTGACGGCCGCTGGCACGCCGGGCTTGGGGCTCGGCGGACCTGGGTGGGCCCACGCGACACCGTTGCTGCCCCAGCAGTACGCCTCGCCGTCTACGAGGCCGCAGGTGTTGCTGCCACCGGCCGCCAGAGCGGTGAAGCTGCCCGCAAACGTGACCTCGACCGGCGCCGCGGCGTCGGTGACCTGACCGGACTTGCCGAGCTGCCCCGCCTTGCCGGCACCCCAGCATGACGCTGTGCCGGCCGACGACAAGACGCAGACGTGGTCGTCGCCGGCTACGACTTGAGTCAAATCGAACGCGAGACTGGTCACGACGTCGGCTGCGCTTGCCGGGCCGGCGGCCTTGCCCAGCTGTCCGTGGTCGTTGTCGCCGCGGCAAAACACCGACTGAACGCCCACGTGCACGCGGCACGTAAACCCGTCGCCCACAGCCACATTGCGGACAGGTGCCAGATTGGACGACGAAAACGACGGCTTGATCTGGTCGGGGATCGTCGCCTCGCCGATCGCCAGCGTCTTGTTGGAACCCCAGCATGCGATGGACTCTTGCGTGCCCCAGGCGCACGCGTGGCCGGGGCCGGCTGCAAGTGACGACGCCCATCCCTGGATGCACGAACCGGAACTGCAGACGCCGCCCGGCTGCTTGCAGACGGTGCCGTCTGGTGCGCCGTCGACCGGCACATTGCAGCCCGTGGTTGGCTCGCAGGTGGCCGGCTTGCAGATGGTCGAGACGCCGCAGTCTTTGAGTGGCCCGGCGGCGCACTTGCCGACTGCGCAGAAGTCGCCGTCCGTGCAAGCGTTGCCGTCCGAACAGGCCTCGCCGCCGGTCATGGGCACGTTCTCGCACTTGTTGACGTTGCAACTGTCCGCGGTGCAGGCATTGCCGTCATCGCAGTTTTTGGCGACTGCGGGGCCAGAGCTGCACTGGGTCGAGGCGGCGATCAGGACGCACTCGTCGAATGTGCATGGATTGCCGTCGTCGCAGCCGGCTTTGTCGCCTCCGACGCACGCGCCGGCGCCGTCGCAGGCCGACTTCTTGCTGCAAGGACTCTTGTCGTCACAAAACGTTCCTGCGGGAACAGCGCCGAACGTGCAAAGGCCAGTGGATGTGGCGCACGCCGACAAATCGCATTCATCGGACGGAGCTGGGCATGGCTTCGGCGAAAATTTGCAGAATCCCTGCGCACACTCGCGAATCTGGCACGAGTCCGGAGGAGGCGGGCAGTCCCCCTCGGTTTTGCACGCCGGCCCAACTTCGACCTGCACGACGTCTATGGTGACTTCTGGCTGTGCAGCGTCGCTGGCATCGTTTGCGGCGTCGATACTGTCTGCCTGCGCGTCGTTCAGCACGTCCACGTCGTCGAAAGATACCGCGTCGCCGTCTTCGGCGTCGCTCAACTCGGATTGTGTGGCTGAGTCTGAGTCTGACCCTGTCTCTGACCCTGTCTCTGACCCTGAGTCTGCGTCGAATCCTGAGTCTGACCCTGCATCTGATCCTGAACCTGGCCCTGAACCTGATCCAGTGTCCGCCGCAGTTTCTGCTTTGGAGTCGGTGCTATCCTTGGCCGCCAGACTAGCCTGATGCGCCTGCCAGGCGTCCAAATCTGGACCGACCTTGGACAGGCCGCAGCCACCGAGCAGACCAGCAAGCACCAAGAAAACACGGAACGGGAAGCCACGCATGGCTGACGAGTTTAGCACCGCGCCACCGCAGCGTCACGCCTATCGCGTGTGCCGTCCGACCTGCCTACCGCGCCGCCAACGCGACGAAATCGCGGGCGTTCTTGCCGGTGTAGATCTGGCGTGGCCGGCCAATGCGGGCCTTGCCGGCGTTATGCTCATTCCAGTGTGCAGTCCAGCCCGGCAGGCGACCGATCGCGAACAGCACCGTGAACATCTCCTGCGGAAAGCCCATCGCGCGGTAGATGATGCCCGAGTAGAAG
>SXRM01000115.1 GCA_005792545.1 Pseudomonadota bacterium | reverse complement strand
GAACACCGCCACGCGGCCGGCCTGGCCGCCCTCGCCCTGGATCGTCAGGTAGGTTTCCTTGACCGCGTAGCCCATGCAGCAACCTGCGCCTGCCGCGGCGCGGCGCGAGGCTAGCGGTTTTCTTGACGGTCTGCCACGGCCGGTTACGCTCGAAAGCCTCCCAGTGCGGGAACCAAGCGAGGCGGCGATGTACTCGATTCGACAGGCAGCAGACCTGCTCAACGTGCAACCCAAAGTGATTCGGCGGCTCCTGGGCGAGGGTCGGCTGCCGGGCGCGGTGCGCGTCGACGCCAAGCACGGCGGCCAGACCTGGCGGATCTCGCCAGAGGCCCTGGACACGCTGCGGCAATTCAGCCGTGGCGAGGACGAAGAACCAGCTGAGGTTCAAGCCCCGACGGCGGTCGTGCTGCCGCAGTTTCGGGTGTCGCAGCCGCAGCCCGCAGAGCCCGTGGCCGTGCAAGCGGCGATGACCGAAGCCGAAATTGTCGCGCGCCACATGGCGCCGGTGGCTGCGGTGCTCAACGGTGGCCAAGGGCAACTGCCCAAAGAGCATCTGGTGCCGATGTCGGTAGTGGTGGAGCTGTTGCGCAGCGAGGCAGACCAACGCCGGCAGGCCCAGCGCATGGCCGAGGATCAGGCCAACACTGTCGCGCTGCTGCGGCAGTCGATTGAGCTCGACCGCGACGAGATCTTGCGGCTGCGG
The DNA here is from genome assembly GCA_005792545.1 of Pseudomonadota bacterium. Classification (GTDB taxonomy): domain Bacteria; phylum Myxococcota_A; class UBA9042; order UBA9042; family UBA9042; genus SXRM01. Next base: position 15,513 of record SXRM01000115.1, on the reverse strand, counting down.
GCCGAGGTCATCGAGGTTCGGCAGGAGCTACAGCAAGCGCAGCGTGGACTATTGCGGCTGCAGAGCAAACCCATGCCGATGGTCGACCACGAGCGGGTGACCATGCCGCTCGACGCCGAGACGCTGTCGCGGATTGCGGCGATGAACTAGGTCGGTGAAGCGGCGCCTGCGTTCCAGACGGAAAGCTCACGGACACCAGGCCGGTTTGGGGTTCTTGACGCCGCCGACTTTTTTGACCAGGGCTTTGTTTTCGTAGCACTTTGTGATGCACCGGTCGCCGTTGGCCTGCCACATCAGGTTCTTGCCTGCCGGGCACGACGCGCCAGACTGGTAGCAGGTGTCGAAGACCTTTTTGGTTCCGCCCGAAATGAGGTTCGGCCAGTTGAGGCGGCCGACGTACCACATGTCCAGCGGTTCCAGTTTGACCCCAGAGAACTGCAACGCCAGGCCACCCTGGGAGTAGAGGCTCAGCGATGCCAAGGTAGCGCCGGCGCCTTGATCGGCCCAGTAGTGCACGCCGACCGCATAGGCCATCGGGTCGGCGACAGTGCCCTCTGGCTGCCCCAAGTTCAGGTCTTCGGGGCCAAAGCCGTCGGTATCGTCCAGGGTCAGGTTCGGGTCGTCGACTTTGGTCAGCGGATCGCCCCAGCTGGGCGCGAGATTGAGCCAGAAGGCGTCCAATGGGTCGGCAAACCACGGGTCGGGCTTGCCGTCGCAGTCCAAATCCGCGGACGAGGCCTTTGGGTGCGCGAAGTGCAGGTCGAGGTCGGCGTCCGGGCCCCAGATCAACTCAAAGTGCACTGCGTTGTTCGGGATCACCAGCACTTTTTCGCAGGTTGGCACGCACGATTTGACGGCGTTGGTGTCCCAGACTTCGAGGCAGAACTCGTACTCGCCCACGAAATTGGCGGCAAAACTTGCGATGGGGAAGGCGGCGCTAGGCTGGAACGTCTGATTGGACCCGGCCGGTTGCTTGACCGTCCACTTGTACTTCTGGATGGCCAGGCCGATCGGCGAAAACGAGTTGTCACCCTTGAGGTGAAGGACCGTTTGTGGCACGACTTGATTTCCCTCAACGATTTTGACGACCGCGACCGGGCAGACCGAGGCGGCGCTGTCCGGGTTGGCGTCGGCGTCGCCAGTTGGCGAATCTAGGGCCGCGGAGTCGCCCGAATCGGCCACCTCAGAATCGCTGTCCGGTCCACCGGCGGAGGCGGCGTCTGCCGGCGGCGCGTCGGTCAGACCAGAATCTGGCTGGGGTGCGTCCGCGGTCTGGCCGATTTCTGGTGACGTGTCGGCGGTCGTCGCTTCGGCGGATACGGCGTCGGCGGCTGGCGCATTGGATCCTGTGCACGACCAGGCGCAAACGGCCAAAGTGGCAAACCAAGGGCACCGTCGCGGAGCCATGACGGCCTCCGTGCGCCAACTGGCGCGCAGTCACGTCATGATGGGCGCAGCGAATCTTCGTGGCAAGGCGAAACAGTCGTGCATTCACGGGATTCAGACCAATCCACGGCCAGCGGGCGTGGCTGCCGAAGCAGGTTTCTGGCTTGGCACCGCCAACGGCCATCCAGGCGCCCGCCACCGCCCCGATGACAACCCAATGACGATCCCAGCCCATCAAACCCCGCACAGCCCTTGAAGCTTCGCTGGGCGACGCCCACACTGGCCCTTGGATCGCCGCCAATCCGGCGGGCGGACGCGCGGACCGTGGCACAGCGACTTGCACCCCGACCTTGGCGCAGCATCGGCGCGGCCCTCGTGGCTCTGTCGATGGCGCTGTCGGCGTCTGGTGCGCAGTGGTTGTGCGGGTGCGGTCTGTGTCCGACCAGCAAGGCGCTCTTGCAGGCTGCACCGGAGCACCCATGCTGCGCCAAGACTGAAAGGGCGGCCGGTTGGCATGAGGACGACGGCTGCGCCTGTTCGGAGCACGGTCACGCGCTTGGCGCCGCCGAAGTCCATCAGCAGCCCACTCCGCACGCCGTTGCGACGTGGACCCCGCTGCAGACCACGGCACCCGCAGTCGTCGTTGCATCGGCTGACCGCACTATCCGCGGCCCGTTGCCGCGCGCACCCCCCACCGGCGCGACTCCGGTCTGGCTGCAGACGCTGAACCTGCTGATCTAGGCTGGCTCAATCGGGCCGCACCCACCGCGCGCGAGGCTTGCTGCGCGGTAGCGCTGCGACCCGCTCTCGTTCACTGACAACTCGTTGGCTTGTTGCGCCGTGTTGCGCGCGAACGGCCACGCTGTCGGACCGCAGTCGTCCGCCTTGGAGTCGCCATGAAATTGCTTCTGCTCGTGGTCTTGGCCGTCGCCCTGACTTGCCCGGCGCATGCCGCGGAAACGGGTTCGCTGACCGCCACCGTCAGCGCCCCCATCGCCAAGCACAAGGCGGGCGCCGTCGTGTTCGTCAAATCAGGCCCCACCGGCGCAGTCGCCGCAAAGACCGTGCAACTGGACCAGAAGGGCATGGTGTTCCTGCCCCGGATTCTGCCGATTGCCAAAGGCTGGACGGTCGAGTTCCTCAATTCCGACCCGGTCGCGCACAACGTCTACACCATCGACGGCGAGAAGTACGACCTCGGCACGTGGCCGCAGGGCCAAAAGCGCAAGTACACCTTCAGCAAGTCGGGCGTGTACCGCCAATTGTGCAAAGTCCACGACGACATGATTGCCTACATCGTCGTGCTCGACACGCCCTGGTTCGCGACCAGCGACAAGGAGGGCAGGGTGTCGCTGGCAGGGTTGCCGCCTGGCGCCTACACCTTTGGGGTGTGGCACGAGAAGCTCGGCGCTGCCGACTTCCAGGCGTCCATCGCCGCGGGTGCGCCCACTATCGCCACCATCGCGCTCAAGCCCAAGTAGGGGGACGCGATGGAACCCACTCGCCGCGATGTGCTTTTCAAGCTCGGCAACCTCGGGTTGCTTGCGCTCGGCGCCCAGAGCGCGTGGGCAAGTTTCAGGTTTGCCCAGGCCCCTGTGCGCTACGGACCGCCGACCCGTAAGAACCTGGGCGCCGCGGAGCGCTTTTCCGGCGTCGGCCGCAGCTACGTCGAAGAAGCCGGGCTGTTCGTGGTGCGCGACAACGTCGGGCTCGCTGCCATGTCGGCAGTGTGTACCCACCTCGGCTGCAACGTGCGCACCGAAGTGGGCGGCGGCTACATCTGCCCCTGTCACGGCAGCCGCTACGACGGCCAAGGCCGTGTGGTGTCTGGTCCCGCACCGCTGCCGCTGGTGTGGGTCAAACTGGTGCGCGACCGCAAAGGCAACCTTATCGCCGACCTCGCGCAACCCGTCGCCGCCAACGTGCGGTTGCCGACAGGTCAGTCATGAACGCCTGGCTGCGCACGGTGTGGGAGTCGATCTGGCGCATCGGCTGGCCCAAGGACGACCGCTCGGCGGTCAAGGCGTTGCTGCAGTCGCTGGTGCTGCACGTGCACCCGCCCAAGATCCGCCCGGAGTCGCTGAAATTCCGTGCGACCTGGGGGCTGGGCATCCTGTCGTTTGGCCTGTTGGCGCTGCTGACGCTGACCGGCATCTACTTGATGTTCTACTACATTCCCCACCCTGATGCGGCGTGGCGGTCGATGAAGGACCTGGCCTTCGTGGTGCCGTTTGGCGTGGTCACCCGCAATGCCCACCGCTGGGCGGCGCACGCGATGGTCGCGCTGGTCACCGTCCACATGCTGCGCGTGTTTCTGGCCGGTGGGTACAAGCCGCCGCGGCAAGCCAACTGGGTGGCCGGCGTGTGGCTGTGGTTCGGCACGTTGGCGTTGTCCTTCACCGGCTACTTGTTGCCTTGGGATCAGCTGGCCTTTTGGGCCGTGACCGTGGGCTCGAACATGGCTGGCGCGATTCCGGGCATCGGCGAGCAGTTTCGGGTGCTGATCCTGGGCGACCGATCGGTCGGCGAGGCGGCGCTGCTGCGCTTCTACGTGCTGCACTGCGTTGCGCTGCCAGCCGTGCTGTTTGCGCTGGTTGGCTTTCACCTCTTCCGCGTGCGCAAAGATGGCGGCCTGGTTGTCAGCGAGACCGTTGAGAGTGCCAACAAGGGCGTTGATGGACCGCGCCTGATCCCCGCGTGGCCACATTTGCTGTACCGCGAACTGGTGTTGTCGCTGGTGATGACCGCCGTATTGCTCGCACTGGCGCTGTGGATTGACGCGCCGCTGGAGCCTGAGGCCGATCCGGCGCGAACGCCCAACCCTGCCAAAGCCCCCTGGTATTTCCTGGGCGTGCAGGAACTGGCGCACTACTCGGCGTTTTGGGGCGGCGTATTCGTGCCGGCAGCCACCGTGGCGGCACTGTGCTTGCTGCCGTACGTTGACACCCACATGCAAGGCGTTGGCCGGTATTTGCCGCGCGAGCGGCGCCTGGCCAGCGCGTCGTTTGGCGCGCTGCTGGTGTTCATGGCGGTGTTTACGGTCATCGGCACGCTATTTCGCGGACCGGGTTGGGCGCTGATGTGGTGGCCCAAATGACACCTGAACGGGATAGCTGGCTGCATGTGGTGTTCGGGCTGTCCGCGCTGGCTTGCGCGGCGTTGGTGGCGGTGGCGGTGGCGCGCGATGCCAGCCGCCCGGCCCAGGTCGAGCAGCGCCTGGTCCCGGCGCTTGGCGTGGTGGACCGCTGTGAACTGTGTCACGCCGAGCCCAAACACGGCCCTGTGGCGGCGGCACACGCGGCCGAGCGGTTTGGTTGCACCCCCTGTCACGGCGGCCAGGGCTATGCCACCACCCAAGACGCCGCCCACAAGCCAGCGATGGACTGGGAGCGGCCGCTGTTGTCGCCACCAGAGCAGCAAGCTGCCTGTGGATCGTGTCACTTGGGCCAACGGACCCCGGTGCCGCTGGTGGCGCGGGGCCGCAAGCTGCTGGCCGACAAGGGCTGCGCGGGCTGCCATAGCATCCCTGGTGTGCCGCGGCCCGACTTTGCCCCGGCGCTGGATGGCCTGCGCGATAAGGTGTCGCCCGCCTTGGCTCGGATGTGGCTGCGCGCGCCCGACCAGGTCGACGACCACCACCGCATGCCACGCTTTGCCTTGACCGCACCCGAGGTCGAGGCGTTGCTGGCCTACCTGTGGACGCTGGCTGGTGCGCCGCTGCAACCGCGGCCTGCTGGAATGGAGGGCGACGCCGACCGCGGCCGTCGGGCCGTCGCCGAGCGCCGCTGCGCAACCTGTCATCGCTTCGAAGGCCGCGGTGGCCTCGTCGGACCCGACCTCGGTCTGGCGGGCCTCAAGCTCGACCCGCTGTGGCTGTGGAACCTGCTGCAAGGCGTCCACCGCATGTACCCGGACGCGCGCATGCCCGACTTTCGGCTGCCACCCCAGGAGGCGGCCGACATTGTCGCCTATGCCGCGGAGAACTGGCTGCCCGACAGCGGCCAGGCGCCCTGGCAAATGTTGGCGGGCCCGGTGCAAGCGGACAAAGCTGTGGCCGGCAAGGCGCTGTTTGTCGAGCTCGGCTGTGCGGGTTGCCACCGCGTTGCGGGCAAGCTGGGCCCGCCGGCCGCGATGACTCTGGACCGGCTGGGCGACCGCCTCGTCGCGGACCTGCCATGGCTCGCCACAGGAACGGCGCTGCCGGATGTACCGCACTGGATCGCCGCCAAGGTGATGGCGCCACACGCGTTTGATGTGCCGGGTGCGCCGCCAGCGCGCATGCCGATCGCGCCTACCGTGACAGCCGACGAGGCCTTGGCCATGGGCGTTGCGTTGGCGTCGCTGCGCCGCAAGCCGCCGTCACCCGAGTACCAACGGCAGCACGATCCGCCTGTCGTCCCGCTTCCCGCCGGCCAAACGGGGCGCCTGATTGCCCAATACCGGTGCCTGGTTTGCCACGGCGTCGGCGGTCAGGGCGAATTCATTGCGCGGATCGACCTGGACGGCGCCGGCTCGCGGTTGCGGCGCGACTGGCTGGCGGGCTTTCTGGCGTCGCCGGTTACCGTGCGGATGGACCAGGCCGAGCGCATGCCGATCCTCGGCCTGTCGCAGCTTGACGCGGAGCTGCTCGCAAACTGGCTGTCGAGTGCCTTGGGCGACGACCGCATCGGCACCGCTGCATTGCCGGTCGCCGAGACCGCGACACTTGGCGAAGGCAAGCGCGCCTTTGACGACCACAAATGTGGCGCGTGCCACGTCGCGGACGGTGGCGGCACCATGAGAGGCCCCACGCTCGACGGTTGCGGCCAGCGTTTGCAGCCGGGCTACGTTTTCGCGCTTTTGCGCAATCCGGCGGTCGTACCTCACGGTCGCCATCCCCCAGCGCCGGTACCCGACCGCGACGTGCGCGCGTTGGCGACCTGGCTTTTGCAATTGCCCGCAGCGCCAGCAGCGCCCAATGGGCCATGACCCCGTCGACCAAGGAGACTCCCATGCGAATTCAAATTGTTTTGGCCGCAGCCGTTGCGCTTTGCGCGCTGCCGTCCTGCGAGGATGACCACAGCGGTCACGACATGGCGATGGGCGACACCGATGCGGGTACGGTCATGGACGGCCACAGCATGGACGCCACCAAGACCGAAACTACAGCAGCGGCTGGCGACGCCACCTCGACAACCAGTGATGGCATGGTCATGGATGGTGCCCACATGGGTGGCGATATGGGCGGCGCGAAGATGGACATGTAGCGCCGCGCTGTCGTCCTTTCCGACGCGCAGCCTTGGGCGGCGACAAGGCGGCTACGGCCCGCACACCCCGGACTTGCAGGTCTGATTGGCGCCGCACGCAACCCCGTCTGGCACCTTGACGGCGCTGCAGCTGCCGGCAGCGGAACAGGTGTCGGCCGTGCACGGGTTTTTGTCGTCACATTTGCCGCCGTCAGCGAGGCAGTTGCCGCTTGCTGCGCAGGTGGCGTTGCCGAAGGGGTCGGTGCGCACCAGCCAGCCGTCGTCGCCGCCAGCGCCCTTGGAAGCGGTGTAGCCCGCCAAAACCAGGGCAGAGCCAGACACAGCCATCGCGTGCAACTCGTCGCCTTTGTTACCGCCAAGTAATTTGGTGGCCACGACCCCGCCCTGCGAGTTGACAAATGTCAACTGACCGTCGATGCCATTGGCGCCGGGCGAGGCACTGCCGGCCACCAACCAACCTTCGCCCCACGGAACCACGGCGCTGCCCGCATCGTATCCGGCCATACCGCTGACGGACTTCCACACTTCTGTGCCGGCAGCATTGACGCGAACGATGGCCAGGTCAGCACTCGCCGCCCCACCACCCGGCTTTTCGGTCTTGCCGACCAACAGAAGGCCGCCACCCGCAACCGGCACGGCGCGGTAGAACACCGATACCCCTGTCAGCGCGAATTCCTTATCCCACAACACGCCACCGTCTGCCTTGACGCGCACTGCCCAGCCGACGGTGTTGCCACTCACGGATTTCGCGCCGACCGCGATGGTGCCGCCGCCCGGTACGAGCGCGATACCGTTGAGCCAATCGGACGCCGAACCGCCGACGATGGCCTTGGCACTCGCCGTCGTCAGCGTGTCGAGGCTGAGCGCTTGCACCCAACCGTCGCCGCCGTTTTGCTCCAAGCGACCCGCTGCCCACACCGTGTTGTCGCTCACGGCGACCGCGCTGAAGTAGTTGCTGCCCGGTGAAACGAATGTCGCCGCTTTGACCTTGTCGCCCTTGGCGTCGACGCGGTAGAGCAGGGCCGCCGCGGCGTTGCCGGGGTTCGCCGCGATGTGGTTGCCCGATGCAAGGGCGCCGCCGTTTGGCAGCACCGCAACGTCGTAGAACACAACGTTATCACTCGCCGAGCCGGACCACTCGGTGGCGTTGACGACTTTGGACCACACCGGCTTGCCGTCCAAGCCAACCGCGGTCAACCAGGCATGCGGGTTGCCCGCAGCGGTGTCCAGGGTGCGACCCGCAGCGACGACCGTGCCGTCCGGATGCGCAGCGACCGCCGAAAACTGGTCGACTTTGGCTGACCCGTAGGCCTTGTCCCACAGCCCATCATCGCCCGCCTCACACGCGCCACCAAAGCACAAGTCGTTGACCGAGCACGGCTTGCCGTCGTCGCACAGGCTGCCGTCTTCCTTGACGATGACCGCGCAGCCCTTCTTGGGGTCGCAGCCGGGCGTGGCGCACGGGCCGCCGTCTTTGCACGAGCCAAACGGGATCGAGGCGCAAGCGCCGGATGCAGCACACGTTGCGGTACCCCACGAGTCTACGCGCACCGTAAAGGTATCGAAGTCCTTGCCCTGGCCGCGCCAACCGGTCCACACCGACGAACCATCCGGACCGAGAGCAACGCCGCTCAATTCGGCCCACTTGGCCGACGGCAGCGTCTTTTGCCAAACGACGTCGCCGTTGACATCGACGCGGGTCAGCCACGGCAGTGCGACGCCATCGGGGTATTTGCCCTGCTGCACTTACGATCCGGCGACCAGGCACCCACCGTCAGGAAGGCTGTCGATGCCGTCAAAGCGCGATGGCGCGGTGCCGCCGTAGGTGCGCTGCCACAAGGGCTCGCCAGCCTGCGAAAACTTGGCGACGTACCCAAATGTGCCATGAGAGCCGGCGGTGGCCAGCTTGCCGTCTGCGCCCAGCACCACGGAGTAGTGCCAGCCGTCGTTTTCAGCGCCGCCGAGCAGCACGCTGGCTTTTTGGTTGCCCGCGGCGTCGACGATCAGCAGCCAGGCATCTTGCAACCCCTTGCCGCCGCTACTTGAACTGCCGGCCGCGGCGAGGCCGCCGCCAGGCAGCGCCACTGCGCCGTTCAGGTAGTCGTTGCCTGACCCGCCGTATGACTTGTCGACATCGACCGTACCGTCGGCTTTGAAGTGGCGAAGCGTTCCGTCCGCAGCGGCGGACGTGTAGCCTGTCGTCCACCAGCCGCCGCTGGCCTCTGCCGCCGCAGACTCGGTGACGTTGGTCTGGGTCAGCAACTGCGAAGCCAAGACCTTTCCGGACTGGTCGACCAAGAGGTAGTAGGGGTGAGGTCCGCCTTGGTAGCCGTCTGCGACGAACAGCAGCCTGCTGTCGGCCAGTTCCACGACCTTCTTGAATCCGATGCCGGCAACGCCGCCATTGCTGCCGTGCTTGAACGACCACGCCACATCACCGGCGTCGGTATAGGCGATGGTCTGCGACTCTGCTCCTGGCGCAATGCCTTGCATCGCAACGACGTTGAGTCCGGATGTCGTGCGAACCAGGTTGCGCGGATAGAGCTCACTGGCGCCGCTGTCGACCGCCTTTTCCCACAGTTTGTCTTTGCCGCTGGCTTTGCAGGTTCCGCTAGCGCACGTATCGCCGGCGGTACATAGCTTACTGTCGCAAGCACCCGTATGCGAGGCGCTAGCGCAAGACCCGGTTGCGGGGTTACAGTCGTCGGCCGTGCAGCCGTTGCCATCGTCGCAGGCATTGGTCGACTTGCCCGCGCACTTGCCCGCCGCCGCGCACGTGGCAAAGCCCATCGCGTTGACGCGCAAGACCATGCCTTGCTGGTCCGTGCCACCCGCCACCAGCAAGCCGGCGACCACGAGGCCGGCGCCTGCGGGGTGGCTCGCGGGCTGCGCTAGCAAGTTGCTCCAGGCGTAGAGGCTGCCATTGTTCGTCTGTGTACGCTCCCACTGCAGGTTGCCGAGTAAGTCCAGGCGCGCTAGCCAAGCCCCGGTGCTCATGCCGTCGCCGTCCGCGTTGTTGCGGAAGCCGGACACCGCGAATCCACCTTCCCAGGCAGCGACGCCGGACAGGCGGTCGTGCTTGGGGGAGGTCGCCAAGGTCTTTTGCCAGAGCACCGCGCCGATTGCATCGGTGCGAACCACCCAGCCATCGCTGTCGGCGGCCTGGTCGCCTGCGGTGCCCACCAGCAAGTACCCGGCAGGCAAGCCGGCGCCCGCAAGCACTGCTGTCGCCCCGTGCAGGGTGCGAATGGCGCCCTTGCCGTAGCGCCGATCGCGCAGCAGGTTGCCGGCGGCGTCATACCAGACTGCCCAACCCTGCCGGTCACTACCCGACCCGGCGACGGTGCCGACCGCCAGCACCTGATCCACGGCAGCGGCGGTCGCGAATGTAAAGTAGTCCTCTTTGGCAGAACCACTGATTTTCGCCCAAAGCTGGTTGCCCTGCTTGTCGAAGCCAACCACCCAGCCGTCTTGGCTGGCGCCGCTGGTGGGCCCCGTGCCGCCGACGGCTATCGCACCGGTTGACACGGCGGCGGCCGAAAAGAACTGGTCGTTGCCGGCCCCCTTGTGGACCACGCTCGCCAACTCTTTGCCGTCCTGATCGAGGCGCGTGACGAGGCCACTGAACGCGGTTCCGCTTGTGTAGGCAATGCCAACGGCGGTGAACGTGCCGTCGGGTTGGACGATCACCGACAAGAAATCGCGAAATCCGCTCGGTGCCGGACTGCCCGTTTGCCAAGCCAGCTTGCCGTCGGCGGTGAACTTGGCGACCCAACCCTCTTTGGCGGCGTTGCGTGTGCCGACCGCGACCCAACCGTTGTCTGGCGTGGCCGCGAGACCGTAAAACTTGTCTGTGCCCGCTCCGCCGCCCGTGTAATACGACCACGCTGGGGTACCGATGCACTTGCCATTGGTGCACGCATCGTTGGTGCACGCGTCGCTGTCGTCGCACGCCTTAGTGTTCGGCACGTTGCTGCAGCCATTGGCCGGGTCACAGACGTCGTCGGTGCAGGCATTCTGGTCGTCACACTCGCTGGACAGCAGGCACTTTGGCGGTGCGCCGGGGACGCACGCGCCTTTCTGGCAGACTTTACCGCTGCCGCAGACGGTGTACTCAGCGGCGGCCTTTTGCACACAGCCCTTGAGCGGGTCGCAGGTATCGAGCGTGCACGGATCGGCGTCGACGCAACTGCCGACGGCAGCAGCGCATTGCCCGGAAGCGGCGCAGCTTGGCGCGCCCCACGCGTCGACACGGGCGGTCCAAGCGTTCATTTTGGTTGAATTGCCGCGAGTTCCGGCCACAATCAAGCCGCCATCCGGCAGCTTGGCTAGCGTATAGGCCGCGTCGAAGTCGTTGGTGCCCAAGAACGCCTCGGAGACCTTGTTGCCACTGGCATCGAGGCGGAACACCCACGGTTTCGTGTTCGAACTTGGATCGTAAGCCAAGCCGGGGTACTGATAACCCGCCACGGCAAAGCCGCCGGCGACCGCGACGATGTCGTAGCCAGTCTCGCTCGTCGCAGTGCCAGAGACGTGCTCCCACAAGATGGCGCCATTGGGTGCGGCGCGCACGACCAAGCCGTCGAGGCTGCCTTTGCCCTTGGAGTTGGTCGCTCCGGCGCATACTGCCGTGCCGTCGGCGAGGCCGACCACTTCGGTGCAGTAGTCGCGGCCGGCGCCGCCGGTGACGGCCTCGCCGACTTGAGCGCCGGCGCCGTCGAACCAAACAAACCAGGCATCGGTTTCGCCAGCAGCTTTGGACGCCGTCTCGCCAACTGCCACAGCGCCGCCACCTGGCAGGCACCAGATGCCGCCGAAGTTCTCCTTGCCCGCACCGTCAAAGGACTTGTCGACCAAGGGCTTGCCGTCTGCCGCGAAACGCTGTATGCGGCCTGCACCTTCGTTAGTCGTGTAGCCGGCTACCCACCAACCGCCGTCCGGGATTGCGCAGAGCGCCTCGGGGATCATGCCGCTTGGCCCAGCGATATCGGTCAGGTTCTTGCCGTCGACGTTATAGACCAGTGTGTAGGCCGACGGCGCGCCGGCGCCGGCCAGCACTGCGACCCGCCCATCAGATAGCTGCGCAATATCTTTTGGATAGACCGCAACGTTATTGGTGGCTTTGGGCTTGGCCACGTTCCACAATTCGCTGCCGTCCAACCCATACGCAATAATACGGCTGTCCGCACCATTGATGCCCTGATACGCACCGATCATGCGATCACCGCTGGCTGGCACGATCACCCGCCGTGCAAACAACTCGCCGGCTCCTGGGTCGTAGATCTTCTCCCACAGCTTGGCCTTGCTACCTGAGGTGCACTGGCCGCCAAAGCAAGCGTCGCCGACCGTGCAACCCTTGGCGTCGCAACTGCCCGTATGATTGGTGTTCTTGCAAGCGCCGTCAGCGATTGCGCAATCGTCCGCCGTGCACGGCTTGCCGTCGTCGCACTTGCTGGCGGCGACCGAACTGCATTTGCCCGCCTCGGCGCAACTGGTGTAGCCCCAAAGGTCGGCGCGCGCTACCACTGCTTGCGTCGTGCCACCCGCGACGTTGACCTGACCGCCAAACAGCAGCCCCAGCGGTGCGCCAGCCGCATCGGTGACCGCCTCGGCATTGCTGAACGTGTGCAGCGAGCCGGCCGTCGAAGTCGACCGCTGCCACTGCACATTGCCGAGCGCATCGAGGCGTACGACAACAGCGGAACCGCCGGTGCTCGGACCAAATCCAGTGCTGCATGTCGCGAGGCAACCGCCATCGAGCATGGCTACTACGCCGTAGCAAATGTCGTGGCCGGAGGTCGTCGCAACCGTGGTGCTCCAGAGCACCGTGCCGATGTCATCGACGCGACCCACCCAACCGTCGGTCAGGTCGAGCGACGCACCGCGCGCGCCTGCCACGAAGTAACCCGCAGGCAGCGAACCTACCGCCGCCGCGGCGGCCACACCATCCAAGCGTCCGGCTTCTGGTGCGCCCAGCATCGCCTGACGCTCAACCTGCCCAGCACCATTGAGCCAGGCCATCCAGTGATCGGTGGGCCCATTGGGGATCGGCTTGCCCACGGTGCCGACCGCAATTAGCCCGCCGTCCGGCCGGGTGCGCACTGCGGTGGCGTAATCACTTCCGGCAGAGCCGAAGGTCCGTTGCCAGGCGACGTTGCCGGCGCCGTCCAATTTCACCAACCAGGCGTCCAGGCCTCCGCCCGAGCCCTCTGCCGTGGAGCCCGCGCCGTAATACCCTGTGCCGACAATGGCAAGGTCATAGAACTGCGAGAACGTCGGGCCGTCAAAGGTCTTTTGGGCCAGCACTGCGCCTTGAGCGTCGAAGCGCGCAAACCAGGCATCCCAGTTGGCTTCGCCGCCTGTGTAGCCCACCGCGGTGGCGCCGCCACTGGATTCCGCGACGACCCTGCGCAGGACCTGATCGCCTGCGAGGTCGATGGGTTTGTCGACGATGACCTTGCCGCTTGGATCCGTCCGCGCGATCCACGCCATCGCGAGGTTTTCGCGAAAGCCGACGGCCCAAGCGCCACCATCCTGCCTGGCGGCGACCCCATAGAACTCTTCGTGTTGCGCGCCGCCGGCTGTCGTCAAGAATGCCGAGGACGCGCCAGCCGCGCACGTACCTGATTTGCACACATCGCCAACGGTGCACGCTGAACCGTCGTCGCAGGGCGAAGCGTTGTTGACGTTCTGGCAGCCCTTTGCCGGGTCGCAGCTGTCGGCGGTGCACGAGTTGCCGTCGTTGCAGTTTTTCGGCGTACCCACGCACTTGCCGGCCTGGCACTTGAAGTCGACCAGGCAAAGTTCATCTTTGGCGCACGGATCGAGGCACTGCGGCACATCCGGGCCGGTGTCAGGGACGACGTCAACCGCGATGTCCGCCGCAGCGTCGATGGCTGCGTCTGCCGCGACGTCCACGTTCGCGTCCCCCGTCACGTCGCCGGCGTCTGCGGTCGCAGAGGCCTCTGCGCTGTCCTGCGCCGCATCGACCGCGGTGTCGGCGAGAGTTTCAGTAGTGGCGTCGCTGGCGTCGGCGGCGTCGACTGTGACCACGGTCACGTCATCGCCCGCGTCCGCGGCATCCGTCAGGGCATCTGTCAGCGCATCCGCCGCAGCGTCAACGGCCACGTCGATGACGTCTGCAGCATCTGGAGAGGAAACTTCGGCTCCTGCGTCAGCCGCGACTTCCGCAGCGGCGTCCCCGTCTTCTGGCGCGACCTCGGCCGCAACTTCGGGCGACACTTCGGGTGCGACGTCCGGCGCCGTGTCAGGTGCGGTGTCGGATATGGCGTCTGTGGCTGCATCGGAGGCCACGTCCGTTGTGGCATCGGCGTCCTCGCCGGCGGCTTCGATTTGCGCATCCGCGCCAGCGTCACCACTGTCGACGGCGGCCGTTGAGTCGCCGCCTGCCGCGCTCACGAATTGCGACTGTGCCGGCAGTTCGAGCCCTTTGCAGCCACCGGCCGCGACCAAAAATGCCGACGCGACAGCCCACAGATCCTTGACTTTGCACATCGCATCCCCCAAATGTCACCGAAGCTGCTGCGCGCGCTAGAACCGCCACGCCAGCCGAACGCCGCCCAAGTCAGGGGCAGGTGCCGCAGCCAGCTTGGCCTTGGGCGCAGTCACCGCCAGCCACGCGCCGACGCCGGCCGCCAACACGCCAGCGCCGCCGATCACCGCCCCAATCGTCGTGTTGCGCCCGATGGTGGCGTTGCGCGCTTCGACGTCGGCGTAGTCCAGCTTCCAAACGGCCTTACCGTCGACGGTGGTCTTGGCCGCGTCGAGGTCTTTTTGCAGTGCATCCTGGTCCGCTGCGGCACCCATGTACAGCACGGCGCCACCACCGACCAGCAGGGCGCCGCCACCCAAGGCAATCCAAGCCGTCATGGGCACGCCGCTTTCGGCTTTGTGCACGCCGGGCGCTGGGCCGGTCTGGCCGACACCAGGGGTTGTATGCGACGTCGCTGCCGGGTGCGCCGCCGCAGGCGAGCCGCCGGTCTTGGGCGCGGCGGCATCCGGCCCAGTCGAGCGCAGCTCCGCTCCCCAGCGTTCGACGTCGCTGCGATCGGCGGCGTCCTTGGGCGCGGTGTCCAGGTACTTCTTGTAGGCCGCTGCCGCGTCGGCCTTTTTGCCTGCAAGGTGCAAGGCCCGACCGGCGCGCGCCAGCCAGCCCAGGCGGTTCGGATCGAGGTCAAAGGCGTCGCGCCACAGGGCCGCAGCCGCCTCGTAGTTGCCTGCCGCCTCGACTTTGGCGGCCTCTTCAGCCTTGCGTTCGCCTTTGCGGCGCTGGACCTCGACCAGATAGCCGCGAGTCTTGTCCAGCCGCGCCTGGTCCAGCCCCGGCAGCGCCAACAACTGCCGGTACAGGTCCTCGGCGCGGTCCAACTGCCCGCCCAGGTGGCTGGCGCGAGCCGCGTTGTACAGAAATAGCGGTTGAGTCGAGTCCTGCCGCCACAAATCGAGGTAGATGTCGGCGGCGCGCGCGAAGTCGCCCGCGTCAAAGGCCTTGTTCGCCGCGTTGTTCAGCGTGGCGATCATCTGCTCTTTGGCAGACTTGGGTGCCGCGGTCGCAGCGGCTGGGGTGCACATCGCCACCACCAGCAGCAAAGCGCAGCAACGACTACAAGATTTCGCGAACATCCGAGCCTCCTTGCTTAGGTGCCGTCGACTTGGGCTTGGAGGCCTTCTTGGCGGGTGCCGCGGCAGGTGCGGACGGGGCGGGTGCTTCCGTGGGTGCTGCCGCGGCGGCGGGGGCCGGTGGGGGCGGCGGGGGCGCCGCCTGCGGTGCAGGCGCAACTGGGGCAGCAACCGGCGCGGGTTGCAGGGCTGCGGGTGCCGTCGCGGGCGCAGGCGCGGCCGGTGTCGGCGCTGGTGTCGG
>SXRM01000114.1 GCA_005792545.1 Pseudomonadota bacterium | reverse complement strand
TCGAGGGCCAGATGTCGTTTGACGCGGCCAAGGACTTCACGGCGATTTCCGGCACGGCGACCTCGTCGCTGGTCAAGCCGTGGCCACTGACCTCGCCGTTGGAGCTGCAGGCCGACCCGGGCAAGAAGTTCAACCTGGAGTTCAAGAACTCGGTCTTCAAGCAGTTTACCGGGGCGTTCTCGTGGAAGTACGAGAAGTTCAAGGGCGACGTCAACGTCACCGCGCCGACCCAAGACTTTGGTCTGATTTCGGGCGAGGGCAAGGCCGACCTCAGTGAAGACCTGCCGATTGGCACCGCTGGCACGACCAAGCTGATGGGCAAGCCGAGTTCGACGCTGGTCGGCAAGATTACCCAGGGCCGGTTCCTCGGCGTGTCCGGCACGCTCAAGTGGGAGTACGACGGATTCTTGGCCGGCACGGCCACCATCACCGAGCCGCGCACGACCATCAACGAAATCGACGGGCAGCTCAAGGCAACCGTCATTGCAGCCAAGAACCTGCCCGGCAACGCCAAGGTCGAGATCCAGCCGGGCGCCGCCGACGCGCTGACCATCGAGTTGCGCAACTCGATCGCCAAGCGCTACCAGGGCAAGCTTGACTACAAGTACGACGGCTTCTTGAAGGGCGACGTCACCGTCGCCGGTCAGATGCTCGATTTTTCGCAGTTGGGCGGCCAGTCCAACGCCACGGTCTACGCCAAGAAGACCATCGTCAACGTTGACGTGCTCGAAGGCAGCACCATGAACGTGACGTTCGTGGATTCGGCGTTCAGCGAGTTCAGCGGCGGCATCAACTTCATCCACAAAGAGTGGCTCAAAGGCGCGGCGACTGCGGTTGCCGGCGGCGGCTCGTCGATGACCATCGGCGTGGTCGGCGACGCCACGGGCACGTTGCTCAAAACTCCGCCCGGCGGACAGAGCAAGGGCTTCAAGTACGAAAAGGGCGGGTCGATCAAGACCGCGCTCAAGGCGGGCTTGGACGTTACCACCTTTGACGCCGGTTCAGTGGTGAACTGGAAGTACGACGACTGGTTGGGTGGCAAGTTGACGCTGGCGCAGCAGTCGACGCTTTTGAGCGCCGACGGCACCGACATGGCCGCCAACCTGCTCAAAGAAAAGCCCATCAGCAACGACAAGAAGGTGGTGTTCCTGCCGTCGCAAGTCGGCGTGGAGCTGGTCAACGGTACGCCGGCCAAGTACATCGGTTCGGTCGCGGCCCGCTACGAGGACTGGATCAAGGGTACCTTTGCCATTGCCGCCTCGTCGGGTGCGCAGAACTTTGACGGTGACCTGTCGGGCGCACTGACCAAGGAAGTGCCGCTGACCGGCACACCGGTGGTGCTGCAGCCAGGCGGCGTAGCCAAGGTGCACGTCGCCAGCAACGTGGTCGACGGCATCCAAGGCACGTTGCTGTTCAAGTACGGCGAAGCCACCAAGTTCATCGAGGGCCAAATTGCCAGCGCGACGTCCAGCGGCGCCGGCATCAACAACATCAGTGGCAAGGTCACCGGCAAGATCATCGCTGCGCAGACGCTGAGCAACCTGACGCTCAAGACCGGCGGCAGCATCGAAACCGACATGACCAACAGCCGCATCACCAAACTGGGCGGCACGGTCAACTACGATTTCGGCGCCGGCGAGAAGTGGATTGCCGGCACCATCAAGCTCGACGCCGCGCAGAGCACACCGACGCTGCTCACGGGCACCCATGCTTCGAATATTACCAAAGAATTCAAGGCGTCGACGCTGCTCAAGCTGACGCCGACTGCGGGGTTGACGGGGCAGGTACAGCAGAACGACCTCAAGACCATCGCCGGCCCGGTGGCATGGCAGCACGAAAAGTGGCTGGCCGGCAAGATGACCGCGCAAGAGGCTGAGCCGGCACAGGTGTCGGGCAATGGCGAAGCGCGCATCATCGAAAAGAAAGACGTCATCCCCGGCAAGCTGGTGGTCATTCCTGGCGGCGGTTTTACGGCCCAGATTACCAACGGCGATTTCACGAGCTTCTCGGGCGACGTGCCGATCCAGTGGGAAGACTGGTTCAAAGGCACCGTCAACGTCACCAACGGGACACGTACGGAGCTGCGCGGCCCCGCCAAGGGCACCATCGTTGGCCCCGGCAAGCAGTTCGGGACCGGCGCGTTCGGGCTCAAGCTCAACCCAGGCGGCAGCCTGACCACCGAACTGACGGCCAATGGCGTCGAAAAGCTCTCGGGCGAAGCCCCCGCCGAGTATGGCCAGGCCAACGACGGCACCACCTGGCACGTCAAGGGCACCATCAAGATGCAGGACACCACCGCGAGCACCGTCAAAGGTGACTTCGCGGGTGCGTTCGCGTCGCCGCTCAAGTTCCAGCCCAACCCGTACATCTCGCCCGGCGGCGCCATCAAGTTCCATGTCGAGGGTCAGCAGGTGACGCGGCCCTATGGCGACGTGAACTACACCTTCAAGCGCGTCAACGACGGCGATTTCCTCAAGGGAACCGCGACCATCGATGCCAGCAGCACCCAGACCAACATCAACGCCCAGGTCAAGGGCACGGTGGTCTCTAAGATCACCTTTGGCAACATCGACATCCTGCCGGGCGGCAAGCTCGACGGCACGCTGAAGAACAACGTGAACGCCACGCTGGGCGGCGACCTCGCGTTTCAGTACGGCACCTACCTCAAGGGCACGCTGAAAATCGCCGGGCAGATCAACCCCGACGAGGCCAAGGTCTCTGGCGAAGCGACAGCGACGACGCTCACCGGCAAGGCGTTGGGACCGTTCAACGTCGCCGCGGGTTCGTCGCTCGGCGTCAAGATCGAGAATGCGACGCCCACGCAGCTGTGGGGCAACCTCAAGGTCAGCACCACCGATCTCAGCGGCGCCATCGAGGTGCCGCAGTCGAGCAACAGCAACCCCGACCAGGTGTCGGGCGACGCCACCGCCACGCTCAAGGCCGACAAGCCCTTGGGCGACGGGTTCTTCATCAAGGGTGGCTCGACCATCCAGGCCGGCGTCGAGAAGAACGAGCTGAAAAGCCTCAAGGGTTCGGTCAGCTGGCGCTGGGAGCAGTGGGTCGGCGGCACGCTCAATGCGTCGACCGGCAGCACGCTCACGCAAGTCAGCGGCGACGGCAATGCCAGCTTGCTCAAGAAGTTCACGGTCGGCAGCACCGGCTTCAACATCCTGGCGGGTTCGGGCGTCGCGGCCAAGGTCGTCAACAACAAGCTCGACTCGGTCAGCGGCACCGTGCTGTGGTCGTACGACGCGGGCGAATGGCTGGTCGGCGACTTCACGTTGCCCGAAGGCACCAAGCTCGACTCGCCGAGCGGCACCGCCAACGCGCGGCTCGCCAAAGACAAGGTGTACGCGCCCGTTTTGCTCAAGCAAGGCGGCTCGCTGCAGGCCGACATCGTCGCCGGCAAGCCAACCACTTTTGCGGGCAAGGTCCTGTGGGCCTATCCGCAGACCGACGGCTGGTTGGAGGGCGACGTCACGCTCAACGCCGGCAGCAAGCTCGATGCGCTCAACGGCAGCGCCACCGCGCGGCTGGCCAAGGACAAGGAACTGGCGCCGGGATTCAAGCTGCTCAAGGGCGGCAACATCGTCGGCACCATGACCAACTCGACGCCGAGCGGCTTTACCGGCGACGTCAACTGGAAATACGAGACCTGGCTCGAAGGCAAAGTCCACGTCGAGGCCAGCGATTTGACGACCATCCAAGGCCAGGCCGACGCCCACATCGTCGAGCCCAAGATGGTCGCCGAGGGCTTTGAGCTCCAAAAAGGCGGCCAGGCCAAGGTCACAGTCGGCGCTTCGGCGTTCAAGACCTTTACCGGCGAAGTCAACTGGAAGTACAGCGAAGGCGAGCCCGTCGCCCAGGGCTCAGTCAAGGTCAGCGCCGAGTCGGCGTGGGACAGCATCACCGGGCAGGCGACTGCGCAACTGGTCAACGACATTCAGGCTGCGCCGGACTTGAAGCTCCTCAAAGAGGGCAGCAACCTCGAAGTCAACATCGCCAGCAGCCGGGTAAAGGACTTTGGCGGCGCCATTGGCTTCTTGTACGGCGACGACGGCTGGCTCAAGGGCCTCATCACCGTCGACAAGGGCAGCACCGCCAAAAAGGTGTCGGGCACGGCTTCGGCGGCAGTGGTCAAAGCCCACCCGGTCGACGGCACCGAAATCACCATCATGCCGGGCAGCAACGCCAAGGTGGTGGTGGCCAACAACGACGTCAAGTCGTTCTCGGGCACGCTCAACTTCAAGTACGGCGAAGACCCGTGGCTCAAGGGTTCGATCAAGGTCGCTGAAGGCGCGACTGCCAAGAAGATTTCGGGCCAGATCCAGGCGAGCTTGTCCAAGTACAAGCGGGTCAGCGACGAAATCAAGTTCATGGAGGGCGGGTCGCTCAAGGCCAGCTTCGACGGCGCCAGCATCAAGCAGTTCAGCGGCAACCTGACCATGGGCTACGAGGACTGGCTGCTCGGCGAGCTCAAGATCGAGAACAGCGACCTCGAAGACGTGACCGGCAGCGTCAAAGCCAGCCTGCGCAAGCACAAGGAGATCAACGCTGACCTGATGCTCAAGATGGGCGGGTCGGTGGAGTTGAAGCTCGCCAACTCCAAGATGTTGTCGTTCTCGGGCGACGTCAATTGGAGCTACCAGCAGTGGCTGGAAGGCAACATGAAGGTCCAGGACTCGACCGGCAAAGAGCTGTCGGGTCAGGCCTCGGCCACCATCATCCAGCAAAAGATGGTCGGCGAGTCGAACAAGCTCGAGATCCAGCGCGGGTCGTCGATCCAGGTGCAGTTCACCAGTTCGAAGGTCACGGGGGTCGGCGGCGACCTGGCGTGGCGCTACGACGGCTGGCTCAAGGGCACCGTCAGCGTGCCGCAGTGGACCAAGCTCGACAAGCCGGGTGGCACGATTACTGCGGGTTTGCTCGCCGACAAACAGGTCGGCAATGAGCTGACGCTCAAGCGTGGCGGTTCAGTCACCGGCACCATGACTGACGGCAGCATCAAGAAGATCTCCGGCGACGTCGAGTGGAACTACCAGAGCTGGTTGGGCGGCACGGTTTCGTTGGAACCGAGCGACCCGCACACCGCGCTCAAGGGCAAGGCCACGGCGACGGTTCTGCAGGCCAAAGAGGTCAAGGCGCCGCTGACGATCGACCGCGGCGGCACCATGACGATTGGTTTCGACAGCCAAAAGTCGATGCTGCAGCAGCAGTTCAGCGCCAACCTGAGCTGGTGGTACGAGAAGTGGCTGGGCGGCAACTTGACCGTCAACGACGGCAGCACGTTCGACAACCTCAACGGCAAGGCCGACGTCCAGCTCAAAGAAGAGAAGGTCTACGACAAGTTGACGCTGCGGCGCGGCGGCCAGTTGCGCGCCACGTTTGCGGCCAGCAAGCCCGAGACCTTTGGCGGCGACCTGAACTGGATGTACGAGAACTGGATCGGCGGCACGGTCAAGGTCAACGACGGCAGTAAGCTCAGCAGCATCACCGGCGAGGCCTCGGCTTCGCTGCTCGAAGACAAGCCGCTGCCCAATGACTTTACGTTGATGGCCGGCGGACACGCCAAAGTGTCGATGGTCAACAACAAGGTCGACAGCTTTGGCGGCACGGTCTTCTACAAGTGGAAAGGCTGGATCGACGGTTCGGTCGACGTGCAAAGCGGCAGCAAGATTGACAAGATCTCTGGCAAGGCCACGGCGCACCTCTCCAAGGACTACGCGGTCAACGGCAGCGAGTTCGTCATCAAGCAGGGCACATCGCTGACGGCCGTGGTCACCGAGAACAAGGTCGATTCGCTGTCGGGCAACCTCGGCTGGCGCTACCAGAAGTGGGCCGAAGGCAACCTGGCCGTGACGTCGAGCAAGCTCGACAACGTGTCGGGCAATGCGCAAGCGCGGGTGGTGCAGGACCAGGATCTGGGCGGCAGTGGCCTCAAGCTCACGCCGGGCGGCAGCATCGAAGCCGAGGTGGCACAGAACAAGCTCACCTCGTTCGGCGGCACCATCAACATCCAGTACAAAGAGTTGGCCAAGGGCTCGCTGACCATCGAGGGCAAGACCGCGGAGTTGAAGACCGTCAGCGGCGAGGCGCAGGCGCGGCTGATAGCCGACATGCCTCTGGGCGACGGTTCGGTCAAGCTTCTGAACGGCTCGGGCGTGGGCGTCAAGGTCAAGGGTGGCAACTTCTCGTCGTTTAGTGGCCTTGTCCGCTTCCAGTACAAGGACCAGATTGTTGGCGCCATCGAGCTGACCGAGAGCACGCCGACCAGCATCAACGGTTCGGCGTCGGCGCAGGTGATGAAGGACTTCTCGCCGACCAATAGCCAGTTCTTCCTGACCCAGGGCGGCAACCTGCGCACCGAGTTCAAGAACTCGGCGTTTGACAGCATCGAAGGCGAAGTGACCTGGCGCTACGACAACCCGAGCGCCAAGCTGGACGGCCGCATCACCATCCCGCGGTCGCCCATCAAGTCGATTTCGGGCGAGGGCACGGCGCGGCTACTCCAAGACACGGCGCCGGTGCAGAACACGATCCTCTTGGCCGGCGGCAACTTGTCGGTCAAGGTCGAGGCCAACTCGCCCAAGTCGCTGACCGGCCGGGTCGACTGGAAGCACAGCAACTGGATTGGCGGCTACGTCGAACTGCTCGACGGCACCAACGTCACCGGGCCCTTCAAGGGCAAAGCGGGCGCGTCGCTGCTGGCCGAAAAACCGCTGGGCGGCAAGTTCACGCTGCTCAAGGGCGGCAATGTCGAGCTCAACCTCGACAGCACCCAAAGCCTGGAGAATCAGCAGATTAGCGGCATGATTGCCGTGCAGTACGACAACTGGCTCAAGGGTTCACTCACGGTCGATGCCGGCACGACCTTCAAGAACATCGCCGGCACGGCCAAAGTCGAGCTCATCGCCGACAAGGTGGTCGGCAGCTCGGGCGTCACGCTCAAGCAGGGCGGCAACGTCCAGGCCAAGTTCTCGACTGCGGGGCTCGACAGCTTTGGCGGCGTGGTGCTGGTCGACTACAACAAGTGGCTGGCCGGCTCCATCAACGTCAACACCGGCAGCACGCCCGACAGCATCACCGGCTCGATTACCGCGCAGCTGACGGCTGAGAAGTCGTGGGGTGACTTTAAGCTCATGCCCGGCGGCCAGGTCTCCGTCGAAATGGCGGCCAGCAAGCTCGCTGGCTTTGGCGGCGTGGTCAACTGGCAATACCAGAACTGGGTCAACGGCACCTTGACGGTCAACCAGGGCGCCAAGTTCGAGAGCATCGGCGGCCAGGGCTCGGCCAGCATCATCGCGCCCAAGATGATTGGCGCCACCAAGGTCGAGTTGCAGCCGGGCGGCCATGCGCGGGTCAAAGTCGCGGAGTCCAAGCTCTCGACGTTCTCCGGCGAAGTCAACGTCAAGTACGACAACTGGCTCGATGGCGCCGTCACGGTCTCGGGCGAGTCAGATCTCAAGAGCGTCAGCGGCAACGCGCACTTGCGCATCTACGGCGGCGACAAGGACATCGGCGGCCAGGTCAAGCTTAAGGACGGCAGCGGCTTCCAGGCCTCGATGGTCAACAGCGAAGTCACCAACATCTCGGGCACGCTCGGTTTTTCGTGGAAGGAGTTTGTTGGCGGCGCCATCACCGTCAACTCGGGCAGCACGCTCAAGAAAATCAGCGGTTCGGCGACGGTCAGCCTGCTCAAGGAGCATGACATCGGTGGTGGCGTGCAACTGGTCAAAGGCGGTTCGGCGACCATCGACTTCGACGGCGCCGCCATCAAGAGTGTCCAGGGCCAACTTGCGTTGCTGTACGACAGCTGGTTGCAAGGCACGATTACCGCCAATGCCGGCAGCACGCTTGAGTCCCTGACCGGCACGGCGGAGCTCAGCGTCAAGACCGACAAACAGTACGGCAAGGTCTCGATCAAGACCGGAAGTTCGTTGGGCGTGGACTTCGCGGCCAACAAGATTACCGAGTACCGGGGCAACGTCGAAGTCGGCTTCGAGGACTGGCTCAAAGGCAATCTGAACTTCAAGGCGCAGAGCCTGGACTCGATTTCGGGCACTGGCAGCTTGAACGTGTTGGTCGACCACAAGATTGGCGGTCCGGTGTCGATCCTGCAGGGCTCGTACATCCGCGCCAACTTTGAAAAGAGTGACCTCAAGGACTTTGGCGGCACCATCGGCGTGGGCGTCAAGGACTGGGGCAAGGGCACGCTGACGGTCAACGACGGTTCGACCACCAAGGAGATTTCGGGCTCCGGCCAGATTGAGCTGACCCAGCCCAAGCCGTTGGGCTCGTACGTCACGATTACCCGCGCCATGATTGGCGCCACCGTCGAGAAGAACGAAATCAAGAGCATCTACGGCGAGGCCGTGGGCGAGGTCAAGGACTTTGGCACTGGTTGGCTGCGCATCGACAAGACCAGCACCTTGACCGAATTCGACGGTCAGGCGGGCCTCAAGCTCACCACGCCCAAGCCGATCGGCCGCTTCGCGGAACTGTCGGGCGGCCAGCTGATTGCCAACTTTCAGAAGAACAACCTCAAGGACTTCGGCGGTTTCGTCGATATCAAGGTGTTCGGCTGGGGCAAGGGCAACGTCACCATCGACGCCGGCAGCACCATGGACTACATCAAGGGCTCGGCGACGCTGACCTTGACCGAGCCCAAGACCATCGGCGGTATCGTCAAGATTACCGGCGGTTCGGTGTCGGCGACGGTCGACGGCCAGAAGCTGACCAAGATGGCCGGCAGCATCGAGCTGCAAATCAAGGATGACGTCAAAGGCTCGCTGCAAGGCCAGATCGACGTCGAGACGCAAAAGGTCAGCGGCCAGGGCAAGCTGCAGCAGATCCGACCGTGGACGGTGGGACCGCTCAAGATCCAGGACGCGTCGCTGTCGGCGACCGTGACCGACAACAAGCTGACAGGTGCCAGCGGCAAGGCCACCATCGACGCCGGCAAGTACGGCCGCGGCGGCTTCGACATCAACTACGAGAGCGTCGGCGACACGCCCAAGTACTACGGCTCTGGCTGGGTCGAATTCCAGCCGCACGAGCGCATCAAGGGCAAGCTGACCGTCAACCTGAGCCGCGACCAGAAGTTCACCGGGTCGGGCGAAGTCAATGTCAAGATTAGCGACAAGATCAACGGCATGGTCGGCGTGGCGCTGGACGAAGAGGGCCACGTCAAGCTTAAGGGCTCGGTCACCATCCCCGGGCCGTTCGAGCTGTTCAAGCCGGCGCCGTACAAGAAAGACATCTCGCTGCTGGATCTCAGCTTTGTGGTCTACACACCGCCGACGGTCAAGGTTAAAGTCGGCGCAGGCCTCGGCATCGAGTGCGGCATCAAGCCGCTGACGATTTCGAACATCGTGCTCGGCGGCGAGTGCGACCTGATGGAGCCGTCGTTCGCGTCGATGTCAGTGTCGGCGCACCTGGCGTCGTCGGCGTACGCGGACCTCAATGCCTACGTTGAAGGCTCCGTTGCGGTGTCTGCAGCGGTCGTGGCGGTCGAGGCCGGTCTGCGCGCGGCGCTCAACCTGCACCTGGAAGCCGCGGTTTCGGCGGATCCGACGATTACGGTCAGCCGCAACGGCCTGGCCTTCGACATGCCGGTCGACGCGCGGCTGTCGGCGTCGCTCAACCTGATTCTGACGTTCTTCGCCAAGGTGCGCGTCGGCTTGGACCTGGGCCTGTTCAGCATCATGAAGACGGTGTGGCGCTACGATAAGTCGCCCGACCCGATCCGGCTGGCCGAGATGGCGATTGGCGCCAAGGGCCGCGTCAAGGCGGACGGCAGCGGCTTCTCGGCGAGCATGAACCCCGAGTACCAGCCGCCGGACTTGAGCCTGGATACGCTCAAGCGGGCGCTGGGGTTGTAGCGAAGGCCGACAGGAGCGCCCCCGAAGCGAAGGCGACGGCACTGGGTGCGGGGCGGGAGAGAATTTGTGAGCGTGACCGCAATGCTGTAGCCTCGCGCTGGGGCGGCAGCGCCGTTTGGCTGGTTGCGATGGGTTTGGGAACGAGGGCCTTGGGTGCCGTCTTTGCGCTGTTGGTGGCGTGGACGGTCACGTGGAGCACAATTGCCCCGACCGCCGCACACGCTATCGACGCCGCTGAAGCCGCGTACAAGACCGGCATGGAGCTGGCGGCCCAGCGCGACGTCCGCGGCGCCAGGGCGCTGTTCGAGCGCGCGTGGGCCCTGACGCCGCAGTGGCGCTTTGCTTTCAACGTCGCACGCACGGCGGCGCTGGACGGCGACCTCGTCGGCGCCGAACGCTGGATATGGCGCGCCGAAGGGGCCGCCGCCACCGACGCCGAGCGCGCCAAGACTGTCGCTGAGCGCACTGTCGTGGAGAAGCAACTACTCTCCGAGGGCTACGGGCGATTGCGGGTGAGCGTTGTCGGAGTCGCTGGCAAGCCAGTAGTGACCGTCGACGGTGGTCCGGCCGACCGCCGCGACGCTGTCTGGGTGGTGTGGACCAAAGCGGGCCGCCGTCAGGTGCGCGTCGACGTCGCCGGTTGCCGCGGCTTTGCGCGCGAACTTTTGATCGTCGAACGCGAGTTGCGCGACCTGGAGTGTGACCCCTGCGAGACGACGGCGCCTGGACACGAAGTCGGCAGACCGGCCGAAGTCGATGTGACCGTGCGACAGCCGCTGACGCCGCAACCCAAAGTGATGCCACCATCGCGCACCCCTTTGTGGGTCGGTGTGGCGGGCGGAGCGCTGGCGCTGGTCGGTGGAGCACTGATGGGCGGCGCTGCGCAGGGTTCCGGGCAAGACAACGCGGCCTATCGGGCGGGCACCATCGACAAGTCTACCTACGCCGAACTGCGCTCGGGCACTGAGACGCTGTACGGCGTGGGCGCTGGCAGCGCGGCAGTGGGCGTCATCGTGGCCGGCATCGGACTTTGGCTACACGTGACGCAGCCAGCCACGGCCGAGCCGCCCCCTACGGCATTGGCGCCAATCGAACCCGAGTTGTTACACCGGCTTGCCGCCTCATCCTTCGCGCACGGACGGAACTGACGTGCAGCACGTCACATGGGACCAGCCCCGGTTCGCCAACGCGACAACAGCAGCCTGTCTCGCCGTTCTGGCGACCGCGTTTTCGCTGGGCGGCTGCCTGGCGGAAGACCTGCGCGACGACCCAACGCTGGGCACGCCAGCCGATACCGCCGTCGACACCGGCGTTGATACCGCCGCTGCGCCGAAAGCAGACGCCGACACCACTAGCGACGCGACGAAGGCCGGCGAGGTCGCCAATCTGTGCGCTGGGCCGTGCGACGACGAAAACCCGTGCACGATCGACGACTGCGATCCCAAGCTCGGCTGTATCCACGCCAAGCTGCCCGATGGCTCGACCTGTGGCGCTGCAGCGTGCGATGGCAAGACCTGGTCTCCCGATCGGCAATGCCTGGTGGGATTCTGCCAGCCAGCGCCCAAGACCGTCTGCGACGACGGCAACCCTTGCACCGACAACGGCTGCGACCCCCCCAAAGGCTGCACCCAGACGTTTTCGACCGGCGCATGCGACGACGGCGATGCCTGCACAGGCAGCGAGGCGTGCAGTGGCGGCGCTTGCGTCAAGGGTAGCCCCAAGCTGTGCGACGACGGTAACGCCTGCACGGTGGACGTGTGCGACCCTGGTAAGGGCTGCACGGCATCGCCAGCAACGGACGGAGCGCCATGTGCGCAGCCGAGTTGCGAAGGTGCCGTGTGGACGGGCGCGAAGTCCTGCCAGGCCGGCATTTGCGCTGCCGCCGCATCGGCCAAGAACTGTGACGACAACAACCCGTGCACGACCAACTCCTGCGCCGCAGCGATTGGCTGCGCCAACGCCGCGACGGCCAGCGCCTGCGACGATGGCAATCTGTGCACGACCGCGGACGTTTGTACCAACGGCCAATGCACGCCTGGTTTGGCAAAGACCTGTGACGACGGCAGCCTTTGCACACTGGACTCCTGCGTCGCGGCAATCGGTTGCACCTACGCACCGACCGACGGCGTATGCAGCGACAATTCACTGTGCACCGTTCAAGAGGTCTGCGTTAGCGGGTCGTGCACGGGCAAGCCTCTGGCATGTGAAGACGGCAATCCCTGCACCCAAGACAGTTGCGTGCCGCAGTCAGGGTGCACGTACGCCGCGATCAGTGGCGCGTGTGATGACGCCAACCCTTGCACCAAAGGTGATGCTTGCGCAGCGAGCACGTGCAAGGGCAGCGGCGGCCCCAATTGCGACGACGGGCAGCCGTGTACCAAAGACAGTTGCAGCTTAGCCGGCGGCTGCTCTCACGCCCCCCTGCCGGACGGCAGCACTTGTAGCGACGCGACTTGTGTCGGCGGCAACTGGCAGGGTCCAGCTTTCTGCAAAGTCGGCGCCTGCGCGGCCAAGCCCGCAATCACCATTTGCAATGATGGCAACCCTTGCACCTTGGACGCGTGTTCTGCGGCGACCGGATGCCTGCACGCCAACCAGACCGGCAGTTGTTCCGACGGCGCTGCGTGCATCGTCACAGGCCAGTGCAGCTCAGGCCTGTGCGCCGCGACCGCGCCTGTTTGCGCCGACGGCAACGCGTGCACCAAGGACGGTTGCGTCGCGGGCAAATGCAGCAACGCGGCAGTGGCAGGCAGCTGCGATGACGGCAACTCATGCACTAACAATGATTTGTGTTCGGGTGCCCAGTGCAAGGGGACCGCGCCGGCAGCGGCCGGGTGCGGCGACGGCAACCCGTGCACGTCCGACGTGTGCGATCCGGTCAAGGGTTGCCAGTATGTCCAGCAGGCCAGCGGCTGCGAGGACGGCAATGCGTGTACCAAAGGCGACCTGTGCGCTGCGGGTGCTTGCAGCCCTGGCGCCAAAGCGCAATGCACCGACGGCAATTCCTGCACCAACGATGGCTGCGATCCGGCGAAAGGCTGTGTCTATTCCCCCGCCTCTGGGTCCTGCGACGATGGCAGTGCTTGCACCGCAGCTGATCAGTGCGCGAGCGGCACTTGCACGCCTGGGCCGGCTATCGCTTGCGACGATACCAATCCCTGCACGACCGACACCTGCGACCCCTCCAAGGGCTGCAGCTTTGCGCCCAACTTGTTGCCTTGTTCGGACAGCAATTTGTGCACGGCGGGCGACAACTGCGCCTCTGGCGTGTGCAAGTCTGGTACGACCGTCAATTGTGACGACGGCAATGCGTGCACCACCGACAACTGCGCGGCTAAGGCCGGCTGCGCCAACGTGGCCAATGCGGCCAGTTGCAGCGATGGCAATCCGTGCACGACCACCGATTCGTGTGCGGGTGGCCTGTGCAAAGGCAGCGGCGGGCCAAGTTGCGACGACGGCAAGCCATGCACGCTCGACACTTGCGATGCCAAGACCGGAGCGTGCGCCAATCCGACCAGTCCCGACGGCAGTGTTTGCGCTCAGGGCGTGTGCACCGGTCTGACACTGCAAGCCGAGTCCAAGTGCCAGGTAGGCAGTTGCGTAGCGCCCGCGGCCAAAGCGTGCGGCGACGGCAACGCGTGCACGGACGACACGTGTCACGGCCAGCAGGGGTGCCTGAACCCGCCCAATGGCGCTGCCTGCAATGACGCCAATCCGTGCACGGTCAAGGACAAATGCGCCGGCGGCAGCTGCGCGGGCACGACGCAGGGCGCCTGTGATGACGGCAACGCCTGCACCGTGGACAGTTGCTCAAGCGTAGCCGGTTGCGCCTATGCGCCGCTCGACAAGGGGCCGTGCGAAGACGGCAATGCATGCACGGCGCCGGACTTGTGCAACAAAGACACCTGCAAGCCTGGCCTCGTAGTCGTCTGTACCGACAGCAACACCTGTACCGACGACAACTGCGTGCCCGCGACCGGCTGCGTCTATGCGCCCAACACAGTGGCTTGCAACGACGACAACGCGTGCACCGGCGGCGAGAGCTGCGCACTGGGCAAGTGCAGTGCGGGCAAGCCGTTGTTGTTCAAGAAAGCCTATGGTGGGGCCGGGCCGGACGTAGCCTTTGGCATCGCGGCGTTTGCTTCGGGCGCGCTGGCATGGTTCGGGCGTACCGCCACCACGACCACCAGCACCACCGACGGCTGGATGGCCTGGACGACGGCGACTGCACCCTACCAGGACATCGCGGTGGCCAAGACCCTCGGCACGGCCAGCCAAGAGAGCTTCTACGCCGGCGCCCCCCTGGCAGCGGGCGGTGCAGTCGCTGTCGGCGAAAAACCCGGCACCGTGGCCGGCACCACCGACGGCTGGTTGGTTGTCACCAGTGCCACCGGCAGCGTGACCTTGGACGTTGCGCTCGGCGGCATTGGCAGCGACCAACTGCGCGGCGTGCGCGCACTTTCTGAGGCGTACGTCGCCGTCGGCACCTGGAACGCCGGGGCCGACCGCTTCTGGATCACCAAGGTTGACCTGGCCGGTGCCATCAAGTTTAGCAAGCAACCGGACCTCGGGGCGACCACCCTCGCGCGGGCGGTGGCGATGGATGTGCTTGCCGACGGCACCTCTTGCGTGGCCGGTCACTCCAAGCTTGGCCCAACTGCGAATTGGGACCTTCAGGTGGTCCGTTTCGACACCGGCGGTACCACCAAGTGGGCGCGCTCAGTACCGCTGGCGGGCGACGACATTGCCGGCGGCGTGGCCGGGTCAACGCTGGACGAGAGTTGCATCATCGCCGGCACCACCCGCGTCAACGGCACCGCCGACATCGTTGTCGCCCGCGTGCACAAAGATGCCGTGCTGTGGACCACGATCTCGCCCGGACCCGCCGAGGAAGGCGCACTCGCCATCGCCGGGCTCGCGTCGGGCGGCTTTGCGGTGGCCGGATATTCTGGCGGATCACTGGTTGCCGGGCAGCTGACGGGCCCTCTGTTCTACTACGACCGCCGCGACGCCTTTGGCAATGTGCTGTGGTCGCGCAACGAGGGCGCGGGCCAGGCGCTCGCCATCGCTGCACTCGCCGACGGTGGATTGGCAGTAGCCGGCGAGACGCAGGCGACTGGCGGCCGGGTTCTTGCGCGACCTGCGCGCAGCCGGTGCCACCAAAGTAGAAAGCGTCAGCGGCGAAGCTTTGCGGCTGATGGCCCGCTACTCCTGGCCAGGCAACGTGCGCGAACTGCGCGCCGCGCTGGAATACGCGACCATTCATTGTCGGCGTTCTGAAATCCACACGACCGATTTGCCGCCAGAGTTGCTCGCTGCCCCGGCCGGCCCCAGTGACTTCGACGAAAAGCTCACAGCGGCCAGCATTCGGGATGCCATTCGTCGCGCCGGCGGCAACCGCAGCCGCGCGGCAGAGTTGCTGGGCGTCAGCCGTGCCACGCTCTATCGCCGCCTCGGCGAACTTGGGTTGTAGCGCGTAGGTAGGCGTTGTCGATGGGCCTGGCCTTTACGTGCTTCGAGGGCTGGCACGCCGGCCGCGGCGGGGTGAGCCCCACGGACAGCCCGCATCGGATTGCGGCACGAGCGCGCAGTGTGCGGAACTGACCCAGCTGTGCGTCACGCGTCACGGCCGGCTGAGACAGATCTGCGGCGCTGGATTCGGCGGAAATAGTATTAGTATCAAATGGATGTGTCCGTCCGGTGTCTCGCGCCTGTCTCGCGTGACGCCGGCGAAGGCTCGTTGTCAGCGCGAGGCCGGCTGACGGGCCCGTTGATGCCTGTGTGCGGAATGACGCATCTACTTAAAACTAAATAGCGTTTCTGGACACGCTCCCAAAAATGCGATTTTGGCACGTCCGTTGCACTGTGCCTGCTTGGGTGCTTGACCCGCCCGGTCTGACATGGCCTGGGCCAAGGGTCGACCGTACCTCGGTTGTCGAGCGAGCCAGCGTTGGCTCGCTGAGTCTTCGCCACAGCTTGCGGCATGTCCTGCTGGGCTGGCGGCGGCTGGAAATTCTCCGACCGCCGGCGCTGCCTTCGCACCGGCCTGAAGTGAGGAACCGGATGTCACACACCAACGTCGCCGATTTTGAGTTCGGATTCGACGATTCCCCCGACACGGCGTCCGACGAAATTGTTCCGGAGACTTGGAACACTCAGTCTTCCAGGCAGTTAGAAGTCGCCCAGCGCAAAGCACACAGCCCTGCTACGCAGCCGCAAGGCTACCAGCTGATTGCCCCGCCGTGGCTGCCCTCAACGGACGGCACGTCTGGCCAGCCGCCGTTCAGACCTGCATCGCCCCAAAGCTGGCTCGCGCCGGTGCCGCCATTACCGCCGAATCTGCCGGCGGGGCGGCTGCTCAGCGAGCTTGCCGTTGTGTACATGCCGGTCATCGCTGCCTATTCAACGCGCCCAGTCGCGCACGAGGCGTTGGTCCGCTCGGCTGCGGCGCCGCAGTCCGACGGCCGGGCAATCATCGACGCAGTCGCGACTGGCGGGATGTTGCCCCAGCTCGGCGCTGCGGTTCGGTGCGCCGTTGCCGCCAATCTTGCGCTGACGCGGGATGCGTCCCTGGTCTTCGTCAACGTAGAAGAAGCGGACCTGGACGACGGGTCACTTGGTTCGCCAAATGACCCGCTGACGGCGTACGCGTCGCGTGTCGTCTTTGACCTCAGCCTCGCCCGCTTTGATCGACCGATCCCGGACCACTGCCAGCGCATCGACTGGCTACGCCGCCGCGGATTTCGTTTTGCGCTCGACGATTTCGGTGCCAGCGCGGTTGGCTATTCGGAGCTCAGCGCGCTCAATCCTGAATTCGTCAAGGTCGGGGCATCTTTGACCGACCACCTGTGTGACACGCCTGGTGTCCCAGGTTTGCTGGCGACCATTGCTCGGGTCTGCGCGAGCCGCAACATGGTACTCGTTGCCAAGGCCATCGGTCGTCGTTCGGACTACCACGCCGCAGCAGCGGCCGGAGTACCGTGGCTGTCGGGCTGGCACGTCGGGCATCCCGTTGCGTCGTTGGGCGACATCGGCAATGCCTTGAATCGAAGAGCCTGACCGCGTCCGGTCCTGCAACGCACGGCCATTCACTGCAAGCCAAACGGATTGGATTTTGGCCGCCTTCGGGCCGATTTCTCCACCCTGGATCCTACAGCCGGATCCACTTGCGGTTGGGGCTCGACCACAGCAGGCGCAATCGCCGGAGCAGTTGAGAGTGTCGCAGTTGCAGCCGGCAGGATCGCGACGTTGGGCATCACTTTTGGCGCGGGTTGTGGCGACGACGCTGCGCCTGTGTTACTGCGAGGCAGCACGGCCTGCGGAGCGACGCGCGGCTCCGGCATTGCTTTGTCGCGCGACAGCGTAGCAGCCAACCCACCGACGGTCGCCAAACCTATCGCTGCGATCGTCAGCCACGGCCACAACGGTTTGCGCAGCGGTTGCGGTGCTTCGGCCGCGGCGACAGTTGCGGATTCGTCAAACGCTGAGAGTACCGCCGTGGGTGCTCCGGCGCGGGCAACGATGTCAGGTTCTGGCGCCTGTTGTCGCGGTTGACCGGCATACAACTCGGTGGGTTTGAGCGCAAGTACCCTTGCCTCGAAGGGCGCACCGATGACCGAGGTGGTCGGGCCTGCCGTCCGTCGTACCGCCTTGCCGCCGTCGGGCGGTCCAGCCTGCGGTGCGACCTCGTCCAAAGCCCCGGAGTCCAAAGGCACATCGTCTTCGGTAAGGGCGCCGGCCAACCCGGTCTGCGGTGCCCCGGTCGCTACGGAATGCCGACCAACGTCCAAACGCTCAGGCACGTAGGCATCCGATGCAGAGCGACGGTTCGGGTCGTGGTCACGGCCAGCCGCAGCATCGTCCAAGGCCCGGCGAAACGCAGTGGCGTCCGCAAAGCGGTCTTCCGGGCGCTTTGCCAGGCCGCGGGCGATAAACTCCTCCATGTGCGCAGACAGGTCGGCATCCGGGGCCACCGCAGCCAGCAGCGGCGGTGGCATGGTCGCGTGCGCAATCATGATTTGTGCCGCACCAGTGCCCGTAAAGGGGGCTCTGCCGGTCAACATCTCAAACAGGATGAGCGCAAGCGAATACAGGTCGGCCGCCGGCGAGAGCAGTTCGGCGCCCGCGACTTGCTCTGGGCACATGTAGGCCGGCGTGCCGACGGCGCCGCCCACATTGGTGATCCGCGTGGCGGCACGCCGGCCATTCTCAACCACGGTCGCCACGCCAAAATCGACCACCTTGACGAAGTCTCGCCTGGACTTGTGATCGGTCAACAGGATGTTCTCGGGCTTGAGATCGCGATGGATAATGCCAATGGCGTGCGCTTCGGCAAGGGCGTCGCATACCTGACTGGCAATCCGAACCGCACGTCTGAGCGGCATGCGGCCGTGCAGCAGCTCACGATGCAGCGACCTGCCGTGCACCAGTTCCATCACCAGATACAGCACGCCGTCGCCCGTGGCGCCAAAATCCACGACCGACACCACGTTGGGATGATTGAGACGCGACACCAACTTGGCTTCCCGGCAGAAGCGGCGAACGGCGTCGTCGCTGCGAACCAGTTCTGGCCTCAAGGTCTTGATGGCGACCGGGCGACCGACCGACACCTGGGTCCCGCGAAACACAGTGCCCATGCCGCCCCTGCCGACGATGCCCTCGACCTGGAAGCGACCGTCGATGCGCGAGCCGATCAGTGCCTCGTCGTCGTCGGGTTTGCCGACCACCGGTGCGCCGTCTAGTGGGCAGACCATTGTGCCAGGCGGTAGACTGCGATTGCATTCGACGCACAGGTATCGCATAGGTCGATAGTAGGGCAGCGATGCAGGCTGCACAAGCAAACCGCTTGCTCGCCTCCGCGTTTTCAAGACGGTCAGAGCCTGGGAGCCAGCGTGCCGCCGCTGATTTCTGAGGCGGTGCCATGCTGGCATTGGCGTATGGGGCTCCGCCAGTCCTGCTGTGAGACAACTCGGTTAACAGGCCGACTAGATATCCAAAACAAAATCGCAATGTTGAGAAGTTGTCGCCTCACGGTTGTCTCACAGACGGGCGGTCCGCGGTCGTTTCAGCGCCGGCGACGCCACCGCCGTGTACTCCGTCACGCCGTCGACGCGATGCATCGGCTTGTGTAACCTTATGATACCAAGTAGCAATGCTCTGCGCCCAACGGTCAGGCTGTGCGCCATTGGCCGCTGCCGCACGTGTTGGCACGGTGCTTGCACTTACCTGGTTGCAGCACGCGGCCGGCGGTCGGTTGGCGCTGCATACCGCCGGTCATCGTCGGCTTGATATCGCTGAGAGGTAGCCCAATGAGCACAAGTGCATTCTTCGATCCAGAACTCGTGTCCGCGCTCCAGCTGGCGCGAGAGGCCCAGCAAGCCGTGCAGGCAGTGCTCCGCGACCTTGCTCAGCGCGCCGCAGTTTCCGCAGCCGCTGGGCTTGCCGGGGCTGCCGCAACGCCGACAGCGCTGCCCGCCCCAGCGGCCCCAGCAGTGCACGTTCCCCGCAAAGCGAGCTACGAACGTACGGCCGTCATGAACCCAGGAGCGGTAGCTGAAATGGTCGCACGGGCGCGCAGCGCGGCAACCGCAAAGACGGCAGAGGCAGCCACCGAGTCAGCCGTACGCCGCGCCCACCGCGTGTTGGCAGGAATGTGGATGGCTTACCAGCCGGTTGTCTCGGCGCGCGCCCAGACGCCGGTCGCGTATGAAGCGTTGTCGCGCACCGTCGCCAGCGGCGTTGGCGCGTCATTTGGGGCGATCCAAGCCGTCCAAGACGCCGGAATGTTGGCTACCTTCAGCCGTGCCGTGCGCACCCAGGTCGCAGCCGCGCTGGCGACCCATGACGGCGTGCATACCATGTTTGTTAACATCGAAGAGGCCGATCTCGACGACGCAATGCTTGGCTCCGGTTCGGACCCCTTGACGGTGCACGCCAACCGTGTGGTGTTCGATGTCAGCCTGTCGCGCTTCAAGAGCCGCGTCGCTGGGTACCGTCGACGCATCGAGCGATTGCAGGCGCGTGGATTCCGCTTTGCTTTGGACGACTTCGGTGTTGCAACCGTTGGCTTGCAATCGCTTGACGAGTTGCGGCCCCAGTTCGTCAAGATTGGTATCCACGCGACAGAGAACCTCGATTCCGACCCCCGCAAGCAAGCGGTCCTCGCCACCATCGTGCGGGCCTGTGCCGGGCGCGGAACTACGGTCATTGCCAAGGCGATTGAGCGCAAGTCCGAGTTCAATGCTGCCGCTTCGCTGGGCGTGCCGTGGATGTCCGGCTGGTATTGCGGTCGCGCAGAAGCAGCGCCAGCGTAGCCAGGCAGCGACTTCGCCACCTGTTTCCGATTCGGAAAAGTCTGCTTTTCGGCTACACTCGGCGGCCCGGTAGATATTCCCGGCCAGGCGAACGATGAAGCGCTGCCCCCTGTGCGAATGCGTCTACAGCGACCATCTGGAGTTCTGCAGTCGCGATGGCGCCCCGTTATCCCGATTTGCCAACGCCGATCCTGTTCTCGGTCACGTCATCGAGGATCGCTACCGTCTCCAAGAGGCAATCGGCCGAGGCGGCTTCGGCACCGTCTATCGCGCCGCCCACCAACGGCTGCCCATCGAAGTTGCCGTCAAGGTCTTGCACGCCGGCCAGGGCGCGGACCAGGCCGCGGTCGACCGCTTCACCCGCGAGGTACACGCCGCGGCCAAAGTGCGCCACCCCAACGTCGCAGAGGTGCTGGATTTCGGCTTTGACGCCAAGCTAGGATACTTCGTGGCCATGCCGTTGCTTCGCGGCGAGACACTCGCAGCCGCACTCAATCGACGGCGGATGTCGCTGGTCGAGGCGCACACAGTCTTTACCCAGACAGCGCTTGGCCTGGCGGCGGCCCACCAGGTCGGCGTGGTCCATCGCGACGTCAAGCCCGACAATCTGTTCCTCGCCACCGACCCTACCGCCGCGTCCGGTTGGATCGTCAAGGTGCTGGACTTCGGCGTGGCCAAGATCAAGCTCGACAGCCAGCCCACTGCAGACTCCCCAGGCGGCAGCAAAGTGTTGGGGACTCCTGCCTATATGGCGCCTGAGCACGCCACGGGCGCTGCTGTCGATGCCCGCGTCGATGTCTACGGGCTGGGGCTGGTCCTGTGCCTGATGCTGTGCGGGACGACGCCTTTCTCTGGCACAGCGGTGCCACAGCTCGTTGCGCGACGCTTGCTGCACGACCCTGAGCCGCCTTCTCGCATGGGGGTTGGCGGCTGGATTCCGAAATCGGTGGACAAGTTCGTCCTGTCGCTCATCGCCCGATCGCCTGACGACCGGCCGGCATCGATGGAGGCCGCTTTACAGGGCTGGCTTGCGGTGCAAGTAGACGCGACTGAAGCTTGGGCCAGCGCTTTCTTGGGGGGCGGCGCGGCCCAGAACGTCATTGGAGTTTCCGACATGAAGACAGAGACCTTGCCAACGGCGGCTGCCGCACCCCAGGGCATATCGTCGCATTCTTCGGAAGGCGGCATGCGACAGACCAGCCCGGCCATCCTGGTCGTCGACGATGACGAAGCGATGCGGTACCTGATGCGTGCCGTCATTCAGGCTGCGGGTTGGGCCTGCGAAACCGCGGACTCCGCCAGCGCCGCGCTGGACTTCGTGCTCGGCGACAGGCCGGTCTGCGGCATCATCATCGACGTGTTGATGCCTGGCATGCACGGGCTGGATCTGCTGAAATTGCTCAGGAAAGCGGGATACGACGGGCCCATCGTGTTTTGCAGCGCGCTGTCGTCGGACAGCGTTCGCGCGGAGTTGACCGCACACGGTGCGGGCTATGTGAACAAAGCGACAGAAATTGGCTCAATTGTCGCCGAGTTGAAGCGCATGGGGGTCGCGCCGCCGCACTGATCGTCACGGCGGCGCGACCCTTTGCCAGTTTGGACTCACAGCCCCGATCCGAAAATCCGATTGCTCTCTTGCGCCGCCATGCCTAGGCCGGTTGCTGTACGCGCGCTCACAGCGCCTGCACGGCTGACTCGGCCACGGCTTCGTTACGACTAGCGCGGCACCGCGGAAGTCGGCGCCGCTGCGCCTGGCCCAGCGGACGACCATCCCAGCCAACCCAGATGAACCAGAGCCGCGAGCATTGCGCCGACGAACAGAACTGTGGCAAACGCGAGCGGCAATGGGCTGCGGCGGTCAGCAAACCGGTCGCGAAGATCGCGGGTCGACCCGGCGGGCAGCGTTGCCAGCGCGGTCAGCGACCTGCCGAACGCGACGTTGATCTTGGCCTGCACGTTGATTGCCCAGCCATTGGCGTCCAGCAGTGGCCCAATGTTGCGCTTACGGAGCTTTAGCCACCCCAGGAGCACCGAAGGACCTGAAATCGCGATCATCACACCGGCGAACACCGCCGGCATCTGCCACCACGGCAACTGGACAAGCCCGGTCAGCGCAGCCGACAGCGCAGTGCCGATGGCACCAACCGCGACGCCAAGCGCGGCGACCGCTCCGACATCTACCTTTTTGGGTTCTGCCGGCTTGGCCGCGGGTTTGTCAGCCGGTTTGTCTGCCGGCTTGTCTGCGGCTTTGGACACGGTCGCGTCGACCCGGTCGGCCGCGGCTGTTAAGCGGTCGTTGGCAGCGCCATCGGCGGCGGCCGCGCGCTTGGCGACCTGCTCTTCGATGTACCTGGCGAGCTTGCGGTACGGCGCCCAAAAGGCCTGACGCAAGCTGATCGGGTTGTCGATGATCTTGGTGACTGTCGCGTCCCAGTCGCGCCCCTGGCGGTCATAGAAAACGCCGTTCTTGCCGATCATCAGGTTGCCAACGTCGCCATCGGTGATGGCGGCCACGATCTGGCGCTGCTCCTGGGTGGCTTTGCGGACGCAGTCGCAGTACACCAGACAGACTCCGGCGAGTCCGGCCATGGTGGCGTGCTTGCCTGCGTCGTCAACGGCGAGCACGAGGTCGCAGCTCCGCTGGTCCAAGAACAGGGTGCCCACCTGGAACATTGCCGGCTCGTTGCGGCCATAGAAGGTCTGGAAAGATACGAAGTTGTTCGCGAATGGCAGCAGATCGCGGCGCAGTCGGGCCAGCGATTCCAGTTCGTCGAGGGCTTCGAAAGCCGGTTGCTTGGCCAGGTCGCCGTCAATCATCGCCTCGACTACCTCGAGGTACGGCCCGTCAAGCAGTTCGCGGATGCGTGTCTGGCCGAGCACATCGAAGGCACCCACCGGCTTTGCCGCCGTCCACGCCCGAAATGGTTGAAATGCGGCAACGAGCTGCTGCCACTGCGCTTGCGTGAGTACATCTTGGGGTCCCAGCAGCGGCACGACCACCGCCGCCACGAACTGCGCGACGGCGTCGCGCCAGGCCGGGTTGACTTCGCCGGTCAGCGGCAGGGCCGCGCGGTCGGCGACCAGGGCCAGGGGCAGATTCCGTAGCTCGTCGGACCCCAAGTTGAGGAGCGCGCGCGCGGGGTCACCCGCGCGGTTGGGGGCCGGCCACAGCGCCGCGCTGGCCGCCTTGTCGAAGCCAGCCAAGGCGCAGCGAGCAAAATAGTCGTCGACTTTTGCGGCAATGGCGTCGAGCCTCTCCAAAGCCGCGGAGGTGCCAACGCCCAGGATCAACACACTCGGGTCGCTGTTGGCGCTGTCGAGCCACGCCAGCCACGCCCTCGCTTCATCGACAAATCGATCGACCAGTGCAGTGTTCAATCCTTGGTCACCGCTGCGGTCGATTGCTGGCGCGTCGACACACCGCAGCATGTCAACGATGGCAGCGACGACGTCCGGGTCCGGACTCGCCGAAGCCGGAACTACGCCGTCGCCGTTGTGCGGTTGGCGCGCCAGCACCGCCCGTGACGCCGCGACCTGGTCGGCCGTGACGACGGCGCGGTTCGCCAAGTTCAGTGTGGCGACCACCAGTTCGGCTGCCTGCCGAAGGCGCTGGCCTTCTGGCTTGCGCACGTTGATCGCGGCGATTGGCAAATCGGCACCCGGACTTGCCAGCAGCTGCGGATCGCTGAGGCGGTCGACGGTCCAGCGCACTGCTTCAATCACGTCCGGGGCGCGGATGCGGCCGTCGCCGTCGCGATCCATGCTGGCCAAGGTCTTGGCGTCGAATTCCAGGCCACGTGTCGGGCAGGCCAACGCGACCCACAGTTTTTGGTCGAGCGCGGACAGCGCGACGAGATCGTCGGCGCGTTCCAGGGAGACCTGGTCTACGCCGCCGGCGCGCCAGAATCTCCAGTTGTAGGTGGTGGTGCTGATGCTGCTCATTTTGAACTCCTGCATTGGGGGGCGAAGCCGCCCGTTTGTGTGCGCGCTCGGCGCGGTTATGAACTGGGAAGGCGCTGTCACCGCACGTTTTTCTGCTGACAGTGACCCCGTGCTTCTTCGCGAGCGAAGGCGCGGCCGCAAGGTCCAGAGCGCCACCGCGGGACGTCGTCAGAGCGATCCGCTTTGGGCTCCGCCAACACCTATGGCACCTTGAAACCCGTTGTGAACAACAAGTTGCTCTGCGTCTGCCACTTGTCGAGGATGGCGGGAAGGCGTCGGGCGGTAACGACGTAGTCCAGCGACGCCCAGCTCGAGAGCTTGACTGAGACACCCGCAAGCAGTTCGTAGCTCATCGCGTCCATGCCGGTCGCAGTGGACGTCGAGCTATACAGCGGAGCGAACACGGAGGCCTGGCCTTTCCAGCTGATTTGTTCCGTTGCAGCGCCATCGGCCTGAAGTTCAAACACGCCGCCGGCTTGGTGCGAGCTGGCCAGTTGCTTGAGTTCAAGCTCAGCCGTCTTGGCGTCGTCGGCAACGGCAAAGCCACCATCGGTCAGAAAATGCTGCGCGCCGACGCCGATTTTGGCCTTGATGGTCAGTGCTTTTGACTCTATGGGGTTGGCAAACGCGCCCGCACTTTCGGCAATCAGTAGCGGGTCGAAGCCTCCTGCGAGCGCAATACGCTCCTTGGCCGCGACCTCGCCCTTGGTCGTTCCGCTGGACGTTGTCGTTCGCACTACCGTCGTTGGGGCCGCGCGCATGAGGTAGCCGTCGGTCATCTGGCTCATCGCCCGGGCCCGCGCATAGGGGCCTACCCAGTCCAGAGCGCTGAGCCGATACATCCACACCGAACCGAGGTCGATGACGTCCGCCGACTTGACGAAGGCGTCCAGGGCCGGCGTTCGCGTCTGGGCGTATTGAAGCCGAAGCGTGCTCCGCAATTCCTGACGGTCCCTTGTCCAGGTGGCCGCGCCATCGACGACGCCACCGATCTGCGCGGTCGTTCCGTCGGTGGTGCCAATGACATCAGACGCCGTGTTCATCGCGCCGGTCGCGCCCAGGTTGATGTTGTAGGTCCAGCCGTCCGGCTTCTTCTTGGATGCGAGGACCTCTTTTCGCAGGTCTTCGGGAGCAACGGCCTCTTGGGTACGGCCGACGCCGGGCCGAAGCAGGAGCAGCGCTGTCAGCGCGCCCCACGCCAGATTGTGTTTGTAAGTGCTTAACATGATTTATCTCCTAGGGTTGTGACGCCACCGTCGACACCGACAGCGAGGCCTGTACCGGTCGTGTCCCTGTCAACCACACAGCCGACAAGTCGGGATGGGCTTGTGCAAGGGTCGTGCCATCACCAGCCGTGGCTGCCAGAGGTTCAATAAAGATGTGCTAATACAAAGGCTTGTCGGATCTTGGTCGCGTTGGCCCGGGCTGACCTTGTCCGCAAGCGAAGCGTCATATGATACAACGATGAGACGGTTGTGTTGTAAATACGCAATGTATACAATGTATTGTGCGCCGGAAAACTGTCTCGTTCATTGTGTCAAGTCGTGTCCTTGTCCCCTGTCGCGACCGTGCGCTGACT
Source organism: Pseudomonadota bacterium (assembly GCA_005792545.1). Lineage (GTDB taxonomy): Bacteria > Myxococcota_A > UBA9042 > UBA9042 > UBA9042 > SXRM01. Next base: position 10,566 of record SXRM01000114.1, on the reverse strand, counting down.
GCGACAGTTGAATGCTGGGACCTCAGAGGTGCCCAAGTCCTGCGTTTGGCGCCAGGACTGCGGGCCGCGCCAGCGGTTCTGTCCAGCCATGTCTCTCGATGTGAAACAGTATCTCGGCGACGAGTTCTACATAAGTCGTATCATATCAAAGCTATGTGGCGGTATTGTGTATCAGCACTGTCTCGTTGGGGCGGGTCTTTGGGGGGCCGAGCGGTGTGCGGTGCGTGATCTGACAGTAGTAAAAACAACTAGTTGTGAACAATTCTCGCGGTTGGCATGGTCCTTGCCCTTGGGGATGTCAGCGCATCGCGACAATCCGTCGCACTCGTGCGTCACACCCCAACTGTTCAGAGGTCAACATGTCTGTATTCAAGTCTTTCCGCTTGCTTGCCGCGCTCCTCGCCGCAGCGACAGCGGCCTCCGCCATCCCTGCTGCGTATGCCGAAGACCAAGGCGCTGTCGAACTTGGCATCTTTGGTGGGTACGATGCCAAGCACCAGAGCAATGAGCTGGGCAATGCGGTGCCCTTGACCACCAGCGAAATCCCCGGTGCGGCGTTTGGCGGTGGCCTGCGCATCGGCTACCACATCCTTGAGCGCCTGACCGCCGAGTTGGAAGCCAAGGCCATTGCCAGCAAGCTGCAAGGATCGGGCGACGCGTCGCCGGTCTTCGGCGTGCGCGGTAGCTTGCTGTTCAACCTGTTGACCGAGGGTACGTTTCGGCCATTCGTGCGCGCCGGTTTGGGCGCCGACATCCTGGTCACCGATTCCGTTCGCGTTGCCCAGAAAGTCGACCCGGACGGCACAACGGTGCTTGGCTTGGGCACGCGCATCGCCGTGACCGAGAATTTTGGCGCTCGGCTCGACCTACTTGGCACCATCACGGCCGGCCGCGGCAACAAGATGGTCGGCGAGGCCGAGGCCTGGCTGGGCCTGTACTACACCCTGGGCGGCACTCCCGCCGACACGGACGGTGACGGCGTGCCGGACCGCGCTGACGCCTGCAAGGCCGTTCGCGAGGACGTCGACGGCTGGCAGGACAGCGACGGCTGCCCGGACGACGACAACGATGGCGACGGCATCGCCGATTCGGCAGACAAGTGCCCCTTGGATGCCGAAACTGTCAACAAGATCAAGGATACCGACGGCTGCCCAGATGGCGACGGCGACGGCGACGGCATTGAAGACAGCGACGACAAGTGCCCCGCCAAGGCCGAAACCGTCAATGGTTTTGAGGATGCCGACGGTTGTCCCGACGATCCGGACACCGACAAGGACGGCATCGCCGATAGCGCAGACAAATGCCCCAAACAAGCGGAGGTCAAGAACGGCTATCAGGACGAGGACGGCTGTCCAGACTCGGTGCCAGACAGCGACAAAGACGGCTTGGATGACCTCGCCGACAAATGCCCCAAAGAGCCCGAGTCGCGTAACGGCTATCAGGATGAGGACGGCTGCCCCGACGCGGTGCCTGAGAAGCTGCGCAAGTTTGCAGGCGCAATCAAGGGCATCGAGTTCGAGACTGGGTCCGCCACCATCGCAGCCAAGAGCTTCGCCGTGCTGGACAATGCAGTCCTTGTGCTGGCCGAGTTCAAGGACACCGGCATTGAAGTCCAAGGGCACACCGACAATGTCGGCGATGTCGCCAAGAACAAGAAACTCAGCCTGGACCGCGCCGAGGCGGTCAAGGCCTACCTGATCAGCAAAGGCATCGATGCCAAGCGGGTGTCAACCGTGGGTTTCGGACCGGACAAGCCGGTAGCCGACAACAAGTCGCCCAAAGGTCGCGCGCAAAACCGCCGTATCGAGTTCGCGCTGAAGTAGCGGGCGCGTAGGGGTGCGCCCCGCGCGCGAACGGCGGCGGTCCTGTGCAAGCGGGGCCGCCGCCGTTCCGTCGTAGCACCGCCGCCGGCAAGAGGCTCTGCCGGTTGTGGCTCGCAAAGCCTATTGGCAGCGCTGCGGGGCGATGGTGAACCGCAGTCGGTCGCGCTACTGCACAACGATCGGCTTGGTGCTCGGCTTGTACTTGTTGTCCAACTCGCCGTCGACCACCCGCAGTGCGTCCATGCCCCAGTCGTACCCATAGTCGCTGGCCGCGAACTCGGCAGCCTTGAGCAATTCGGTGTAGCTCGGCTGCTTGCCGCCAATCAGCGCGCCGACGAAGCGGCCCATCGATGACCCGGAGCCAGCGACCCACGATTCCAGACCATTGGTGATGAGTTCCAGGTTGGCCGTGCCGCCCGGCTTAAGCGCCCAGTAGTCCTTTTCGTAGTAGTTGTAGGACACGCAACTGTTGATGAACAGAATCTGGTAGCTCGACGGAAAGTCGGCGCTCGAAAAGTTGCGGGGGTCGAGCGGCCCATAGCCGATGTAGCTGTGGCCGTTGTACACGAATACGTCGCTGTTCTTGATGGCCTTCTTGTGCGGGCCGGCGTCGCCTTCGGCGCCGAAATAGGTGTTGAGCTCAATCGTTACCGTCGTTTGCGCTGCCGTGCCGATCTTGACCTTGACCGGCACCTGGAAGGTGAGCCAGTTCTTGATGATCTTGTTGCCGACTGCAACGCGCAGCGCCTTTTTGTGTTCCCAACTGCTGATGCCGGTCGGCCACTTGGCGTTGTAGTCGAGCTCCCACGCCATCAACTGGTCCCAGCTGACGCCGGTCACCTTGGTGGTGCCAACGGTGTAGCTGGTGAGATCTGCGCCGGTGCCGTTGCTGGTCACTTTGAAGCCGGGCCGCGCCTTGAAGACCGCGCGCAGTCCTTCCAGCCACATGCGGTAACCGTCGTCGTCGATGGGGTCGTGTTTTTCGCCCGCTGCCCAGTCGGCCATCATGCCGCTGACCATGCCGATGACGACCTTGTTCTTCTGCACGCCGCCCGACCACAAGCGGTCGTACTCCGGCCAGCTGGTGCCCTTGTTGGTCTTGTTGCCGCTCAATTTGAAGGTGACCGGGATGTACAGGCGCGTAGTCTCGCTTTTCGGGATGTTGGTCGTGCCCTGCACGGTCGACGCCGGCACCTTTTTGCGGTCGGCGTCGATGGCCTGCTGTTCCTTGGTCATCGCCGTCTTGCACTTGCCCAACGCTGGGTTGAACACGTACCACAGCGAGCCGTTCATGAACTCCTGGGCGTGATCATCGCCGCTCGTGCACTCGTCGAACACCCGCTGCTTTTGGGCCTGGTAGTTGGCCCCCAGTAGCGCCAACGGCAACGAGCTTTTGGTCGACATCGCCTTGGGCACGACCGCCGTGTCGGTGAAGGTGTACTCAACACGCTGCATCGGCGTGCCTTTTTCGGCCGCATCGGCGGGGTCAAACACCACCACATTCGACTTCTTCCAGGTCGAGATGGTGATGTCTTTGAGCTCGCGCGAGTTCACGCCGACATTGGCCTCGCGCAAGGCGCCAAAGCCAGACTGCGTCTGCGCGCGCATGGCGTACAGAATCGTCGAGTCGCTCGACGACGGCGCCACATACACCGCACCTTGGAACGTCAGTGTCCGCGCGAGCGCGGTATTGGAGGTGAGGTCGTCCTCGCTCTCGCCGACGGGAGCGCTCTCGCAACCGGTGAGCGCCAGGCCGGTCATGAGCACAACGCCGACCAGTGGCCTGAGGGCCCGAACAAACAAGGGAGCTGTGGACATGGCAACCGCCAGGCGCGCCTGTGCGCGCAGTTGAGCCTGCCCTTGCCCCGTGGGAGCGAGCGTAGGGCCTAACGGTGGCTGAGTCAATGGCTTTTTGGCTGTAGCCACAGAGGATAGCGCCACAGAAGTGCCACCGGTGTACGCTGCCGTGGTCCCGCTATTGGGGCGCAAGGTTTACTGCCATGTCGCAAACGGCCACTTTGCCCTGGACCGAAACGGGCAGCGCCCAACTCGCCCAAACGCGGGTGTTTACCGCCCATGCCGTCGACCGCGTGTCGCCGCGCACGGGCCGCACCCACAGCTTTGGCATCGTGCAGTGCCCCGACTGGGTCAATGTGGTGGCCGTCACCGCCGACGGTCAAGCAGTGCTCATCGAGCAGTACCGGCATGGCACGCAGACCGTGACGCTGGAAGTGCCGGGCGGCATGATTGACGCCGGCGAGTCGCCCATCGAAGCGGCGAGGCGCGAGCTGTTGGAGGAGACGGGTTACGGCTGTACCGAGTTGCGGCAGCTGGGCTGCGTCGAACCCAACCCGGCGATTCAGACCAACCGCTGCTACACGTTTCTGGCGACGGGTTGCACTGCCGTTCGCGCCACGCACTTCGACGCGACCGAGGACTGCGCGTTGCGGCTGGAGCCGGTGGGTGCGCTGCCGGGGCTGGTGCAGTCAGGCGCGATTACCCACGCGCTGGTGGTCGCGGCGCTGGCTCATGCTTGGTTGGATGGGGCGTTGCCACGCGCGGTCAGTCTTTGATGACAGGCAGCCAGGGCGTCAGTTCGGTCCAATCGATCAAGGTGCCTTCCAGGCAGGCGATGGCCGTCTGGCCGACCATTTCCGCTGGCGCGAGGGCGGCCATCACGCCGGCGCCGCGGCGGTTGACGAATAGCACGCCTTCGTCAGGGTCGATGAACCACAGCTCCTGCACGCCGGACTGCTCGTATTTGCGGCGCTTCTTGATCTGGTCGTAGCCGGCGGTGCCGCGGCTCAGCACCTCGACCACGAAAGTCGGCGCACCGCGGGCGCGCTTGGGCCCCACCTGGGCCGGGTCGCAAAACACCATGACATCAGGTCGGAAGACCGTCGTGGTGTGATCGTCGTCGTCTTCGTTGGCCGCCAGCGCGGCGTCCGGTAGCAAGACATCCAGAGGGGCAATGAAGGCCTCGCAGCGCTTTCCACGGAGCTGTGTGTGCAGCTGCGCGGCAATCGACAATACGATGCGTTGGTGCAGTGGTGTCGGTGCTGGCGACATGCACACCGCTTCGCCGTCGAGAAGTTCCCAGCGCTGATCCGGCGCAAAGCTGCGGTAGTCGGCGTAGGTGTAGCGCTTCGAGGACAGCGGCCGGGCGACGACGGGAGCCATGGTTCACCCTGTTCGCGGGCACTGCGGGCGCAGCCCACAGACACAGTTTGGCACGCACTTTCGCGGGGTCAAGGCGCCACTGAGCTACGGCTGACAAGCCGAAAACTTGACCAGGCTGGTATCGACAAACTGTAACTCTGACTTGCACGTCCACGTCGGGCAGTCGGCATCCTTGCTGCACACTGCGCCGTTGGCGTGGCACTGTCCGGACTTACACGCACCCGGCTGGGTCTTGCAGTCGGCGTCCGTTACGCACAGCGAGACGCAACCGCTCTGCTTGCACCAGCCGGTCTCGCACATGGCGACTGTGCCCGCCGTCGGGTTGGGGTTGCAGGCCTCGCTGCCCTTGACGCCCGCGGAGCCCACGGGGTTGGCGACTTTAGGTCCGCAGCGCGACTGGTAGCCGTTTTGCATCGGATACACGCGGCAGACTTCGCCGGGTGGGCAAATCGCATCGCTGTTGCAAGGCGTTAGCGCACTGCCCGGTAAGCAAGCCGGGTCAGTAAAGCCCGCGACCACCTGACCGGGCGAGTTCTGCTCAACGCACTTGAAGTTGGCACCGACCGGGCCATTGACCGCGCCGCCGCAGCCGCTCTGCTGCCCCGGGTCTTCGATGCCGTCAGGCTCTTGGGCGCCGGTGTTGTTGTTGACCTGGTCGAGCGCGATCTTGCACTTCTTGGTGCACACGCCGGTGATGCACAGACCGTCGGCGCACTGGTTGTGCTGGCACTCCAGAAACTGCTTTTGCGCAAACTGGCTCGATCCTGGCGGCGGCACCGGGCACTCTTCGGATGGACCGCACGGCTCGCCGAACTTCTTCTTTTGGCCGGTCGCCACGGTCTTGCAGGCATTGGCCGAGCAGATCTGGTTCAGCTGACAGATGCCGCACGACTTGGCGCACGACGGTTTTGCGAACCCGCATTGCACGTTGTTGCACAGGCACTGTTCGCCGCCAGCCGTGCACTTGTTGGCCACGCATTTTTCGCCCGCGCCGCAGTTACCGCAGTTGGCGGAGCACCCGGGGATGACCTCACAACTGCCCGGCTTGCACTCGCATTTGGGGTCGAGCTTGCAGATGAAATCCTGGCAGACCTTGCCCTTTTCGCACTGGCCGCACGAGGTCGGGCAGCCGGGCAACTGGCCACACTCCAAAAGCGCGCAAGAGCAGTCCATCTCACAGGTTGCCGTGTTGGCGTTGCATTGCATGGGCGCTTCGCAGCCGCCGCAGTCCTTGCCGCAGCCGGGCAGGATGCCGCAGTCTTGCGAGCCACAGGCGCAGTTGGGGTCGGCTTCGCAGACGTTGGCTTTGCACAACGCGCCCTTAGGGCACGGGTCGCACTGCATTTGCGGGCAGCCGGGAGGGCTGCCGCACTCGATGCCCTTGCACGAGCACGTCTCGACCGGCGTGGCTGCGTCGGCGCTACCTGTATCGGCGGTCGCGACTTTGGGCAAGTCCTTGAGGCCACCGCTGTCGACTGCACCAGCATCGCCCTGCGTGGTGTCAGCGCCAAGCCCGTTGCCGGCGTCGGCCTTGGTGACTATTGGCGTGGACTGCGACGAATTGGCGCAGCCTGCGAGGGCAACTGCCGCGCACAGGCAGGCCGCCCAGTTTGGGTGCAGCGGATGGGTGGCAAACGACATGGTGACCTCAGTGCAGCGACGCAGCCAAACAGAGTAGCGCAATCGCCGTGTTGGCTCAAACAACCGACACGGTTGCGGACGGTTGACCGCTTGCGCCTTGTGCCGGTAGTGTCCCGGCCCTGCCGCGCCGCCCCATTGGCGTCGCCGCGCCCGGCCGCCATGCCCAACCGTAAGATATCGTTGACTGTTCGCCTGACTGTGGTCGGCGTTGCGGTGCTTGCGGTCTACGCGTTGACGTCGGCCGGGATGCTGCGCCAGCCGTCGCCGCACTTCCACTTCGTCGATTTAGCGTGGAACCTGTTGCACGGCCGCATGGACACCGACACGCCGCGCCGCTCCGCGAGCCAACCGCAGCGCTCCGACGACCCGCCAGGCTACCAGGCTGCGATTGACCGCCACTTGCTTGGCAAAGACGGCAAGAACCTGGGCTGGAACGACTGGGCCAGCTTCCGGGTGCTGACGCTCAAGGGTGGCGAGGTCGTCCGCGGCGTGTTCCCGTGGAAAGACCAGCAGGGCGAAAAGTCCAGGCAGTTTCGTGCCCTGGACGGCCGCTGGATGATCATCGACGTCGACAAGGAGCTCAAGACTGGCTGCGTCAAGGATCGTCCGGGTGCCCGCTGCGACGAGGTGGTACACCAGGTCAGCTTCCCGCCGTTTCCCGCGATTGCGCTGATGCCGCTGGTGGCCGTTTTCGGCTACGGCGTCAACGACGTGTGGGTTACGTTGCTGTTTGCGGTGGCGTCGGCGGTGCTGTTTGCACTGTGGATGGAGCGGTTGCACCGCGAGCGGCTCATCGCGACCTCAAGCGGTGACCGCTGGTGGCTGGCAGCCCTGTTCGCCTTCGGTACGGTCACCTGGTACTGCTCGATTCGCGGGCAGGTGTGGTTCACGGCCCTGGTGATGGGCCTGACGCTGCACCTGGCCGCCGTGCTTTGCGCGCAAGGGGCGCGCCGACCGTTCTGGGCCGGCGTGTTTCTTGGGCTTGGCGTCGCGACGCGGACGCCGCTGCTGTTCGCCAGCATTTTCTTGCCGCTCGAAGCGCTGTTTCCGCAAGGCCGGCCGGTGTGGCAAGGCGGGCGCGAGGCGATGCGCAAGGCGGCAAGCCAGATTCTGTGGTTTTGCGTGCCGATGGCGATCGTCGGCGCTGGGCTGGCGTGGTTCAACTGGGTGCGCTGGGACAACCCCCTTGAGTTCGGCCACCTGTACCTGCTCGAGGGCACGCGCGGGCCGACCCGCGACCATGGCTTGTTCAACACCGTGTTCTTGAACGGCAACCTCGGCGCCGCGCTCACCAACATGCCGCGCGTGTTCTTCGTCGAACCCTACATCGCCGTTAGCCGCCATGGGCTTGGCCTGCTGGCCTCGACGCCGGCCCTGTTTGCGCTGTTCGGCTCGCCCAGGTTGCGCGACGATACGCCCGTCGACGACGACTTGCGGTTGCGACGCGCGGGCCTGCAGCGCAGCCTGCTGCTGACGCTTCTGGCCGTGGCCGTGCCCGGCTTGCTGTACCAGAACGACGGCTGGCAGCAGTTTGCCTACCGCTTCAGCATGGACTTCTTGCCGCTGCTGATGGGCATCTTTGCGCTGCGGGTGCAGCGGCTGGGCTGGCCGGTCAAGGCGCTCGTCGTGGTTGCCGTTGTCGTTCAATGCTTTGGCGCCATCACCTTCGGCCGCGCCGAGATTTTCTACTACGATTAGCGCGACGGTATTCCGAGGATCCCTATGGCCAGCGCCGCCAGTGACACCCCCAAGACGCCCATCGACGACCTGCTGCAGTGTCGGCAGTGGTGTGCTTCCGGCTGCAAGCCGCGCGAACAGTTTCGCATCGGCACGGAGTACGAGCGGTTCGCGTTCGGTCCGGATGGACGGCTGCTGCCCTATGACGGGCCGGTGTCGATCCGCACGCTGTTGGAGCGCCTGGCGCTGCGCTACGGTTGGGAGCCGTATCTGGAACTCGGCAAGCCGATTGCGCTTTCGCGCAAGGGCGCCTCGGTGTCTCTGGAACCGGCCGGCCAGTTCGAGCTGTCCGGAGCCGTGCTGCCCACGATCGCCGCGACGATAGCCGAACTGCAACAGCACCAGGCGGAATTCGAAGACGTCGCCGCGGACTTGGGCGTGCGGCTGGCCTGGCTTGGCCTCAATCCGTTCGACACGCCGGATACGGCGCCCCATATGCCCAAGGGTCGCTACGACGTGATGCGGGCTTGGATGCCGCGGGTCGGCAGTCACGGCCTGCGCATGATGCACCTGACCTGCACCGTGCAGGCCAACATCGATTTCTCCAGCGAAGACGAGTGCATGGAGATGATGCGCCTGGGTCACCTGCTGTCGCCGGTCTGGATTGCGCTGTTCGCCAATTCGCCGCGCCTGGAGGGCAAGCCCAGTGGCTACCGCAGCTGCCGCGCTCATCTGTGGCTGGATGTCGACCGCGCGCGGTGTGCGCAAGGCCCGTTCGTGTTCGACCGCTTGGCCACCATCGATGACTACGTGCAGTGGGCGCTCGACGTGCCGATGTACTTTTTGGACCGCGAAAATCCCGACGGCAGCGCCGGCTACCAGGGCCTCGACGGCAAATTCACCTTCCGGCACTTTTTCGAGCGCGGCTTTGGCGGTCGTCGGCCCACGTTGGCCGACTGGGAACGCCATGTGGCGACGCTGTTTCCCGACGTGCGTCTCAAAAAGTGGTTGGAAATCCGCCAGTGCGATTTGGTTCCGGCTGCCGCGATTCCGGCCCTACCGGCGTTGTGCAAAGGCCTCTTCTACCATCTGCCGACGCGCGCTCGGGCGCTGGCCGTGGTGCGCGACGGCGACTCGACGATCGATCGCGCCGCGCTGCGCGAAGCCGCTTGTCGCGACGGGCTGGATGGGCGCGTGGGCGACTTTTCGGTCCGCGACTGGTGCGAACAAATCCTCAAGCTGGCCGTCGAGGGCCTGAACGGCCTTGCCGCCGACACCGGCACTGATGCCGATGCGGCGCAGGCGCTGCTGCCCTTGCAAGACATCGTCTTCGAGGGCAAGGCGCCGTTCTGGCAGCGCGCCCAACAAGTCCTCGACGCTGGTGGCCACTGGGCGCAATTGGCCGATCTGACCTGACCGCCTGACAATCTCGATTCCGGCGCGTACACTTCGCGCCCCGCCGGCGACTCGCTGGTGCCGCAACCCCCAGGAACACCATGGCAACCTTTGCCGATGTACGGTCCTGCGCAGCCGCGCTCCAATTGCGGATCGACGCGCTGCGCAGGTCGCTTTGACACGGACGCCAAGTCCGAGCGATTGGCCGAGCTGGACAGCCTCGCGGGCGAACCTGAATTCTGGATTGACGCCGATCGCGCCCAGCGCCTGATGAAAGAACGCGGCGACATTGCCGCCGCGATGCAGACCGTCGGCGTGCCGCAGAACAGCGTGCGCGACGCGCTGGACTTATGCGAGCTCGCAGAAGCTGAGGGCGACGCCAGCGTGCTCGACGACCTGCTAGCGCAGCTGCACGGCGTGCAGGCGGACCTCGACAAGGCCGAGTTCGCGCGCACCATGTCGGCGCCCACCGACCGCTCGCCGGCCATTTTGCAGATCAACGCAGGTGCCGGCGGCACTGAGAGCGCCGATTGGGCGCTGATGCTGCTGCGCATGTATCAGCGCTGGGCCGAAACGCGCGACATGACGGTCGAATTGCTGGACGAAGTGCCCGGCGAAGAGGCGGGCGTGCGCAACGCCGTGCTGCGCATTGCCGGCGACTACGCGTTCGGCTGGCTCAAAGCCGAAAACGGCGTGCATCGACTGGTGCGCATCAGTCCTTTCGACGCTGCCAAACGCCGCCATACCAGCTTTTGCAGCGTGTTCGTGGTCCCAGAGGAAGACGACTCGATCACCATCGACATCAACGAAGCGGACTTGCGCATCGACACCTACCGCGCGAGCGGCGCCG
>SXRM01000113.1 GCA_005792545.1 Pseudomonadota bacterium | reverse complement strand
GGTACTTGCGCTGGGCGCGCGCGATAATCGCGTGAAACGCCGGCCCGAATTCGGGGTACTGCACGGGGTCGATGAGAAACGCCCCGCCAACGGTGCGCGTGGTGACTTCGAAAAGCAGCGAAGGGTGGTAATAGCGGATGGCCATGGTCAAGTCCGGCGCGACGAAATGTGCGCTCGAACAGGTGATCGGTTGGGCGCCGGAAAAACCGCGATTCACACCCAAAAGACGCCCGATTCTGGCCGTCTCTTCCTCCCGGTCGTCGAACATTACCTAGTTCTTTCAACAATCTGAACAAAGGTAGGGTCCGTGATTTGCCGTGATCGCCACCGTGGCTGACTGGGTCATTCCCCCGCCGGCCACGAGCGGCTATGATCACAGGCCCCGCACCCGGAGGTTGCCATGCGCTCGCCAGTGAGTCACCTGAACCGCAAAACCCTGGCTGCAGCCGTCATCCTGCTGCTGCTGCTCGGCGGCGTCTCCGTGGCGTGGGCCCGCTCCGGCGGCAGCTTTGGTGGCGGTTTTCGCTCAAGTTCACGGTCATCCAGCAGTTCCTTCCGGTCGTCGTCCTCAAGTTCCTCGTCGCGTTCATTCGGGTCGTCCTCGTCACGGTCTTGGGGTTCATCGTCGTCCAGCGCACCGAGCTACCACCCGCCGTCGTCGAGCTACGGCGGCACCCGATACGTGCCAGTGCCGGTGCCGACGCCCGGCAGCACGTACTACTTCGGCGCGCCGCGGCCTTACCGCAGCTACACGACGTGGCACCACTACGGCAGCGGCGGCAGCGTCGTCGGCGCGATCGTCTCGCTAGTCATCGTCGGCATCATCTTCGTGGTGATTGTCGCGATCATCCTGGCGGTCGTCCGGGCGCGGCGGCGGTCCGCCGAGAGTGGTGGTGGCGGCGACGGCTACGTCCCACAGCCAACCAACGAGAAATGCGACGTCTGGCTGATGCAGTTCGGCGTGCAGATGCAGGCGCGCGACGTGCAAGACGTACTGGAGGCGCTCGCGGCGCGGACCGACGCCGACAACGAGGACAGCCTCAGCTATGCCCTGCGCGAATTGGCCCACAACCTGCAGTCCAAGATCGAGTACGTCGAATACGCAGCCGTGCGCGGCACAGAAAAGATGCCGATGGCCAAGGCCGAAGACCAGTTCCAACTGTGGAGCAGCAACGAGCGCGCCAAGTTCAACCGCGAGATCATCCGCGCCGACGGCTCCGGCGTGCGGCGCCAGCAAAAAGAGTGGAAAACCGACGGCCTGCGCGACGAAGACGGCCAGATGGCGGTCGCCGAGTTCTTTGTGGTCTCGGTGGTGCTCGCCGTCCGCGGCGTGCAGTTTGCGCGCCAGGTCCACGGCACAGCAGAACTCACGACGCTGCTGGACAAGCTCGCGGCGGTCAACGGCCAGCAGTTGGTGGCGCTCGAGGTCGTGTGGTCGCCGGCCGCGCGCAGCGACGCCATGAGCCGCGAGGACATGGAAGGCCGCTACCCCGAACTGGCTCCCGTTTAGCCACCTCCGCCCCGCCAAAGATTACCGCGCAACACTGGTCGCACCGCGCGACCCGAGGAACTCATGCACCCTGAGCAACCCGCGCAGACCGAAGCCGTTGCAACCCCGCCACCGCCGCCAGCCGCGGACGCCCCCGTCGCGGAGCACGACAAGTACTGGTTCGACCATGTCTACGTGGGCGACCGCCAGCGGCAGCTGACCGTTCGCGCGGTGTTGACGGGTTGCGTCATCGGCGGCGTGATGTCGATCTCGAACCTGTATGTGGGCCTCAAGATCGGCTGGGGCCTGGGCGTGGCGATTACGGCCGCGGTGCTGGCCTTCACGCTGTTTACGGTGCTGGAAAAGGCGCTGAACGGGCTGTTCGGCGCTGGTACGGTCGGGCATTTCACGTTGCTCGAAAACAACACGATGCAGACGGCAGCCTCGGCCGCGGGCTACATGTCGTCCGCCGGTTTGGTTTCAGCGATTCCGGCCCTGTGGATGGTCAGCCAGTTCAAGCTTACTGTCTGGCAGACCATCGTGTGGGTCACGGCGATTTCGTTGCTCGGCATCGTCGCGGCCATCCCGGTCAAGCGCAAGCTCATCAACCAAGAGCGGCTGCGCTTTCCGTCCGGCATCGCCGCCGCAGAGACGCTGCGCAGTCTGCACGCCACCGGCAGCGAAGGCGCCGTCAAAGGCATGGCGCTCGGCGCTGGCGGTCTGGCGGGCGGTTTTGTGGCGCTGCTGCGCGAAGGCATGCACGTGCTCCCGGACAAGTTGCCGCTGTTCGGCAAGGGTTTGGCTCTGCGTTCGGTGGCATTCGAGCCATCCCTGGTCATGATCGGCGCTGGGGCCATCATGGGCTTCAAGGCCGCGTTCTGGATGGCCGTCTCCGGCTTGATGTCGCGCTGGTTCCTAGCTGACTGGTTGCTCGAAAAGGGCTACATCACCTGCGGCAAGCTCAAGGCCGGCGAGGTCTGCGGTCCGGACACCCTGCAATACGGCCCCATCAACGCTTGGACTTTGTGGCCCGGCGTTTCGCTGATGGTGGTGCACGCTCTGGTCGGCCTGGCCATCCAGGCACCTGGCATGATCGCCGGCTTCAAGAAGACGCTGGCCAAAACCGGTGATACCAACACGGATCCTCGCCTTGCAGGCGTCGAAGTGCCTTTCTCGTGGTTCCTGGGCGGCCTTGTCGGCGTCGGTGCGCTCTGCGTGGCGCTGCAGGCGATGTGGTTTGGGATACCGCCGCACTGGGGTCTGGTGGCAGTGCTGCTGTCACTGCTGCTCGCATTTGTGGCGGCGCGCTCGGTCGGCGAGACCGACATCAACCCGGTCGGCAACATGGGCAAGGTGACCCAACTGGTGTTCGGCGGACTCATGCAGGGTCAGGTCAACGCCAACCTGCTGGCCGCCAACGTCACGGCAGGCGCGGCGTCGCACGCTGGCGATTTGCTGACCGACATGAAGGCGGGGTATCTCGTCGGGGCGCGGCCGCGCTACCAGGTGATTTCGCAGGTGTTCGGCGTGCTCATCGGCGCAGTGTTTGCCAGCGTCGCCTATCAGTTTCTGGTCGATCCGACCACGCTCGGCGGCGAGAAGTGGCCGGCGCCTGCAGCGATGGTCTGGGCCAAGGTTGCCGAGTTGCTCAGCAAAGGCGTCGGCAACATGGAACCGCACAAGCTTGCCGCCATTCAGATCGCCGCCGCGGTCGGCGCCGGTATGGCCATCCTGGAGCACCTGACGCCACCGCACATCCGCAAGTGGTATCCTTCGGTCGCGGGCGTTGGCATCGCGATGACGGTGTCGTTTACCAGCAGCTTCTCCATGTGCCTCGGCGCCTGCCTGGCCTGGTTGTTGGGCCGCATGGCACCGCAGTGGTCAGAGCGCTTCACGGTCGTCGTGGCCTCAGGCCTCATCGCCGGCGAAACGTTGATGGCGGTCGGCGTCATCGCCTACGGCGTGCTGAGCGGCGGCGTCTAGCGCGTTCGCGGCGAACCCGCAGCAATGTGGCGCACGCGCCAAGGCGAACCGATGGCCAGCACTGCCCTTTCCTGCTCGTTCGCTTGGACAAACAACGCAGTCATCGCATGTAGCTGCGCCTGGCTCCTCGTCACGCCGGCGACAAGCCAAGCGGCTGCCGCGGAGTTGCCCGCAGGCGTGAGCGAAACGGTCATTTTTGAGCCAGTTTTCCAGGGCCGCACCCGGATTCTAACCGCCGGCAACCCGCGCAATGAAGCTGTGGTCCTGGTTCACGGCATCGGCGAGGCCGGCGCGCGCGACTGGTACGGCGTGATACCCGCTTTGGCCGAGCGCCACTACGTGATCGCCTTTGACTTGCCTGGCTTTGCCAGCAGCGACCACCGCAACCAGACCTTCACGCCGCTGATGTATGCCGCGTTTGTGCAGCATGTGGTCCGCGAGCGGCTGCGCAACCCGTTCGTGTTGGTCGGGCACTCGTTGGGCGGCGCAGTCGCCCTGCGGTACGCGGCGGTCTGGCCAAACGACGTCAAGCGTCTGGTCGTGGTTGACGCGGCCGGGGTCCTGTACCGCAGCGCGCTGGCCAAGGAGGTGATGGCGCTCAGCGGCGGCGACAAGCCGGCCAGCGTCTGGCAACGCAGTGCCAAAGCCATCGCCGGCAAGATGGTCGACCAGTTCGGCCGGGTGCCGCTCGACCTCGACGCCATCTGGGGCGCGCAGACCGCTCGCCGCATCTGGCTGGGCAGCAGCAGCGCCAAGATCGCGGCGCTGGCGCTCATCGACGAGGACTTCTCGCGCTTGCTCGACCGGGTGACAGTGCCCACCGCGATCCTGTGGGGCACGGCAGACAACGTCGCGCCACCGCGGACCGCGCGCCTGCTGGCCGCCCGCCTGCCCGATGCGTCGCTGACCTGGATCGACAAGGTTGGCCACGAGCCGATGCACCAGGCGCCAGAGCGCTTCCTGCAGTTGCTCAAGGCCGCCATCGCAGGCGATAGCCACGCCCGCTGGAAGGGCGTCGCGCCGACCGCCGCCACGCGCGATGGGGTCTGCAAGCGCGAAGAGGGTAAGGTCTTTACGGGCGCATGGCGACGCATCGATGCCAATGACTGCGAAGGCATGCGCATCGAAAACGCCACCATCCAGGAACTGCACGCCAACGACAGCGAGATCAAGCTCGAAAACGTCCGCTTCGACAGCCATGGAGTGGCGCTCCACATCCAAGATAGCCTGGTCACGGCGACTGCCTTGGTGGTGCGCGCCGCCATCGCGTTCGACCTGGATCAGGCGCAGCTTGACCTCGCGGGCGCCGACGTCGAGGCCACGGTCATGGGCGCGCGCGTGGACGACGACTCGATCGCGATCTTCTCGGCCTGCCGTTGGTACACGCCACAACGCCAGGGCGGACTGCACGGCGTGTTCAAGCTCGAAACCGAAAGCGCCTACTGACTCGGTCCGCTGACCAGCAACTCATCCAGTGTGACCGATACCAGTCCGCGCGCGCGCATGTCGTCCAGCACCCTGGGCAGCAGGTCTACCGCTGCGCAGTTCTCGCCGCCGACGCCGTCGTGCAAAACCGCGATGGCACCAGCCTGCAACCCGCGCGACAGTCGACTCCAGCAGCGCTCGCGGTCGGCCCACGCCACGCCATCGCGCGCGGTGACGCTCCAGTGCACCAGCAGCATCCCGCAGCGGCGCGCAGCCTCGGCCACTGGCGGCGAGACGAGGCCGACCGGCGCGCGACACCACCGCGGAAAGATGCCTGTCGCCTCGGCGATGGTCCGGTTGGCTGCCGCCCACTCGCGCGCCAGTTGCGACGCCGGCAGCGCGGGCGTCCATGGCTGATGCCGCAGACTGTGGTTGGCGATCAGGTGGCCGCCCTCGACAATGGCGCGAAGCAACGCCGGGTGTCGCGAGGCGCGCTCGCCGATGACAAAGAACGTCGCCCTGTGGCCGTGCAGCGCCAACAACGCCAGCACTTTCGGGGTGTGCACCGGGTGCGGCCCATCGTCAAACGTCAGCGCCAACTGCCCGCGCACGCCCTGCACCCGCAGCAGCGGCCGCGCAAACACGCCAAGCTGCGCAAACCGCACGCCAGCGCCCACCCAGGCGAGCAACGCGGCCAGCGCAGCCACGGGAAGCCCAACAGAAATCGTTGCGCCAAAGACGCCATACGCAGCCGCCGCGACCACAGCTGCGAGCCACAGTGCAGCCAGCACCGCCTTGCCGAATCGCCACGCGTAAACGGGTACGGGTGGTGGCTGCGGCAAGCGGCGCACTGCTGGTGGAGCGTCCATAGGGGTCAGCGTCAGTCTGGCCGCGCGGTCAGGATGATCCTCACCAGCGCGACTTTGGGCCACAGCCGGGTCTTGACGCTCGCGAACATGCCGCACATGGTCGTGTGGTCGTTGTCGGCTTGCCGGTCGACGGTATCTTTGCGATCGCAGCTGTACAGCACAATGCCATCGCTCGTCTCAAGCCGCGCCACGACTTCGATGGCGTACTTGACGTCGCCCTTGTTCGAGATGCCAAGTTGGAACTTGGGCCGCGAGTTGTCGTTCGGGTCCTTGGTCAGCGCGTCTTGGACCTCGCTCGACGTCGGCATGTTACGAACCAGCAGTTCATTGACGGTCAGCGGGCCAAGCTTGAAGCTGAGCCGCACCGTGCCTGACTTGTCAAAGGCCGCGGTCTTGTTCAACTCCAGCTTGCCGGCCGGTATCGGATCGGCGGTCTTTTCCTTGCCGCCGCTCGTCTTGTCTTTGGCCGCCTTGGGCGGGTCACTACCTTCACGTCTATCGGCCTTGTCCTGCTTGTCGGTGCGGTCTCTGCCCTTGTCGGCGTTGGCCGGCTTGTCGCCTTTCTCTTGCAGCGCTTCCAGCCTGGCGCGCGCCTCTTCGCGCAGCGCCACGTCCGTCTCGACCTGCACGTACTGGCGATACAGTTCGATGGCCTCGGCGCGCTCGCCGTTGTTCTCACGCGAGCGACCCGCATTGAACAGCAAGTTGGGCCGCTTGCTCATTTCGTAGGCTCGCACGTACAGGCGTGCTGCCATGTCAAAGTTCTTGTTCTTGTAGTGCTTCTTGGCGAGTTCGGCGACGGCGGTCGCGTCTTTCTCCGACTCGTTTTGCGCAGCGGCCGGGCCAGCCACGGCGAACACGCTGGCTAGCACCAACGTCAGGGCCAGGACATGACGCGCAACGCGGATCACCGACCAACCTCAGGCGCGGTGCTCTGGGCAGCCGCGCGCAGCGATCTTGGCAACGGTGGCTAGGTGCGTCAAGCGCGGCCGCAACGTTTCGGCATCGCTAGCTGAAACCGATCACGGAGCGCCAATGATGAGGATGTCGTCGACGCGCGGTCCAGGATAGTTGTTGTCGTAGCCGTCGACTGTTGCAAACCGAATTCGCACCTTGATGCCCTTCTTGTTCGCAAAGTACTGCGACAGGTCGCCAGTAAACGTAAGCCACGTCTTGACTGCGGTGCGCGGCAGCAAATAGCTGCGCGTGCCTGCCGTGTTACAGATTTGGTTGGAATCTGCTCCACAACCCTGGGTCTGAATGCTGCAGCAGTTGGCGAAGTTGTCGGTCGAGAGTTGCAGGTACATCAGGTCGTAGTTGGACGACTGGTTACCGGTCTCGGTGTCGTAGTAATACTTCAGGGTTGTGTTGACCTTAGTCAGGCCGGTGGTGTCGAGGTCGTTCTTGTACGTTGCGGTGCCGGCGTTCGCCTGCGACTGACCGTTTGCACTCTTCGCGTCGTAGTTGGTCCCGTTGTTGTAGTTGAGCGAGCACGTGCCAGTCGGCGGAGCCACGGCCGGCGTGTTGTCGATGGCCCAGTTGTAGTTCGTCGACGAGTGCGTCGACGCGTAGGTCCAGTCGGTGCCGCTGCACGCGAACTGCTCGTCCAACAGCTTCTTGGCGTTGCACGGGTAGACGTTGGCGCACGATGCCTCAGCGCAGTCGGTTTTGCCGTCGCCGTTGTTGTCGATACCATCTGTGCAGACTTCGGGGACTCCGACAAAGTTCAGGTTGACCTTGACGTTGTCGATGAAGATACCCGTGCCGGTGTTGCCGGTGCCAAACTGCGTATTCACCTGCATGGTGGTCTCCAGGTAGAACTTGTGGTTGAGCACCGGCGTCAAGTTGAGCTTGATCGCCGACTTCCACACCTTCATGTCGCTATTGGCCTTCGGAAACGGAAAGGTCAACAGGATCCCGTTGCCACTGCTATTGCGCACCACGATCTGCGGAACGTCAGGTTGCCCGTCCGACGGCGGATCGACGTCGTAGTAGGTGTCGAACACCAATTCGCCGACGCCAGACTTCAGGCCAACCCAGTCGATGTCGGCCGACCGTGCCGTGCCTGCGGGCGACATGCAGTAGGCCTGACCGCCAAACTTGGCCGCGTCGCAGTAGTTGGTGTCGTTGTTGAAGTTGAGCGTGCACTTGTGTGCCGCCTGCTGCTCCGGCGTGCCGACCTTGGGGGCCTCGTCGATTTTCCAAACCACCTTGCGCTGTAGGTTTTGGACCGTAGATGCGGGCACTGTGATGACCCACTTCGAGGTCGCGGTGCAATCAAAAGCCTCGTCGAGGAAGTTGCAGTTGCTGTTCGGCGTGCACGAACCGGCTTTACAGATGCTGTCGGTGGTGCAAGCAATGCCGTCGTCGCACTTGGTGCCGTCGGCGGCCGCGACAGCAACGCATCCCTTGGCCTTGTCGCAGCTGTCTGTGGTGCAGGGGCTCTTGTCGTCGCAGACCAGCGCGGCGCCGGCCTTGCATACGCCCGCAGCACAAGCATCCGAGCCAGTGCACTTGTCGCCGTCGTCGCAGGCCGCGGTGTTGTTGGCCGAGGCGCAGTTGCCGGTCTTGGCGTCGCAGGTGTCATCGGTGCACGCATTGGCGTCGTCGCAGACCTTGGCCTTGCCCGCGCATTTGCCAGCCGCGCACGCATCACCGCTGGTGCACGCCGAGGCGTCGTCGCAAGCGCCGCCGTCGTTGCCCGGGGCGTTGACGCAGGTGCCGGCCTTTGCGTCACATGAATCGGTGGTGCAGGCGTTCTTGTCGTCGCACGACTTGGCGGTGCCACCGGTGCACTTGCTGGCTGCGCAGGCCTCGCCGGTGGTGCAGGCGTTGCCGTCGTCACAGGCGCCAGTGGTGCCGGTCCAATTGCAGTCGCCGGTCTTGGCATCGCAGTTGTCGTTGGTGCAAGGGTTGCCGTCGTCGCACTGGCCGCTCGCCTTGCCGGCGCACTTGCCCGCGGCGCACACGTCACCAGTTGTGCACTTGCTGCCGTCGTCGCAGGCCGCCGTGTTGTTGACGTGAGCGCAGCCGATCTTGGGATCGCAGCTGTCGGTCGTGCAGGCGTTCTTGTCGTCACAGGTCGCCAGATCGATACCGGAACCGGCCGTGCAGGTGGCGCCCTTGCCGGCGACCACGCCGCACTTGTCCCCAATAGTGCAGGCGTTGCCGTCGTCGCACGGGTTGGTATTGGGTGCAAACGCGCAGCCGGTTTTGGGGTCGCAGCTGTCGTTGGTGCAGGCGTTGCCGTCGTCACAGCTCAGCTTGGCGCCACCCTCGCACTTGCCGGTCTTGCACTTGGCCGGCTGCTGGCACAGGTCGTTGGCCGAGCCGCAAGCCGAACCGTCCGCCGCTGCAGTATTGACGCAGCCGGTCTTGGGGTCGCAGGTGTCGGTCGTGCAGTCGTTCTTGTCGTTGCAGTCCTTGGGACCGGCAGCGGGCTCGCACTTGCCGGCCTTACACGCTGCTGCCTGGCAGACATCGCCAGCGTTGCAAGGCGCGGTATTGGGCGTGAACACGCAACCATTGGCCACTTTCGGATCGCAGGTGTCGTCGGTGCACGGGTTGCTGTCGTTGCAAGGTTTGGCCGCGCCGCCCTGGCACTTGCCGTCTTTGCAGGCGTCGCCGTCGGTGCACAGGTTGCCGTCGTCGCAGGCGGCGGTGTTCGGTGCCGCACCGCAGCCGGTCTTGGCATCGCAGTTGTCGGTGGTGCACGGGTTGCCGTCGTCGCAAACCTTGGTGGTGCCCGCGCACTTGCCGTTGTTGGCGCAGACGTCTTTATCCGTGCAGGCGCTACCGTCATCGCAGGTGGCGCCGGGCGTCACCTTGAACACGCAGTTGCCGGTTGCGGCGTCGCAGGTATCGGTGGTGCAAGCGTTGCCATCGTCGCACGCGGTGCCCTTGCCTTCGCACTTGCCACCCTTGCACGCATCGTCGCTGGTGCAAACGTTGCCGTCGTCGCACTTGCCGTCCTGAGCCGCGTTGATGCAGCCGCCCTTGGCGGGATCGCAGCTATCGGCCGTGCAGACGTTCTTGTCGTCGCAGCTGTTGGGAGCGCCGGGCTCGCACTTGCCAGACTTGCACACGTCGCCAGCCGTGCAGGCGTTGCCGTCATCGCACGCCGCGGTATTGGCCGTATTAGCGCAGAAGCCAGTCTTGGCATCACAGGCGTCGTCTGTGCAGACCACGTTGTCGTTGCAGTCCTTGGCGGCGCCCGCCGCGCAGGCGCCGGCCTTGCAGGTGTCGTTGGTGGTGCATCCGTCGCCGTCATCGCACGCGACACCATCTGCCGCCTTGCCGGTCACGCAAGCGCCAGCCACGCACTGTACCGTTGCGCAAACTCCAGCTTTGGCGCAGTCGCCGTCTGCTTTGCAGGCGGGCGGCGTCGCGATGTCGCCGGTGGTGCCGCCGCCGTCGGTCGTCGTGCTACCGCCGTCCGTCGCCGTGCCGCCGCTATCGGGGTCGGTCGTGCCGCCGTCGGTCGTGGAGCCGCCCCCGTCCGTGGTCGTGCCGCCGCCGTCGGTGGTGCCGCCGTCGGTGGTAGTGCCGCCGCCGTCGGTCGTACCGCTGCCGTCCGGGTCCGTGGTGCCGCCGTCTGTCGTGGTGCCACCACCGTCGCTAGTACCGCCGCCGTCCGGGTCCGTGGTGCCGCCGTCTGTCGTGGTGCCACCACCGTCGGTTGTTGTGCCGCCGTCCGGGTCAGTGGTGCCGCCGTCGGTCGTGGTGCCGCCACCGTCGGTGCCGCCGCTGCCGCCGTCGGCGTCCGTGGTGCCGCCGTCGGTGCCGCCAGATCCACCATCCGGATCAGTGGTGCCGCCGTCCGTTCCACCGGAACCGCCGTCGGTGCCGCCGGAGCCCGTGTCGTTGTCGGTGGCGCCGCTATCGCCGCCAGTTGACGCGCCGTCCGTTCCGCCGCCGCCGCCACCATCGGTGCCGACGCCAACCGTGTTGCCATCGGCGTTCGCAGACACGTCGGCCTCAAGCGTTGGCGTCAGTGTCGCGTCTTCGCCGCAGGCGGTCAGTGCCAACAGCGAGGCAAAAGCCGTCAACCGCGCGAAGGCCAGGGGTTGGGTGCGCAGGTTGCGCAAAAGTGTGGGCATGGCGTGCATGGAACCTCGAAAAGGACAGTGGAGACGCGCGCAGAAGCGCAGGTCCGACACTGTCCCAGTTTCCGCACGTTGGCGTCAATTGGCCGCAGCTTCGACTCACAGTTTCTCACATCAAGAGTTGGCCCCGCGGCCGATCCCATCGAAATCACCTGAGTTTGCGCCGCCGCAGCGCGATGACCTATGCTCGCCGCCTCGCCAGGAGTCCTCCGCATGATTTCGACTGCCGCAGCACCGCCGCCCGGGCCAGCCCGCATCGACGTGCACACCCATTTGCTGCCGCGCGACTTGCCGCGCTGGGCGGATCGCTTTGGATATAGCGGCTTTGTAGGCCTGGAACACCCGGCTGGCTGCCGCGCCCGCATGGTCCGGGACGACGGCACCTTCTTTCGCGACGTAGACGCCAACCTGTGGGACCCCGCCGCACGTCTCTCCGACATGCATGACACCGGTGTCAGTGCCCAGGTGCTGTCGACCGTGCCCGTGCTGTTCAACTACTGGGCGCAGCCGCGCGACACGCTGCAGGTCGCGCAATTCTTGAACGACCACCTCGCCGACGTCGTCCGCTGCCATCCCGACCGCTTTTTTGGGCTGGGCACGCTGCCCATGCAGGACCCAGATCTGGCCGTACGCGAACTGGATCGCTGTGTCGG
Organism: Pseudomonadota bacterium; assembly: GCA_005792545.1. Classification (GTDB taxonomy): domain Bacteria; phylum Myxococcota_A; class UBA9042; order UBA9042; family UBA9042; genus SXRM01. The sequence goes on along the minus strand of SXRM01000113.1, from coordinate 4,898 downwards.
TGAGCTCGGTCTGCACGGCATACAAATTGGCAGCCATGTGCGCGGCCCCTTGGCCGACTGGAACCTGGATGAGGCGTCCCTGTTTCCGGTGTTTGCCCGTGCGGCCGAGCTGGGCGCGGCGGTGTTCGTGCACCCCTGGGACATGATGGGCGAGGCGACCATGCGCAAGTACTGGCTTCCGTGGCTGGTTGGCATGCCGGCAGAGTGTAGCCGCGCGTTGTGCTCACTCATCTTTGGCGGCGTCCTGGCCCGCCTGCCGACACTGCGGGTGTGCGTCGCCCACGGCGGCGGCAGCTTCGCGGCGACGTTGGGTCGCATTCAGCACGGCTTTGAGGCGCGGCCGGACCTGTGTGCCATCGACAATCCGCTCGCGCCGCGCGACCATGTCGGCCGCTTTTGGGTCGACGCCCTCGTGCACGACCCACTTGCGCTGCGGCTGGTCCTCGACACGCTCGGCGAAGACCGCGTGGCAGTCGGGTCGGACTACCCGTTTCCACTGGGCGAGGCGCGGCCGGGCGCGCTTGTCGATTCGATGGCCTTGGCGCCCGCGGTGCGCGCCAAGCTGCTGCGCGACAACGCCCTGAACTGGCTGGGCATCGCCCGCGAATCAGGCTGCGAGGAGGCCCCATGAGCACACGGCTTGTCATCTTGGACTTCGACGGCACGTTCACCGACTCGGAGGCCGAAGGTGCGCCCTTCGCCGAGCGTTACCCGACATTGCTCGCCGAGGCGCTTGGCATGGCCGCGACCACGTTTGCCCCGCAGTTTGCGCTCGGGCTGCAAGACGTTGCTGCGCGCTCGCCCGAGTTGGGCTGGCACATGAACGGCGTCGACGCCGCGCCCGCCGACGCGGACCCGTATATCCGCTGCTCGATGGCGGCGCATTGCGCGTTTGACCGGATGGGGATCCAGACCGATCCGGCAGCCCGCGGCAAGCTGTTGGCCGACGCCTATCAGGCGGCCTACAAGCACTCTGCTATCGTGTTCCGACCGGGCGCCCGCGAAGCGCTGCAAGCTCTGCTAGACCGCGGCCTCGCCGTTGTCGTTGTCACCAACAGCTCAACGGCGCACGTACAGCACAAGATTGCCCAGTTGGGCCTGCGCCCTGAAACGCCAGTCGAGGTGTTTGGCAACGCGATGAAGTTCTGGGTCGATCCGGCACCTGTGGGTGACGCCCGGTTCGATGCCCTGCCCGACCGCGAGACCAGCTCACACTTGCGGCGTCCGGTGTGGCTGCGCCGCAACCGTTATTTCGCGCGCATTGCCGAGCTGCTGGGCCAACACGGCGCCGATACGGCCCAGCTGGCCGTTTGTGGCGACATCTACGAGCTGGATCTGGCGCTGCCCGCCGCCATGGGTGCCAAAGTCGCGCTGATGCGCCGCGACAACACCTACGATTTCGAGGTCGACCTGATCGGCCGGGCCGGCGATCGCGGCAAGGTGCTCACGGACCTGCTACAGCTCAACGACTGGCTGTGAACCATGGCGGCGCGACCGGCCTTGGATATCCAGACTGCCCAGGCGCTCGACGCCGCCGATCCGCTGTCGCGATTCCGCCAGCAGTTCTTGCTGCCACCCGCCGCGAACGGCCAGCCGCTGGTGTACTTCGCAGGGCACTCGCTGGGGCCGCAGCCGCGCAACGCGCGCGCGTTTGTGCAAGAAGCGCTGGACGATTGGGCCCGCCACGGCGTCGAAGGCCACTTCGCAGGCCGCTACCCGTGGCTGCCCTACCATGAACTGCTGACCGAAACGACCGCGCGGCTGGTAGGGGCGCTTCCCAGCGAAGTCGTGGTGATGAACACGCTGACGGTCAACCTGCACCTGATGCTGGCGTCGTTTTACCGACCAACGGTAGGGCGCGACTTGATCCTGGTCGAGGCCGGCGCGTTTCCCTCAGATCGCCACGCTGTGGCGTCGCAGGCGCGCTGGCACGGCCGCGATCCGGCCGACGTGGTGGTCGAGGTGGCACCGCGGCCGGGTGAAGCCCACCTGCGCGACGACGACATCCTGGAGACGCTAGCGCGTTTGGGCGAGCGCACGGCGCTGGTGCTGTTCGGCAACTGCAACTACCTGACTGGTCAGGCCTTTGACATGGCTGCCATCGTCCGGGCAGGCCACGCTGCCGGTTGTACGGTCGGCTTTGACCTGGCCCACGGCGCCGGCAACCTGGACTGTCGGCTGCACGATAGCGGCGCGGACTTCGCGGTGTGGTGCAACTACAAGTATCTGAACTCAGGACCCGGCGGGCTGGGCGGGGCGTTCGTCCACGAGCGCCACCACACAGCCGATCTGCCTCGACTGGCCGGTTGGTGGGGGCACGACAAGGCCAGCCGGTTTGTCATGGGCCCGGACTTCTCGCCGATTCCGACCGCGGAAGGCTGGCAGCTGTCGAACCCGCCGATTCTGCAGATGGCGGCCGTGCGGGCGTCGATGGACCTGTTCGACGCCGCGGGCATCGCAAACCTGCGCGCGCGCGGCGACCGCCTGACGCAGTGCCTGGCCGACTGGGTTGACTGCTTGCCCGCCGGTCGCGTCCGGCTGTTGACCCCACGCGAACCGCAGCGGCGCGGGTCGATGTTGACGCTGCACGTGCCGGGCCGCGCCGCCGAGGTCGCCGAACAACTGCAGGCCCAGGGCATTGCAGTCGACTTGCGCCGGCCGGACATTCTGCGCCTGACCCCGGCTCCGCTCTACTGCTGCTTTGAGGACGTGGCGCGCGCAGGCCAGGCCTTGACCGCGCTTTTCGACTGACCGCGGAGGCGCAATGACCGCACCCAAGGTGACCCTGTTTGGCGGCGGCCCGGTCGGTTCGCTGCTCGCCTCATTGCTGGCAGAGCGCGGCTGCAACGTCGACCTCTACGAGCGGCGGCCCGACATGCGCCAGCAGGCCGTGGGCGCCGGCCGGTCCATCAACCTCGCCGTCTCCGTCCGCGGCCTCGACGCCCTGGCCCGGATTGGCCTGGACGGCGCGGTGCTGGACTGCACGGTGCCGATGCGCGGGCGCTGCGTGCACGACTTGCGCGGCCAGTGCGAGCTGCAGCGCTACGGCCGCAGCGACGGTCAGGTCATCCACTCGATGTCGCGCGGCGGCCTGAACAAGATCCTGCTCGATCGCGCCGAAGCCACCGGTCGGGTACGCGTGCACTTTGGGACGCGCCTGGAGTCCTACGACTTCGACCGCGGTACCGCTCGCGTCGCGGTGGAGGCCAGCCGCGAGACGCGGGAGATCCAAGCGCCCGTCGCCATTGGCACCGACGGCAGCGCCAGCGCCTTGCGCACCTCGATGCAACGCGCGGGCCTGCTCCAGCAAATGGCGCCACTGGACTTTGGCTACAAAGAACTGACGCTGCCGACGACGCCAGTTGGCACCTTTGCATTCGACGCCAATGCCCTGCACATCTGGCCGCGCGGCCGCTACATGCTCATCGCGCTGCCGAATCCTGATTGCACGTTCACGTGCACGCTGTTCTTGCCTCACCAGAGCGACGGCCGGACACCGAGCTTTGCCGACCTGCAAGACGATGCGGCAGTGGCCGACTTCCTGCGCGGCCAATTTGGCGATGTTCCACCGTACATGCCTGATATCGTACAGAAATTCGCGCGAGCGCCGATCGGTCACATGGCGACGCTGCGCTGCGAACCTTGGTCCAATGGCGCGACCTTGTTGCTGGGCGACGCGGCTCACGCCATCGTGCCCTTTTTTGGCCAGGGCATGAACGCCGGGTTCGAGAGCTGCGTGGGCCTCGTCGAGCAACTCGACCGCAACGGCGTACCCACATCGGCGCTTCAATGGGCGGAGACATTTGCGGAATTCTGGCCGGCGCGCAAGCGCGAGACCGACGCCATCGCCGACCTCGCGCTCGAGAACTTCGTCGAGATGCGCGACAAAGTCGCCGATCCAACCCACTTGTTGCAGCGGGCCGCGGAACTGGCCGTGCAGGCGCGATTGGGCGAGCGCTACTGGACGCGGTATCAGTTGGTCTCGTTTAGCCGAGTACCCTACAGCGAGGCCTTGCGCATCGGTCGCGTGCAGAGTCGTCTGCTGACCGATGCCTGCGCGAACGCGCAGCAATTGGCTGGCGTTGACCTTGACGCGCTGACAGCCGCCATGTCGGCCGAGGTGATACCGCTGCTTGCTGCGATTTCGATTTGACGGCGGGCTACTGCTTGGGCACGCACAGGCCCGACTTGCAGATCTTGCCGCCATTGTCGCAGGCAGCGCCCTCGTTGGTGGTCGTGTACTCGCAACCGGCTTTACCGCACGCATCCAGTGTACATGCGTTGCTATCGCCGCAGTCCCGCTGGTACTCCGTCTTACCGCCGCCAAGCCCACATGCGGGCAGAGAGCCAGTTGAGCTAAACGCAGAACAGGGCACAATCAAGCACGGCGCAGTCACGTAGCCACACGCAGGTTCACCCACGCACGCCCCGTACTGGGTGCACGCCGCCTTGATGATGCAGTTGTTGTAAAGATTGCACTCTGCGCCGGTGTTGCTCGTGTAGATGCAGCCCACCGAGTCCTTGCAAGTGTCAATGGTGCAGTCGTTCTTGTCGCCGCAGCTGACGGCTGCGCCCGCGCACTTGCCGGCAGAGCACACATCGTTCTGCGTGCACTTGTTGCCGTCGTTGCAGTCGACCGTGTTGTGCACGTACTGACAGCCTGTGTTCGTCGAGCAACTGTCGTTGGTGCACACGTTGTTGTCGTTGCAAGTCGCGGTCATGCCCGCGCATTTGCCGCTGGCGCACTTGTCATTGTGGGTGGGCGCAAATCCAAACCCGAGCGCCCATTCTTTTTTAGGTTTGTAATTTCAAGCCATTGGCTAGCGGCCTTGGCGGCGCATCGACCGCCTGGCGGAAACTTTCATCCCAGGTATCCGACGCCCATGCACAACGCAGCC
>SXRM01000112.1 GCA_005792545.1 Pseudomonadota bacterium | reverse complement strand
GCCCAGACTGCCTTCAAAGTGTCTGTAAATCAGCGGCCTTACATGACGACCACACATAACCGAACAGGCATGTCGCCAACCAGTTGATTCTGCTAGCTATGCCTTCGTGGTCAAGCGCACTCTCTGCGATCTGCGCCCTGCGGTCGCGGCGGGGTGGCGACGTCGTTTGAGGCCGGCGATTATGGGCGGGGCTGGTTGTCGCCGACCTGCGCCATCCGCGCCAAGCGAGCCCGCTCGCGCGCCGAGACGCCGCTGGCCTCCAGCTGGACCACCGGTAGCGCGAGCAGTGCCTGGATGCGCGGGCGTGCCGCGGTGGGGCCATGGTGTGCGGCCGTGCACAGCGCGCGCCAGTACTGCACGCCGGCATCCGCATCCACACCGACCCCAAACGCCATTGAAGCGCAGCGGCCGAACACGCCGTGGTTGAACCACAAGCCGAGTAACTGTCGCGCCGCGGCCGGGTCGCCTGCCGCCGCCGCGCCTTGCCACTGGGCCAGGCGCGCGCTGAGGCTGGCGCTGGTGGCAATGCGACGCTCGCCGATGGGTTCGGCCCAGACCAGGCTGGTGTCGCTGGGCTTCGCTGCCGCAGGCAGTGCCAGACACGCCCGCATCCGAGCCGCACGCGCGACGCCGCCGGGCCCGTGCAGCGGCAGCCACACCTCGGCGTCGGGATCCTTGGCGACGAGCGCCCAGCGCTGCCGGTCGTGGTCCCACAGCGGAAACGGCGAGGGATGCACCAGCCAGTGAAAGGGCGCAACCGCAAAGGCTTTCTCGATCGCCGGCCGCCTTGTCGACACCCGGTTCAGGTCGGCGAGCACCGCGGCCTCGCTGGCGCTGAAATTGCCGCGACCGTCGCTGAACACGCGCGCGTCAGGTCCGAGCGCATGCAGCAGGTAACCGCCCCAGGCCGCGTGGTTCAAGACGTCGGTGCCGTGCTGATCGCAGTCTCGCAACAACCGCGCTGCGGCCACGGGAAAAGCGCCAGGTTCCAAGGCCACCGTCGCACGCTGTAGTGCCTGAGCCGGGCCGCCCGACAGCGTCCACACCTGGTGGTGCAGGCCGAGCGCCAGCAGCAATGCCGCCACCCACGCCTGCCAGCGCCGCCCCGGCGCGCCGGTCGGGTCCGCTGGGGGCAGCCACAGCAGCGCAACCGCGGGCGCCAGCGCCGGCAGCCACAAGAAGCGCATGTGGCGGCCGCCGAGCACCAACAGCGGCAGCACCACCAAGATGGGCAACCACGGTCGCTCGAAACCGTTTGGCGGGCGCAGCTTTGCCACCAGCGCCAGCGCCAGCAACGGCCAGACCGCAATGCCGACGGCCGTCAGCTTGCCGTAGGGGCTGGTGCTGTCGCCGAGCAGATACTGCCAGGCCGTGGCCCACTCGGGGATGAAGCCGGCCGCCGCATCGATCATGCCAAACGCGTGGCGTAGGCCCGCCAGGTAGCCAGGGCTGGCCAACAGACCTAGTGCAGGCGTGACCTCTAGGACCGCGTCGCGCAGGGCGGGCCGCGACCAACCGGCGTAACCCCAGCGCGCCAGCGACCGCGCGCCCAGTAGCGTCGGCAGCAGCAGCGCGCCACCGGCGTGTACGGAGGCCCAGACCGCGCCAAGGACCGCCAGGGCCGCCAGCCGCGCCCGGCCCAACGGCTGCTGGCGCACGACCGACGGCAACAGCGCCACCGCGAACAGCAGGTTGAGCACGTCGGGCCGCTCGCGCACGCGGTCGCCAAAACCGACCAGCGCACAGCCGGCGGCCAGCAGCCCCGCGGCAATGCCCGCGCGCCGACCGACCACCCAGCACAGCCAGCCTAGGGCCAGCGCGACCACGGCGAGGTGCGCCAGTTGAACCGCGTGCAGCCCCACCGCGCGCTGACCTAGCCAGCACAGCACCTCGTACAGCCACTGAAAGGTGTGCCACGGTCGGTCGGGCTGGGTGTAGGCAAAGATGTCGCGGTCGGGCAGGGCCTGATGCTCCAGGATCCAACGGCCGGCCTGCAGATGCCAGAACAGGTCGATGTCCCACATCGGCCGCACGAAGCAGGCAAACAGCGCAGCGGCGAGACCGGCGGCGACCAGCGCCGGGCGGGCGGCGGTCATCAGGCTGCCGGCAGGCAGGGCGAAAAGGCGGCAGTACCAGCCATGGCCATGGCCCGTCCGCGCGGCTGCGAATGCCGGCGCGACCCGGCAATGTAGCGCGGCGTCCGATCGGGCGCTACCGGGCCCGGTGGCGCAGCGCCCGGTCCTGCGCTACCCTGCCGGCGCTCTGCTTTGGACTGCCATGCCGCCGCCCTCACCGACTACCGATCGCCCGGACGCGGACCTTGCGGCGGAACTGGCGCCCGCGTTTGAGCTGGTGCCCGCCCGGTTGACAGCCGACCAGGTGGTGACCCCGGCCGCAGTCCGAGAAAGCCTGCAAGCCGTCCTGGCCGCCTGGCCCGCCGCCGCCGTGGCGCTGGCTGACCGTGGCATCGGCGCGCCGCTCGGTCCGTTGGACCCGCCGGCCGTCGCGCTGCAGGGTCCGACGGGCACGGGCAAGACGGCGCTTTTGTGCGCAGTTGCGGCGGCACTGGGCCGCAAGGTGGCGCGGCTGCGCCTGGACGCGCTGGCGCGGGTCGCCAACCCGCACGGTTTCCTGGCCCACGCCGCAGCCGCGTTGGCGCGCGCGGATGGTGTTGCGCTCATCGAGTGGCAGGGCGTCGACGCTTTTGGCGAGGGTCCGTGGCGGGCCGCCCTGGCGGATTTTGCCCGCACCCGCCCGTGTGTGGTGGTGGTTGAGTCGCGCGATGGCGCACCCACCTGGCCGGCGGCCGTGGATCTGCGGCTGACGCTGCCCAGTCCCAACCGGCCGGCGCGCGAAGCCTTGTGGGAACTGTATTTGCCCGCCGAATTGCCGATCGACAGCGACACCGATGTGGCACTGCTGGCCGCGCGGCATGCGCTGACCGGGGCCGGAATTCGCGCCGCCGTGGGCCTTGCCTGGCAGCGGGCGGTGGCGCGCGACAGCCGGTCACCGGTGGTGCACATGGCCGACCTCGATGTGGCCGCAGGCGACCAGGCCGGCCGCAGCGGCGGCGAGCGCGGCCCGGCCCTGGATGCGTTTGTCGCTGGGCCGGAGGCGGTGCTGGCGCTGCAGGGCGCCGCAGTGGCGCTGCAGAACCGGGCGAGCCTGCGCGCCAACTGGGCCGTTGATGGCGAGCCTGCGGGGCCAAGCGCGCTGGTGGTGCTGATTGAGGGTCCGATCGGCGCCGGCAAAAGCTGGGCGGCGCGCTGCTTGGCAGGCGAAGTCGGCGCGCCGCTACTGTCGGTGCCGGGGCCGCTCGCCCACGACGAGCGCCGCGACGAGCGACTGGCCTTCCTGGCCAACAGCGCGGCGGCCGGTGCGCTGCTGTTGTGCGACGACGCCGAAGCGCTGTTTGGCCGTCGCGCAGCCGACGCCCACACCGTGGCCGAGCGGTCCGCTCACCACGGCCTGACGCGCTTTATCGACGATCTGGCGGCTTACGACGGCGGGGTCGTGTTTGCGACGTCGCTGGTCGGTGCGCTCGATCCGGCGCTGCTGCGACGTGTGGTGCTGCGCGTGGCGCTCGGCGAACTCGACGCCGCCGGCCGCGCTGCCTGCCTGCGGACACTGCTGCCGGCGCGCGCGCCGCTGTCAGCTGACGTGGACACGGCCGAGCTCGCGCGCAAGTTCGCCTTGCCCCCGGCGCGCATGCGCACGGCGGTCGTGCGCGCCGCCCACCTTGCCCACGCCGAGGGCAGCGCAGTGCTGGCCAACCGCCACCTCGAGGCGGCCATGACCACCGAGGCCCACGCCGCTGGCATCGTCATCTGGTCCGGGGCCGGCAAGAAACCCGAACGCCGCCTCGACGACGACCCACCCGAACCGCCCGCGCGCTCGCAGCGCCGCGGCTGAGACATTGCCCGATGAAACACCTGCGCGTGGCCGCCGCCGTGCTCAACACCACCCCCTTGGACTGGGATGGCAACGCGCGACGCTGCCTGGATGCCATTGCGGCCGCCCGCGCCGACGGCGTGCGCCTGTTGTGCCTGCCCGAACAGTGCATCACCGGCTACGGCTGCGAAGACGCCTTTCACGCCCCGGCGGTGCACGAAACGGCGGCCCGGGTGCTGCGCGATGAGCTGCTGCCGGCGACGACGGGCTTGTGCGTCACGTTTGGCCTGCCGGTGCTGTGTCGCAACGGCCTGTACAACTGCGCCGCGGTGGCGTGCGATGGGCAGTTGGTGGGGCTTACGGCCAAGCGCTTCCTGGCCGGCGACGGCATCCACTACGAGCCGCGCTGGTTCAAGGCGTGGCCGATCGCGCAGCGGGCGACGGTCGACTGGTTCGGCACGGCAGTGCCGATCGGTGACCTGCACTACAACCTGGGCGGTCTGCGCTTTGGATTTGAGGTCTGCGAAGACGCTTGGGTCGCCAACCGGCCGGGCGCGCAGCTGTCGCGGCACGGCATCGACGTCATCCTCAACCCGTCGGCCAGCCACTTCGCGTTCGGCAAGCAACAGATTCGCAAGCAGTTCGTCATCGAGGGCTCGCGCGCCTTTGGCGTGACGTATCTGTACGCCAACCTGTGTGGCAACGAGGCCGGCCGGGCCATCTACGACGGCGGCGCGATGGTCGCCTCGGGCGGCACGCTGGTGGCGGAGGGGCCGCGCTTTCCGTTCAACGATGGCTACATAGTGGCCGCGTCTTGCGATGTCGATCGCACGCGCCTGGACCGCGCCCGCACCGTCAGCTTTGAGCCCGACCAGGACGACAACGACGCGCTGCTGGTGACGATCCCGGCGACATTGCCTTGTTTCGAGCCCCGTCCGCGGCCGTCGTTTTGCTCCATGGCCCGGACCGAGCCGCAAGCGCCGGATGCCGAAACCCAAAAGCTGTGGGACTTCGCGCGCGCCGTGGCGCTCGGACTGTTCGACTACCTGCGCAAGTCGCGGGCCCACGGCTATGCGCTGTCGCTGTCGGGTGGCGCCGACTCGGCGGCGTGCGCGGTGCTGGTGCGGGCGATGCTGCAACTGGCCGAGCAGGATCTGGGCCTGGACGGCCTGCGCGACCGCCTGGGCCACGTGCCTGCGCTGCGCGACTGTGGCGATGTGCAGGCCATGATGGGGCACCTGCTGACGACGGCGTACCAGTCAACCGCCAACTCGGGCGCGGTCACCCGCAAGGCGGCGGCGGCGATTGCGCGGGCGGTGGGGGCGCGGCACCACGTGTGGTCGGTGCAGTCGGTGCTCGACCAGTACCACCGGCTGGCAACGCAGGCGCTCGGCCGGCCGCTGGGCTGGCAGACCGACGACATCGCGCTGCAAAACATCCAGGCCCGTGTGCGCGCTCCGGGCATCTGGTTCTTGGCCAACGTGCAAAATAAGCTGTTGCTGACCACATCGAACCGATCCGAGGCGGCAGTCGGCTATGCGACCATGGACGGCGACACTGCTGGTGGCCTCGCGCCACTGGCCGGCATCGACAAGCACTTCTTGCGGCGCTTTTTGCGCTGGTTGCAGCGACCCGATCGGCCGGCGCTGCCGGGTCTGCCGCCAATCGCCGAACTGCGCCACATCAACGTTCAGCAACCGACCGCCGAGCTGCGGCCGCCGGACCAGAAGCAGACCGACGAAGACGACCTGATGCCCTACGACGTGCTCGACTGCCTGGAAAAGGCGGCGATTCGCGACAAGCAACTGCCCATGGAAGCGTGGCAGACGGCCTGCGACCGCTTCGACCGCTACACGCCCGCGCAACTGGCGATGTGGGTGCGGCGGTTCTTTACGCTGTGGTGCCGCAACCAGTGGAAGCGCGAGCGCTACGCACCCAGCTTCCACCTGGACGACGAGAACCTCGACCCGCGCAGTTGGTGCCGCTTTCCGATTCTGTCGTCGGGCTACGCGCGAGAATTGCAGCAATTGGTAAAGGCTGTGGGCGCGCCGTGACCGCGGCCAACTGTTGCGGCATCCGATAGTCAGGTGGCGGAGGTGGCCGATGCGACGACCCGCAACTTTGCTAGTGGCCGTGATGACGCTGGTTGTTGTCAGCGTGGGTGGCACTGTCGGCGCAGCCGACTCCCAAAAGCCGGGCGAGTGGCTGATGCCGCGCTTCGACGCGCGCCAGACCAACTGGTCGCCGCTGCACGCCAAGATTGCCAGTCCTGCCGTGCGCTGGCGCTTGCCGTTGCCGAGCCAACTGAGCGGTCTGGTCGCCGCCGACGTCGACTTGGACGGCCAGGATGATGTGCTAACCATCAACGCCGGTCGCGCCGCTGCGCACACGACCAAAGGCAAGCTGCTGTGGCAGACCGCCAGCCTGGGTCTGACTTCGCTGTATGCGGGCGCAGATTTTGACGGTGACGGCGCCCGTGATGTGCTCGCTGTTGCGGCGACCCGCGCGTATCTGCTGCGCTTGTCCAACGGCGTCGCATGGTGGTCTTCGCCGGCGGGCGCCTACCTGTCGATCGCCACGGCTGCGGTGGCCGACTTCAACGGCGACGGCGCGCTGGAATTGGCGCTGGGCGACGCGTCCGGTCCGGCCAGTGCAATTGGCCCGAAAGTGACTGTGTTTGGGTTTGCTGGCGGCAAAGGTGTGGAGCTTGGCGCTACTGACATGCCGGGCGCAGAGGGCCACTTTCCTTATGGCGGACACGTGCACGCCATCGACGTCGATGGCGACGGCGCGAGCGAGATGCTGCTGCCTGGATTCAAGCGCATCGGTGCGTTCAGCGGCAAGACGGGCAAGCGCATCGGGCTATCGCCGGAGTTGCCGCAACTATTCGTGTTCCAGCCGGTGCAGGCCTGGCGACCACAAGCGGCGACTGCGGCCCCGCACATCGTGTGGCCGGCGAGCAATCCGGGCGGCGGCGGCGGCCAACAGCAGGTTGGCTGGTATGTGTTGCAGCTGCAAGGCAGCGAACTGGCCGTGCGCTGGCAGTATCAGGCGCTCGCACCGGCAGACGAGGCGGTGGTCGTGGTGCCTGGCAGCGTGGGCGACCTGGACGGCGACGGCCATGGCGAGCTAGTGGTCAGCCAGTTCACCGGCAGCGCCTGGCGGCTTGCGGCCTTTGACCTGGCCACCGGGGCCACTCTCAGCGTGCTCGACACCGAGCCGCTGACAGCCGGCTACGCGCCTGGGCCGGTGCTGCAGGGCAGTGTCGCGTTGCCGCAAGGCAAGGTGGCGCTGGTCGTGGCGATGCAGGCGCAACGTTTGCCGGCGCCGTTTGCCCCACACCGACTGCTCACCTGGGACCGCAAATCGGGCTTTGTGGTCGCAGCTGACCTCGGCACCGGTGATTGGTTCGCTGGCAACCGGCCCAAGCCAGCCCTGCCCGCGCCAGCGTACGTCAACGCCGAACCGCTGTTGGGCCTGCACGATGGCAAGCAAGCAGTCGAATTGCTGATAACCCGCGACACCGATGGCGATTTGCGCGCCGATCGCCTCGAACGGCTGGCCTGGTCTGCAGGCGGCAAGACCGTGCTGGCCGACACCGCGCTACCTGCCACGGCGGTACCCATCAGCGTGCTGCACACGGGCGCAGCGCTGTCGATTGCCCTGGCCTCTGCCGACGGGCAGATCCGGCAGTGGAACCCGCAGCTGCAGCTCGTCAACGACGGCAACGGCGACGGCGCAGCCGATCTGGTCCGCTACGCAGCCGGCGCGGTCCGGTTGGCGATCGGGCGGCCCGAACCGGCCGCCGCTCCGCTGATGGCCATGATCACCGGGCCGCTGGTGCGCGCCTTCTCCCTGGCAGGGGCCGGCCCGGCGACGGCGCCCCAACTGCTGTGGTCGCACGCGTTCGCGGGCGCACCGGTCTCGCTCAACCTGGCCGACACGACCGGCGACGGGCAGCGCGAAGTGGTGGTCGGATGGCACCCGCCGGGCAAGACCTTTGCGCTGCGCGGTCTCGCGACGACGGGCGCGACGGCCTTCAATTGGTCGCCACCTGGCCCGCTGCGGCGGGCTCCGGGCGCTTGGCGCGGTCCTGTGGTGCACGACGTCGACGGCGACGGCGCCGACGATCTGCTGGTGCGCGCCCCCGCGGCCGACCCGACAACGACGCCCTATGCGGCGATGTCGGTGTGGAGCGGCAAGACCCAGAGCTGGATGTGGCAAGCGGGCCCTGGTTGCCCTGGACTGGACGATGCCGAGGCCAGCCTGGACACGTTCGTGCAGCCCGCGCGGGTGGTGACCTCGCCCTATGTCCTGCGCATGGTGTGCGACGGCCTTTCGGGAGCGACGCTTGCCAAGAGCCAAGGGCAGCAGGGCACCTATGGCACGCCGATGGTCGCCCAGCTCACCAGCGTAGCGGTCGGCGACTGGGTCATGGGCGGCGGCGCTGGCGGGCCGGCGGCAGTCAGCGGCGAGACAGCCAAGAACCTGTGGTATCACGAGGATTTGCGGTTCCATGGCGGGCCGTCGGCGCTGGTCAGCGTAGCCGGCAAGCCGGTCAGCCTGCACGTCGCGGGGGGCGCGGCCGAGCTGCATGCGCGCGACGCCGCCACCGGTTCGTTACTGTGGGCCCGGGTGGTGACAGCCAAGCAGCTGTGGCCGCTCGGCAGCCAACCCCAGCACGCGACGACGATTGGCCAGATGATTGCGCTGGGCGGCATGACCGGCGCCGGCGAGCCAACCGCGGTGCTGACCACCAACGAGGGCCTGATCTACGCCGTGCGCGTCGCCGACGCATCGCTGGTGTGGACCTATGATGCCCAGGGGTCGGTGGGGGCTTTGGTCGCCGCTGACGTCGATGCGGATGGAGCCAATGAGCTCATCGCAGCCATGCCGACTGGCGAATTGGTGGCCATCGACGGCAACGTGGCGACACCGCCCGCCGCCGTGCGCGACATTGCGGGCCCGCCAGACAGCAACTCGGCGGTCGATGTCGATGCCCAAGAGTCGGCCGAGCAACTGTGGGGCAGTTGGGACGCTGTCGTGGGCGCCAAGGGCTACGTCGCACGGCTTATCGACGACACCGGTGGTCAGATCGTGGCCGCGACCGCGTTTGCGGGCACGACGGGGACGTTTGGCGGCCTGTACTTGCAGCCGGGCAGCACCTACCGCTGGGCGGTGGCCAGCCACGCATCGGAAGGTGCGGACGCCTCGTTTTCGACCGAGACCCTGTCCGACGGCATCCAGGTGGTCGACGTGTCGCCGCCTTGGTTCAGCGACAGCTTGTGCACGCCGGGCTGTGCGCTGGCCCAGGGGGCGCTGCTGCGGATCACGGCGACGGCGCGGGACCGCACGCGTCTGTCAGAGGCACGGCTGACTCTGCTGCGCAAAGGCGTGTCCAAGTCGCTTGCGCAAGAGCGCTGGCCGCGGCTGGCCACCAGCATCGCGGTGGACTGGCAAACGACACTTGCCGATCCGGGCAGCTACGAGGTGATGCTGGATGCGGCGGACCTGGCGGGCCATACGACGCAGACCACGCTGGTAATTACTGTCTGCGACAAGGGCCTGCAGCCGGTCGGCGACGCCTGCAAGCCGCCCGCGCCCAAGCCGCCGGGCCCGATCGCGCTGTCTGGGAGCCACGCCGAGGGCTGCGCGGCGGCACCGGTGCCCGCGAACCCGTGGCGTTGGTTGTCGACGTTCTGGCTGCTAGGCGCGGCGATCGCATGGCGCAGGCGTCGGTCTACGCCACCGTCACGCTGACCTGCATGCTGCCGTCGTAGCCCTCAAACGCGAACGGGTCGCTACCTTCGGGGTTCAAGTCGCTCGCTTTGCCGCTCTGGGTGGTGCAGCGCGCCTGAATGGTCCAGGCACCGGTCGTCAACGGCAGGTCGTAGTGCCACAGCGTCCACACGTCGGGGCCCTTCTGGTAGTCGAGCACCGCCGGCTGCCAGGCGCCGCCGTTGATGCGCACGTCAACTTTGGCGATCGGGTCGCTGCCGGCATAGGCCGAACCTTGGACCCGCGTCAGGCCGGTCTTCAAGATCGCCTTGTCGCCCGGGTAGGCAATAAAGGCATTGGGCAGGTAGGGCGCGGCGTCGGACCAGCCGAGCTTTTCCCAGTAGCCGAGGTACGGCTCATCGACAAAGTCAATGGTCGACAGCCACTTGGGATTCTTCATGCCGTAGCGGCCCGGCACTAGCATGCGCGCAGGGTAGCCGTGGTCGGTCGGCAGCGGATCGCCGTTCATGCGCCACACGATCCACAGCGGCTTGCTGAGGTCTGAACCCGGCAGTCCGGTCGAGAACGCATCCAAGGCCGTGATTTTGAGGTACGGCGCCTTGGGCAGGGCCACGCCTTTGGCGGCGAGCAGTTTTTCCAGCGGCAGCCCGCGCCAGATGGCGTTGGAGATCGCCTGCCCGCCGGGGCCGGTGCCGATGCACTCCAAGGTGTGCTCGCGGTCGAGCGCCGGCAGCGCCTCCAGCTCGGCCAGGGTAAACGACGCCAGCGGCTTACCGCGATCGAGGAACTGCAGCTTCCAAGTCGCGACGTCGGGTTTGGGCACCGGGCAGCAGCTGGTGATGTAGTGGTCGCCGTTGCTGGTAATCGGCGTCAGCGCCACGCCTTCGTTGGCGTAGGGCGACGCGGCGTCGCCTGCAGCGGTGTCGGTAGCAGTCGCGTCGGCCGGGGTCTGCGCGTCGGGCGCCGGCGTGGTGTCTGCGGTTTGGGTGTCCAGCGTGGAGGTCCCCTCCGCGGTCTGGCTATCGACTGAGCCGGTGTCGACTGCCAAAGCCCCGTCGCTCGCAGCGCTGGCATCGCTGGCCCCGAGGTCGCCGCTTGCGCTGCCATCGGGCTTGGGTGGCACAGCCGCAGCGCCGCCAGAGCCTGTGTCACAGGCCACCGCGGCCAAGCCGCCCAACGCGACCAGCACTTGCCGGCGGGTGCGCCCTTGCACGATGTCCTTGATTTTCACCATGGTTGCCCGCCCGAGCGCGCCCCTGCGCCGCGCAGCAGGGTACGGTTTTTGGGGGACGCCGCCAAGTTTGCCTTGGTTTGACCGCCATTCACCGGTTAAGGTCGCTGTTTCATTGGCTTAGCGGTCGCGAAGTTCAACGAAATCGGTGCCATCGGCTAGGGCGGTCAGGCCCCAAGCGGTGCGGCGAGCGCTAATGACAATGGCCGAGAAGCGTGACCAATAGAACCGATTGTTATTAGGCATATTTTTCATGACGGCTGCCAGTCGGCTATCTGCCAATTCAGGTATTTGTCCAATAGATTACGCGAGGCGGTACTTGGGCCAGCGGCGCTCACCGACCGCAACAATGCCCCCCGCGCTGACGAGCGCTTCGAGCGTACGGAGCACCGTTCGCCCTTGAATCTCGGCACCAATTCTGCGGTTGATCTTTGGCCGCGCAGAGCCGGGGTATCGCGCAACGTCCTCGACAACCAACGCCCGAAGCCGATGTGGTTCGACCCGCACTAGGGAGGTTTTGAGGTCCAGGCCCGCGGCGCGCACAAGCTCAGCCGGAACGGAAAAAGTTGTGGCGCGCGTGCGCCCAGACTGCGCCCCTAACAGGCTGGCGGGCATCGCCCGAGGGTGCCCTTGAACGTCGCGGCGTCGACGCCAAGCGAATGCGCCTTGGAACCGCAGCCCCGGACTGGGCAAACGACGCTGCCCGCCGTGGCCCTGCCGACCGCGTCCAGCGCAGACTGGCTGTGGGCGGCGTCCATGGGCCGACCAATCTCATTGGCGCACTGCCGCGTGAGCGCCTCGGCATCAAGAGCCGTCGCTCCGTCCGGCAGTTTCTTCGCCAGGCACTGCAAACACAGTTCCATCGACAGCAGTGCAGCCGCGACCTTCTGCTGCGAGTTCAAAGTGGTTTCGAGGGCGCCGCGCGCCTTGGCCATCAAGACATCGGCATTGGCAGCGGCGCCACAATCGGCGACGGCGCGAAGCACGGTCGAAAAAAGTCTTGGCCGAGGCCGGGGTTCGGTATAGCGTTGCGCACGGGAGTACCTCGTTGCGAAGGCACGGTGCCCTCGCGGTTCTAGCAAGCCGCGAGGTCCTGCTATTTTTTTGCTGAAAACAATAGGCTTTTGGCAGAAACCGCCATCAGCGCCGCGAGTCGAAGTCGGAGCGCGCCAACTGCCCGCAAAAACCAAAATTGTTTCGATCACTTGGCAGGTTGGCCACCAACGGCAAGTGGTCTCACCGTCGTTGAAATCGCCGACCATCGTGTGATCGCGCCGACGTCGAGGCCGTCCACGGCCGCCAGATCCTGTGGCCTTGGCAACCACTTTGGCACGCGACGCGCAAGGGACCGTCACGCGAATGCACGGAGACCCGTTTTTGGCCGCACCTCGGCAACCTGGCGCAAGGCGGCAACGTGCCGGCGGCCAAAAATGGGGCTTCGGGAGGGCGAACGGCAGTGAGCCCGAGTAGGGCCCGGTCCGGCCTCCGAGGCCGGATGCGCCCAGTTGCGCGTCGTCGCGGCCGCCGTGCCATCATGCGCTGATCATCAGGCCGCTTGGTTCAGACCCTACTTTGCGATCCGCCCCCTTTTCGTGCTGTGAACAGACCGGTCCCGTCCAGCGCAAGCAAGCGCCTCTGCGACACCTTCCGCGGCCAGTGCATTGGCGCCTGCTTCGGCTTGGCCGAGCGGTGCCCCGCGTGTTTGACCGCCCGCAGCCGTGCTGACGAGCGACGACGCCGACCCGTGCACCGCCGACCAAGGGCTATGCCGCCAAGGCGTTTTGTCCGATGCGGCCCCTTGCATCCGGCAGCGCAGCGGCGCCGTCCGTCGGGGCCGAGACGTTCGGGGTCTCTGGACTCGCGCACGCCACCGCCAAGGTCCACGCCAGGCTGAGCAACCCTGCACGGATCCATCCACTCACCACCCACCCCACGCGGCTGCAGCCACGCTGGCCGCGCCCGCCTCGGCCAGCCGCTGCCGACTTACAGCTGCTTCGACCACGCGAGATACACCGTCGACAGCGCGTCCCAGTCCTGCTTGTGGGTGCCGAGCACCTGGTCCATACCAAACGAGCCGTCGCCGTCGCCGTTGTCATAGGGCGTCGCCATGAAGCCCCACTGCAGGTAGCCGACCGCGCCCTTGCCGACCCACTTGCCGACGTCGGCGTCCACCTTCGGCCCGCGGTTGTCGCCGGAGAACCCCGCCTCTTCGACGACGAACGGCTTGCCGAGCGACTTGGGCACCGCGCTGTCGTCCTCCTCGTCGCTGCCGTCGTAGGCGTGGATGGTGGCAAAGTCCAAGTGCGGCGAGCCGTAGAGGTCCTTGGCCTGAACGTCGGACAGGGCCGCCGACTTGGTGCTGATGAGCCCGACCGTGACCATGTGCGTCGCATCCAGGGCCTTGACCGCTGCCGCCATCTGCTTGGCCCACGCGACGAACTGCGCAGGCGCGGTGGGCGACTTGATCTCGTTGCCCAATTCCCAGGCAAACAGCGCGGGGTGGCCCTTGGCGACCGGCACCACCGCTTTGAGCCACGGCTCGTAGTTCTCCTGCCAGCCGCCCTGGGGCAGCGCGAAGAAGGTCGGTACGAGCACGTCATACCCCCACGGGTCCTTGTAGTAGAACTTGGCGTCATCCTTGGGAAAGAAGCCAGTCGGATAGTAGTCGGTCAGGGCGACGATCAGCTTGAGGCCGTGCGCGTGCGCCGCGTCGAGGGTCTGCTTGAGCCGCTGGGCGTTGACGGCGTGGGGTTGCTTGTCGTTAGCGGCGAACACGCGCACCACCCGGGCGCCGATTGCCTTGGCCGCCTGCAGCGTCAGCGCGACATGGCCCGCATCGGCGTAGGGCAGCACGTCCTTGCCGCCGTAGTGGGCCAGCCCGCGGACGTTGACGCCGACGAAGCGCAACGGCTTGCCGTCGAGCCAGAACTGCCCCTGTTTGGCCGACACGAGGCCGCCCGGCGGCAGAGGGGCGCAGCCGGGGCCCTGCACCGTGACGGCGAGCGTGGCGACGGTCTTGCTGCCGTTGTCGGCGGTGAACGCGCACTGCCACCCACCGCCGTTGGGAAAAGTCAGCGACCAATTCCAGGCAAAGCCGCCGCCGGCCAGCGGTTGCACGCCCTGCCAGGCTCCGGCGATCGGACCACAGGGCCCGGTGCATGTGAGGCCGACGTACGTCCAGCCGGGCAGATCGTAGGCGGTGGCGGTCACGGATTGCCCCGCCTGGGGTTGCGCGGGGTCGACGGTCAGGAGCGGCAAGGGCTGGCACTGCGGCGTCGGCGGGCACGCGTCGGGCTTGTTCGCGTCTGGCGGGCCGGCGTCGGCAATCGCGTCGCTGCCGGTAGAGTCGGGCGGCGGCGTGTCTGCGGGTGGCGCATCGGGCACTGGCAGGTCAGTCGGTGCATCGGGCACTGGCAGGTCGGGTGGCGCATCGGGCACAGCCGCATCGGGCACAGCCGCATCGGGCACAGCCGCATCGGGCACTGCCGCATCGGCCATTGCGATGTCCGTCGCGCCGGCATCGGGCGGTGCAGCATCGGCGCTGACCGATCCGTCATCAAGCGGAGCGCCGTCCACCGTCTCGCTGTCGGATCGTGGCGCAGCGTCGAGCGTCTGGTCGAGCGCGGTGTCCGCCGCGCCAAACTGGGCGCCGGTCATCCCGTCGGCGGCAGTCGGCCACGGCACGGCCGGCGGAAGCGGTGCTGTGCAGGCCACCAGGATCATCGTGCCGAGCAGCGCTGCGCGCATCGTCCCTCTGCGGTTGCGCCGTGACCATGGCCGCGCGCCGCGTACGCCTACCGCACCCGCGCGGTGCCTGACCCTCCGGCAAGAGCGTGATCGTGACTCTGCGCCGCTGTTGCCGCGCTGTCAACCGCCGAATTTTCGCCCAGCGAGCTGACCGGTCCCGGCGCCGAATTCGCCGTCGGCGCCCAGCCCCAGCAGCTTGTGGCCCGAGGCGACCGCCGGGCCGGTCATGCCCAGCTTGAGGCGGGCCTTGCCGTCGGCCACCTCTTTCAGAGTCGGCGCTGGCAGACCGGCACCACCGCCGCGGCTTTGTGCCTGGCGAGGGGCAGCGACCGTAGCTCCTTGTTCTGCCGACGCGGCGCCGGCCCGCAAATGGAAAGACGCGCTGCCGGTCGAGGACTCGGTGTGCGCGCTGCCACCCAATCTGCCGCCGTGCCCCGAATGCCATTGCGTGCCGTCGAGTCCGGCGACGCCGGACGTGTCGTTTGCTACCGAACTGGTGCCCGAGCAGCTCAAGGGCATCCGCCACGTCATCGAACGCGTCAAGTGCAAGTGCGGGTGCACGGTGGTGACGGCGCCGCCGCCGCCGCGGGTGGGCGACAAGGGGCAGCACGGGCCGGTGCTGGCGGCCGACATCGTGGTCAAGAAATGCTGCGACTCGCTGGCGATTGAGCGGCACGCTGCGACGCGAGCGCACTGCGCCGATGATGGCCAAGCTGCACCCGAGGTTGACCGCCGAGCAGCCGCTGCACCTGCCCAACAAGCCCGGCCAGCGACGCGGTCGGCTACATGCTCAACCAGTGGGACCACCTCACGGTGTTTCTGGGTAACCCAAAAGTGCCGCTGGACAACAAGGCGTCGGAGCGGGCGCTGCGGGTCGTAGCCCGCGGCCGCAAGCCCGAGCAGGGCCTGGTCCCGCAGGGACGGGCCCAAATATCGCGGTCTGTTCAGCGAACTGAAACCGAGTTTACCCTCTGGCAACTCCGATGATCACCGACGCTCAATCTGGGCCTCGGCTAGGAGCCTGTCGGACGATTGATTGGCGGAAAGTTCTTGATGACGAATACACACATGATTTCAGGCCTCCGACAGGCTCCTCGCTTATCGCGTTTTTCAACTCGTTGAGAACTTGCCAAAGTGAATTTGTCCAGTTTCAACGAGTTGACGCCGCCGGTCCCGGCGGCGCTAGGAGCGCGTCGGAGGTACTCCGACACGCTCCTAGACCCCATTTTTGGAACCGCACCCAATCCCAAAATGATCCCTTGCCACGCCCGCAAAAACGCCTACACTTGCGCCCCCTCGCCGCGTGCCCCTATGCTGCGGCCCCGCCGGCGCGACGGCCCGTTGCGCTCAACCGGAGCATCCCATGAAGAAGACCGGCCACCCCAAGTACATCAAGTCCACGGTCAAGTGCGGCTGCGGCAACTCGTTTGAGACCAAGTCGACCCGCGGCGACCTGCACGTGGACATCTGCGCCGCCTGCCACCCGTTCTACACCGGCAAGCAGCGGACCCTGGACATCGGCGGCCGCGTTGATCGCTTCAACCGTCGCTTTGCGATGGCTCAGCCGACCAAGTAGCGGACGGGCCGCGCGCACCGTGGCATCGGTCGCGCGATCACGCCCAAAATGGCCGCTCCCCGCAAAACCGGGTATCCTCGACGCCGCGCTGCCCTTCAGTGGCCGCCGGTGATCCGCCCATGACCGACCTGCGCCGCCCCCTCGCCGCGGCCGCTGCCCTGTGCCTGACCCTGGCCGCTTGCGGGCAGACCGCGGCGCCGTCGGGCGACGGCGGGCTGTCGAGCGAGGTGTTCTTCCAGCCGTCGATCGACGCCGCGGCCAAGGACGCCAACGCCGATCTGGGCGCCAGCGACGCGTCGGTCGCAGAGGTGACACCAGCGCCGGACGCTAGCGCCACCGATGGCGCGGGTACAACGGACCAGGGCACTAACGACCAGACGAACGGCGCGGCGCCCTGGGTCTGCAAGACGCCGGGCACGCCGGGCTGCGCCTGCGAAAAGCCGGGCGACTGCGACAGCGGGCACTGCGTCGAAACCCCCAACGACGGCAAGGTCTGCAGCGCCAACTGCACCGATAGCTGCCCGACGGGCTGGCAGTGTGTGGCGCAGGGCACCACCGATGTCGTCTACCTATGTCTGCCGCAGTGGCCGGTGCTGTGCAATCCCTGCGACAGCGACGCCGACTGCACCTCGCCCGGCGTGGGCAAAGCGTTGTGCGTCGATCGCGGCACGCTCGGCCATTTTTGCGGCGCGGCCTGCAGCGCCGACGCCGACTGCCCGGCCAACTACGCCTGCGATCCGGTCAAAAGCGTCGCCGGCAAGGACGCCAAGCAGTGCATGCCGATGCCAACCAAAGACGGCAAGGCCAAGGAGTGCACCTGCAGCAAAGCGGCCATTGCGGCGGCGCTCGGCACCAGCTGCAGCGCCATCGCCAAGTCGCCCGAAGGCGCCGAGATCGGGGTGTGCGGCGGCGTTCGGCAGTGCACGGCCCAGGGGCTGAGCGCGTGTACCGCGATCGCCGGCAAGGAAGCCTGCAACGGCAAAGACGACGACTGCGACGGCCAGACCGACGAGGCGGCCTGCGACGACAACAACGCCTGCACCACCGACGCCTGCGATGGGGCGGCCCTGCAGTGCGCGCATTCGCCAACCGAGGGCAGCTGCAACGCCGACGACAACGCCTGCACCGAAGGCGACGCCTGCAAAGCCGGCGCGTGCGCCATCGGCGCTGCCAAAAAGTGCGACGATGGCAACCCGTGCACGCTGGACGCTTGCAGCCCGGCCAAAGGCTGCACGGCGACCCAGGACGACGGCACGGGCTGCGACGACGGCGATCTGTGCAGCGTGGGCGACGTCTGCCAGGCCGGCCAGTGCCAGCCGGGTAAGCCCAAGCTGTGTGCGGCGGCGGCCGTGTGCACGGCAACCAGCTGCGACAAGGCCGATGGCACCTGCAAGACTGCCAGCCAGCCCGACGCGACCGGCTGCGACGACGGCACCGCCTGCACCGAAAAAGACGCGTGCGCTGGCGGGGCGTGCAAGGGCGCAATCGTCGATTGCAACGACGCCAACCCTTGCACCCAAGACACCTGCGACCCGACCGGCGGCTGCAAACACGTCGGCAATGCCGCCCCTTGCGACGACAAGAACAGCTGCACCGACGCCGACACCTGCAAAGACGGCGCCTGCGTCGGCACCGCGAAAGCTGCCAAGGCCTGCGACGACGCCAATCCGTGCACCAGCGACGCCTGCGACCCCAAGGCCGGCTGCGCCAACGTCGCCAACACCGCCAGCTGCGACGACGGCAACCCGTGCACGGCGGGCGACACCTGCAAAGACAAGGCCTGCACGTCGGGCGCCAGCACCTGCCAGTGCCAAAGCGACACCGACTGCAAGGACGACGGCAACCTGTGCAACGGGACCCTGTACTGCGACAAGTCAAAGCCGGCGTTCGAGTGCAAGGTCAACCCGGCGACGGTCGTCAAGTGCGACACCTCGGCCGACGGGCTGTGCGCGCAGACGCTGTGCGATGCCAAGATCGGCAAGTGCGCCAAGGTCGCCGGCGCCGATGGCAAGGCCTGCGACGCCGATGGCTCCTTGTGCACGCCAGGCGATGCTTGCAAAGCGGGGGTGTGCGCCGCGGGTACCAAGCTCAATTGCGACGACAGCAGCCCCTGCACCGACGACGCATGCGACCCCAAAGCCGGCTGCACCCACGCCCACAACGCCGCAGCTTGCGACGCCGACGGCAACGGCTGCACCGCCCCCGACACCTGCAAAACCGGCGTGTGCATGGCCGGTTCGCCGAAATCGTGCAACGACGCCAACGCCTGCACCGCCGACAGCTGCGACAAGCAGACCGGGGCCTGCAAGAACGACGGCGCGGCGCTGCAAGGCCAGGCGTGCGACGCCGACGGCTCTTTGTGTACCAGCAGCGACACCTGCGCGGCCGGCGCGTGCAAGGCCGGCACGCTGCTCCAGTGCGACGACAAGAACGCCTGCACCACCGACACTTGCAGCCCCACCAAGGGCTGCCAGCACGCGGCGATGCCCGACAAGACCGGCTGCGGCACCGGCCAGTGGTGCATGGCGGGCGCGACCGGCACCCAGTGCGTCAAGGCGCCCAACTGCGGCGACAAGATCGTGGACGCCGGCGAGGAGTGCGACGACGGCAACCAGACCGGGGGCGACGGCTGCAGCGACTGCAAGAACGACAAGCCGCCGCTGCCGGGTCCAGGCGAGATCCTGATTACCGAGATCATGCCGGCGCCGACCAACCAGCAAGACGAGTGGGTGGAATTGTTCAACGCCAGCACCAAGATCTTGTCGCTGCAGGGCGTATTCTTTGGCGACAGCAACTACTACACGGCGTTCGACAAGACGGGCGGCGTGTTCCTCATCAACCCCGGCCAGTACCTGCTGGTCGCCGCGCTTAAGAACCCGGGCGGCGCCGGCGGACCGGTGCCGGACTACGTGTACGGCTACTCGACGCAGGGCATCGCGCTCACCAACACCGGCGAGTACGTGTGCCTGAGCACCAACACCCAGTGCACGGGCACGGGCGTCATCGCCAAAGTTGCGTATCCCAAGGCCACGGCGGGCAAAAGCTACCAACTGGCCCAAGGCAAGCTCGACCCGGCCAGCATGGACAACAGCGCCAACTGGTGCCTGGGCAAGACGCCGTACGGGTCGTTGGGCGACTTGGGCACGCCGGGCAAGGCCAATACCAGCTGTCCGTAGACGGTCCTGCGCAGGTCAGCCTGCGGTGACGGTGTTCACGCGACCGCGGGCGCAGCCTTGGCCCTGCCGCCGCCAAACCACCACGCCAGCACCAGACCGCCGACCAGCAGGTTGCCGCCCGCGGCCAGCAGCACCGAGCCACTCTGGCCCAGGTGACCGAGAATCCAGATGCCCGCAGCGATGCTGGCAACCGCCGAACCGAGCGTGTTGATGAAGTAGAGCATGCCGACCGACTTGCCAACGTTGTGCGAGGTCCGCACCGAGTAGGCGACCAGCATCGGCAGCGTCGAGCCCATCAGCAGCGTCGGCACCAGCACCAGGCCAAACGACAGCAGAAAGGTCGCCAGGCCCTCGGCGCCCGCGGTCGCTTCGCCGACGGCGTGAAAGAGCTGCAACGAGATCAGGCCAAACAGGCCGATGCCCAGTTCGACCAGACCAAACCACAGCGGCAGCGGCGCGCCGGGAACTTTGCTCAGCTTGCCGCCGGCAAAGCTGCCCAGGCCCAGGCCCAGCATGAAAGCCGACACCACGATGGTCACCGCCTCGACGTTGACGCCATACAGCGCAAACAAGCTGCGCTGCCACACCACCTGATAGAGCAGGGCGGCGGCGCCCGATACCAGGAACAGCGCGTAGATGATCGGCAGCGGCAGGCTACGACCGTCGGTGGACGGGGCGGCGGCGACGACAGGCGCGGGCGAAAGATCAGGCACGGCAGTTCCGGCGGCCATTTGGCCAAGGGGGTGTGTAGGATGCGGCGCGGCGGCGGGGTTGGCAAGGGTCGGCAGCGCGTCCGGCAGCGCGGACCGCCGTGGTCGAGCACGGCCAGCCTGTTGCCCCAAACCGGTTTCTGCGCGAGCATGCGCGCCCCTTGGCGGCAGGGCGGCCGACCGCCCAATCCCCTCGCGGGCAGGAGCAGCGTGAACGGCGGCGCGTTGGTGGCAGAGGTGCTCAAGCGGCGCGGCGTGCCGTTTCTGTTCACTTTGTGCGGCGGGCACATCTCGCCCATCCTGGTCGAATGCAAGAAGCGCGGCATCCGCGTGGTCGATACCCGCCACGAGGTCAACGCCGTGTTCGCGGCCGACGCGGTGGCGCGCATGACCGGCGTCCCCGGCGTGGCGGCGGTCACGGCGGGTCCGGGCATCACCAATACGATTACGGCGATCAAGAACGCGCAGATGGCGCAGTCGCCGCTGATTCTGCTCGGTGGCGCCACGGCGACGGTGTTGCGCGGCCGCGGCTCCTTGCAAGACATTGACCAACTGTCGCTGATGCGCCCGCACGTCAAGTGGATGGCGGCGTGTAAGCGCGTCAAGGACCTGGTGCCGGCGCTGGAGACGGCGTTCGAGATGGCGACCTCGGGCGTGCCCGGCCCGGTGTTCGTCGAGTGCCCAGTGGACCTGCTCTACGACGCCGAGACCGTCAAAAGCTGGTACCTGGTCAAGTCGGCGGCCGGCAAGCAGGCGTCGTTTCAAGACAAAGTCATCGAGCGCTACCTCAAGTGGCACACCAACCGGCTGTTCGCTGGCGTGGACGCCGACCCGTTCAGCGATCCGCGTCCGGCCGAAGTGCCGGAGCCGGCTCAGGGCCTGGTGAAAAAAGCCTGCGCGCGGCTGGCCAAGGCCGAGCGGCCGGTGCTGGTCATCGGCTCTGGCGCATTGCAGTGCCCGCAAGAGGCCGCGCAGATCGCGGCCGCCGTCGAGAAGCTGGGCATCCCGACCTACTTGTCGGGCAGCGCGCGCGGGCTGCTTGGCGCCGGTCACACGCTGCAGCTGCGCCACGGCCGCCGCAATGCCTTGAAAAAAGCCGATCTGGTGGTGCTGGCCGGCGTGCCGTGCGACTTTCGGCTCGACTACGGCAAGCACATCTCGCGCCGCACCTTTCTGATAGCCGCCAACCGCAGCTACGCCGACCTGACGCTCAACCGCAGCCCGGATCTGGCCGTGTACGCCGATCCCGGCCGGCTGTTGCAGGCGATGGCGGCAACGCCGCCGGACGCGACCAGCTGGGCAGGGTGGCTGAGCGAACTGCGCGCGGCCGATGGCGACCGCGACACCCAGATTGAGGGCGACGCGGAGCAACCGGCCGACGAGTACTGCAACCCGCTCACGGTCTGCCGCCAGCTGGAGCGCCTGCTGCCCGACGACTCGGTGCTGGTGGCCGACGGCGGCGACTTCGTGGCGACCGCGAGCTACATCGTGCGGCCGCGGCGGCGACTGAGCTGGCTCGACCCCGGCGTGTTTGGCACGCTCGGCGTGGGCGGCGGCTTTGCGATTGGTGCGCAGTGCGTGCGGCCAGATGCGCAGGTGTGGATCGTGTACGGCGACGGCTCGGTGGGCTACTCGCTGGCCGAGTTTGACACCTACGTCCGCCACAAGCTGCCGGTGATTGCGCTGGTCGGCGTGGACGCCAGCTGGATGCAGATCGCCCGCGAGCAAGTCGAGGTGCTCGGCGACTCGTGTGGCACCGACTTGCTGCGCACCAGCTACCACAAGGCTGCCGAGGGCCTGGGCGGCGTCGGCTTTGAAGTCACCGACCCGAGCCAGCTACCCGAAGTGTTTGCCAAAGCCCAAGAGGCGAGCCGTGCTGGCCGGCCGGTGCTCATCAACGCCCAGATCGGCCGCACGCAATTCCGCAAGGGCTCGATCTCGATCTAGCGAACCGCGCCACCCATGACCCATCCATTTGATCCAACAACGCTGCCGCGCGCGGTAGTAACGGGCGGCGCCGGCTTTGTCGGCTCCAGCCTGTGCGAGCGGCTGCTGGCCGACGGCTGGCGGGTGCTGGCGCTCGACAACCTGTGCACGGGCCGCCGGGCCAACGTTGCGCACTTGCTGGCAGACCCGCGTTTTGAGCTGCGGGTGGCCGACGTGTGCGACCCGATGACGGTCGACGGCCCGGTGGCGGCGGTGCTGCAGTTCGCGTCACCGGCGTCGCCGTTCGACTATCTGGCACTGCCGGTGGAGACCCTGCGCACGGGCGCTATAGGCACGCTGAACGCCCTGGAGCTGGCCAAGGCCAAGGGAGCGCGGTTTCTTTTGGCGTCAACCAGCGAGATCTACGGCGACCCGCTACGGCACCCGCAAACTGAAGACTACCTGGGCAACGTGTCTTGCACCGGTCCGCGCAGCGTCTACGACGAGGCCAAGCGCTACGCCGAGGCGGCGACCATGGCCTACCAGCGCACCCACGGCGTGGACACCCGCATCATCCGCATCTTCAACACCTACGGCCCGCGGATGAAGCCGCGCGACGGCCGGGTAGTGACGGCGTTTGTGGTGCAGTCGCTGCTCCAAGAGCCGCTGACCGTGTTCGGCGATGGCCGGCAGACCCGCAGCTTCTGCGACGTTGACGACCTGGTCGAGGGCATCGTGCGCGTACTCGCGCGCGGCGACCACATGCCCTACAACCTCGGCAATCCGAGCGAGTTCACTATCGCCGAACTGGTGAGCGAGGTCGAAAAGCTGCTGGGTCCGCAGCAGGTGACCTACCTGCCGCTGCCGCAGGACGACCCGACCCGGCGCTGCCCGGATATCTCGCGCGCGCGGCGCGACCTGGACTGGCAGCCGACCGTGGCGCTGGCCCAGGGCCTGGTGCGCACCATCGACGGCCTGCGCCAGACCCTGGCCGCGGCGCAGTAGGCCCAGATGTCACATCGCATCCTGATCGTCGACTTCGGCTCGCAGACGACCATGCTGATTGCGCGCCGGGTGCGCGAGTTGCAGGTCTACTGCGAGATCTGGCCGTGCACCCGATCGGCCGCGGACATCGCGGCGTGGCGGCCGGCGGGCATCATCCTGTCGGGCGGGCCGTCATCGGTGTACGACGCCGATGCGCCGCCGTGTCCGGCGGTGTGGGGCCTGGGCGTGCCGGTGCTCGGCATTTGCTACGGCATGCAGGCGATGGCGCAGGGACTCGGTGGTGCAGTGGCGCCGGGCACGACCCGCGAGTTCGGCCATGCACTGCTGCAGGTGCACCCAACCGGGGTTGGGCTGCTGGCCGGTCTGGACGCGACGCAGCCAGTATGGATGAGCCACGGCGACCACGTCGCGCAATTGCCGCCGGGCTTCCAGGCGTTGGCCCACAGCACCGATGGCGCGTTGGCCGGCATGGGCGATGCGAGCCGGCACCTTTACGGCGTGCAGTTTCACCCCGAGGTCGTGCACACGCGGCAGGGCGCGCTCATCCTGGGCCATTTCGTGCGCGATTGCTGCGGCTGCCCTGGCGACTGGACCATGGCCGGCTTCGTGCAGGCGGCGACAGCGGCGTTGCGGCAGCAGATTGGCGACCGCCAGGTGCTGTGCGCGCTGTCTGGTGGCGTCGATTCCAGCGTCACCGCGGCGCTGTTGCAGCGCGCGATTGGCCCGCAGCTGCACTGCGTGTTCGTGGACAATGGCCTTTTGCGCCAAGGTGAGGCCGCGGCAGTGCAGCAGATCCTAGGCGACGGCCTGGGTGTGGATCTGCATACGGCGCAGGCGCAGGACCTGTTCCTGTCGGCGCTGGACGGCGTGACCGACCCCGAGCGCAAGCGCAAGATCATCGGCGGCCTGTTCATCGACGTGTTTGAGTCGACGCTGCGCGAGCTGGACAAGCCGTGCGAGCTGTTGGCACAGGGCACGCTCTACCCCGACGTCATCGAGTCGGTGTCGTTTCGCGGACCGTCGGCGACCATCAAGTCGCACCACAACGTC
>SXRM01000111.1 GCA_005792545.1 Pseudomonadota bacterium | reverse complement strand
CGCACAGCGGTTGGACGCCCACTGAGAAAACGGGCAACCTTGGCGGCATGCGCACCCAGGCCGATAGCCCCTCCGCGCCTCCGGGAACCGCCGACCTGCAGTCGCGCATCGCCGCATGGACGGCGCACGCGTCGCGGATCTTGCAGGCCGGCCCCGCCGACTCCGACGCCAACCCCGCCGACGATGACACCGCCCACAACCGCCAGGCCTTGCCAGCCGAAGCCCTGACAACGCCTGTGGCGCTGGCGGATGATCGCGGGTTTGACCGCGCCAAAAGCGGCAATACCGACATCCTGGTCATGCGCCTGGCGGCCGACGGCACCCTGCAGCCCGGCGAGGGCGATCCCGACGCGCCGTTCGGGTGGTTTCACGGTTGGCGGATCATCGGCGGCGAGACCCGCATCGACGGCGGTGTCTACCTGGGACGCAAGCCGCGCGAGGCGATCGTAGTCGACATGCGGCGCCCTGGCAGCTTGCTGCGCAAGGTCTACGACCTGTGGCTAGAGCGTTTGCAGACCGGCCACACCGCCGACGAGACCCGCGCTGAGTTGCGCACCCAGGTGCTGTCCAAAGTGGCGGAACTGGTCGAAGACCACATGCCGTACGACGAGCAGGTGGTCAAGCGTCTGGACAAACAAGGCTTTCTGCGCCCCGACGAGCCCATCGACCTCGACGTGTTCCTGGCCGCCAAGGGCGGAGTGTGCCGCCATCAGGTGTGCTTTGTAGGCGCGGTGCTGGAGCGCTTGATTGACGCTGGTTGGCTGCAGGGCAAGGTGTCGCTCGAGCGCAAGTTCGTGTCTGGCTGGTTTTCGCACGCCTGGGTGCGACTGGACACCCCCAACGGCGCAGTGTTCGTGCTCGATCCCGCACAGCGCCGCTATGCGCTGCTGGCTACGCTCGACGCCGGGTCGCGCATGCTCTACGGGCGCAACGGCGGCAACTGACCCCGGCGGGTCGCGAACAACACAAAACTTCACACTGCGCGCAAACCTGCGATAGCGCAAGCGTTATTCCTCTGCGCGGCGCGCCCGGATACAACCTTGCCCGGCCGGGTCTGCTTTTCGAGTTGTCGCCGCAAAGTCCGCCGCTATCCTTTGCCGCCCCAAAATGGGGTCGGTTGCAGCGGAGGCGACGCCGAACGTCCTGACATGCTAGGAAAAACGTCGCCCTAATGGGGCGCCGAAACCGATCATGCAGGGCCGTTGCGTGCCGCCAGGTCCCACCGCGCAAGCGCCGTCCATGTGGCACCCGTTGGTGCCAACATCCTGAAATCAAAGCGCTCATCCAGAGGCCCACATGCTGCACCGCGTTCGCCCCGCCCTGATCCTCGGCCTGTTTGCGATCGCGGCCTGGGGCTGCGCCGAAGAGCGCCCGCCGATTAACCGGGTGCAGCCGTATGCGCTGGACAAGACCCTGTTCGTGGGCAAGGACTTGGCCGACGCCAAGGACAACCCGGAGTACTACGCGCAGGCCACGCTTATCGACGTCGGCTACGGCGCCTCGCAAGACGGCCTGTTCACGTCGACCTACGCGCAGCCGTTGTCGCGCATCAAGTTCCAGATCACCCAGAACCTGCTCATCGGCCGATTAGCGTACGAGCGCATCGAGGGCACTGACGGCAAGGGCGCCGGCAAGGCCACCAACGACGGCGTCATCGTCTGCGCGTACCCGATCACCTCGCACTTCGACATCCGCAAGAGCTACAACTCGACCACCGGCGAAGAGCTGAACGTGCTGGAAGAAAACGGCGTCGACCGGCCGTGGTTCGAGCGCCGCTACATGCGCGTCGACTGGAGCCGCAACCTGAACACAGACAGCTACGACTTTGACACCCTGTCGATGGTCGGCATCTATGGCGGCGTGCAGTACGAGTCGATGGCGTTTGACATCAACGACCCCAACGACGAGAACGCGCCGTTTTTCGCCAAGGACGGTAGCTACTTCGACATCACCAACAAGGCGTTTGCGCGGCCCAAGCTCATCGATCTGTCTCACCTGGGCTGGGGCATCGACAAGTTCCCCGCCTGCATGTTGCCGCCCGAGTTCGCCGGCGGCACCGAACCTGCGGGCAACTGCAACCCCGTCGAGTTGACCGTTCGCCAGGCGTTCAAGCGCGTTCAGGACACCGACTTCGAGCCCATCGAGTACGACGGCTATCGCTTTCAGGCCTACGGCATCTTCACCACCGAGCGCAACGGCTATGCCCGCAGCTACGGCATGACCGACGATCGCTGGCACCGCTTCGCCGACAAGTACAACGTGTGGGAGCGCAGCCACTACTACAAGGATCCCGCCAAGATGCTGGGCGCGATCAAGTGCTTCGTCCCGCAGGACAAGTGCGCCGACAAGTCGTGCATCGGCACGCCCTACGGCGGTGACCCCAACCGCGACGCCGACAAGAACGGCACCGCTGACGAGTGCGAGGCCGCAGGCGCCGGTTCGCGCTGCGACACCTTCAAGCAGCGCTGTACGCTGCCGTACAAGGACCGCAAAGAGAAGCCAGTGGTGTGGTACTACGCCAGCGGCAGCAGCCAGGACTTCTTTGGCGCCACCGAAGACGCGACCCACGAGTGGGACGTCGCCATGCGCACTGCGGTCGTGACGGCCAAGTACGCTGAATGTGCGGCGCTTGCCAAGGACCAGGAGGGCAAGAAGAACGAGTGCGCGACCAAATACCCGATGTACCGCGGTCAACAGGAAGACCACTGGGATCTGGTGCAGTTGGCGCGCGAAGTGGACGACTGCCGGCATGGCCTGGCCTACAAAGACAACAAGCAGGATGAAGCCAAATGCACGGCGCTCGCTGAAACGCTGGGCAAGAAGCGCGGCCTGGACGCTGGCATCATCGCCGTGGCCAAGGCGCCGGAAATGGTCGTGTTGTGCCACAGCCCGGTCGAGGCTGGCGATCCGGCGCTGTGCGCGCCCAAAGACGCGCGGCTGCCGCCGACCTGGACCGCCAATGCCTGTGCACAGGCACGCCTTTCGGGTGACTGGCCGACCGTCAAGCGCTGCGGTGAGGCCGTGCACGCGCGCCGCGGCGACCTGCGCTACCACGCCGTCAACGCCATGATCGCCCCGCAGACGCCATCGCCGTGGGGCATCATGGTCGATGCCGATGACCCGCTGTCGGGCGAGGTGGTATCGGCCAGCATCAACATTTGGACGCACGTCAACGACCTGTTCAGCCAGGGCATGGTCGATCAGGCGCGCTACATCGCCAAAGAACTCAAGACCGAGGAGATCACCAACGGCACCTACATTCGCGACTGGTCGAGCGCGGCGGTCGCAGCCTCGCAGCACGGCGCGCTGGGTCACCTGACCTCGGAGCAGGTGGACGAGCAGGTCGGGGACGCGGCGGGCATGCGCATGAGCGACGCCCAGGCCGAGAAGTTCGCGCAGGACCACCCCAAGGCCATCGAACTGGCAGCCAAAGTCAAAGAGAAGCTGGAGTACGTGACGGCAGCCGACGGCGCCGTGTCGGTCAACGCGCCGCTTTACGCTGCGCGCCGCCAGCAGGCCCAGGGCAGCGCTTTTGAGGCGTCGTTGATGACTGAGCACGTGCAGCACCTGCACGGCCTGGGCGGCTTGCCGATGAGCCAAGGCGTGCTCAACCTCTCGTCGCCGTTGCGGGGCGGCAACCCGAGCGTGCAGCGCGAGTTCCGGCGCATGCGCGAGACGGCGCTGGCCGAGCGCGGCGCGTGCATCATGGAAATGCAGGATGCGCCGTTGTCGATTGCCGGACTGGGCCAGGTCCTGCAAGAGAAGTTTGGCAAGTTCGACCCGACCCAGAGCAAAGATGTGCAGCAGAAGCGCGCTGACCGCATGAAGCAGTACCTGGCGCAAAAAGCCCATTACGCAGTCATCATCCACGAGATGGGCCACAGCATCGGGTTGCGCCACAACTTCATCAGTTCGTCAGATGCTATGAACTTCCGGCCACAATACTGGCAGTTGCGGACGAGCGACGGCGCCAACACCAAGTCGTGCAACAGCTTGACCAAAGATGGTTCGACCTGCGTAGGCCCGCGCTGGTTCGACCCGGTAACCACAGAAGAGCGCGACAACATGATCTGGTTGTGGATGCACTCGTCGGTCATGGACTACGCGGGCGAGACCACCCAGGATCTGCTCGGCCTGGGCGCCTACGACTTCGCCGCGGCGCGCATGTTCTACGGCGACACAGTGGCCGTGTACGACGACGAGAAATACCGTTCGAACCAGGCGCGCGGCAAGGGTGCGCTGACCAAGATGGACAACTTCGGCGGCATCCTGGGTCTGCAGCCCAAGTACAACGGCGCCGACATTCACTACTCACAGTTGAACAAGAACTACGCGCTCATTAATGATTGCGCGGCGGTCGAAGACGTCAACCAGTACAAGCCGGCACGGTGGAACGAAGCGACCGACGGCGCGTGGAGTCCGCTGCTCGACGGCCTGCTGGTCAACGTCAATGGCACCACCACCAAGTGCAAGTCACAAAAGGTCGACTACGTGCCGTGGAATTCGTTGCGCCAGGCCAACGCCAGCGAAGCGACCAACTACCGCGCCGGCCCGGGCGTCGACCCGCAGGGCCGCGTGCGCGTGCCTTACGGCTTCGCCACCGACCGCTGGGCCGACCTGGGCAACGCCAGCGTGTACCGTCACGACAACGGCGCAGACCAATACGAGATCTTCAACTTCTTTATCACGATGCAAGAAGTCGGCCATGTGTTCGACAACTACCGCCGCGGCCGCAAAAGCTTTTCGGTCAAGGGCGCTGCCAACCGGACGCTGGGTCGCTACAACGAGAAGATGCGCGACGGCGCCAAGGGCCTGGGCCTGTACCGCAACATCTACCGGTCGGTCGCCGAAGAGGCGCAGACCGACGCCGATGAGCTGTGGGCATATGCGGCCAAGAACTTCTTTCCAAGCCCGATGCTGGCCGCCGGCATGGTCTTCGACCACTTTGGTCGGCTGCTGGCGCGCCCTGAGCCGGGACCGCACTTCAAGGATGACCAGGGCGTGATGCGCTCGCTGGAGAGCAAAGTCAGCAATGCCGCCAAGCCGACCGCCTTCAATATCCCCAATGGCGCGACCGGCTACTTCGGCAACGTCGCCTACGGCGGTAAGCTGGTCGAGAACCAACTGGCCGACGACAAGGGCGAGTACGATGCCGAGTACACCATGAACGCCGGGTCGTACTACGACAAGATGTACGTCTCGATGCTGCTGACCGAGTCGGTCGACAACTTCATCAGCTCGTCGCTCGGCGACTTCACCGACGCGCGCTACCGCTCGGTGTCGATGGCCGACCTGTTCCCGGATGCCTACCGCCGGATGATGGCCAACGCGCTGACCGGCGACGAAGCCCTCAAGGGCCCGCGGGTGGCCGTCAACGCCAAGGGCGACGTGCCGGTCGACGCCGAGCAGTACCCGCAGCAGCCGTTGGGCTGGACCAGCTGGATCGGCGCCACGCCCAAGGCGTGCTTCCCCGGGCCCGGTTCGACCATCTGCCAGAGCGCGGGCTCGGAGTTGCAGGCAGCGTTTGGCGCGCAGAACGTGGCCGACACGGCACCTGTCGACAGCCAGATCGGCTGGGAGCAGCAGAAGTTCCTGATCGCCTGGACGATGCTCTACCTGCCCGAGAACCAGAAGCAGAACTGGCTCGACATGATGCGGGTCTACGAGATGGGCGAGGACGCGTCGCCGACCTACGCCTCGCGCATCGAATTCCACGATCCCACCGGCAAGGTGTTCATCGCGCGCACCTATGGCAGGGAGACCCTGTTTGGCAAGGTGGTCGAAAAGGGCATTGCGGCGCGGGTGCTGCAGCACGCCAACGAGCTGCTCGCCAAGGCCTACGAGACCACGCCCGGCCCGGATCTGAACGGCGATGGCGAGCCGGACTGGCTGCTGCCGGTGCTCGGCGCCGACGGTCAGGCGCTGGTCAAGTACGACCCGGGCTACGACGCTACGGCGACTTGCGCTGCCAAGATCAACAAGGGGTGCAAGTGCACCTCCAACGGGGCTTGCATGAAGCTGCAGAGCTACGTGGAGCTGCCGTTCTTCCTGCGCCAGGCCGTTGCCGCCTATGGCCTGGGTGCCCCGAAAGCCAAAGCCTGGCACTAGTTCCTCAGTTGCATTGATCGTCTGGCGCGCGGCATGGCCGCGCCCCGCTTCGGAGTTGTTCCATGCGCACGTTTCGTTTGTTCAAGCCCCTAAGCCTTGCCGCCGCCGCGACCCTGGTCGCCTTGGTCGGCGCTTGTAGCGACCCTGTCCAGCCGGCCGGCACCGGCGGCGGCGGCGGCAACACCAGTGGCTCGGACGCCGCGGTCAACATGGGCGACGGCAAGACCACGGACATCAAGAAGGACGGCGCGACCGGCGCCGAAACCAGCCCAAGCGACGTCGGGTCGGTGGACGACAGCGTCGACGCCATCGCCGACACGCCGCCTGGCGGCTGCACCAAGGACGACGACTGCAAGCTCGACGGTCTCAAGGTCTGCGAGCGGGCCGTGTGCGACACCGCCACTGGCACCTGCAAGGCTGGGCCCAAGGCCGACGGCGAGGCATGCGACGACGGCAACGCCTGTACCGAGGCCGAAGCGTGCTCGGCTGGCAACTGCGAAGGCGGCAAGCCCAAGAGTTGCGACGACGGCAACCCCTGCACCGACAACAAGTGCGACAAGGCCAGCGGCTGCGTGGCCACCAACAACACCGCCTACTGCGACGACGGCAACCCGTGCACCGCCGACGACACCTGCGCCGACGGCGCCTGCAAGGGCGGCAACAACACCTGCAACACCAGCGAGACTGCCTGCGGCGACGGCAAGGACGACGACGGCGACGGCCAGACCGACTGCGGCGACAACGACTGCGCCAACGCCGCCGAGTGCGCCAACGTTACCAGCGAGAAGAACTGCACCAACAAGACCGACGACGACAAGGACGGCGCCGTCGATTGCGCCGACAGCGACTGCGCGCAAGACGCGGCGTGCTTAAAGCCGACCAACGAGATTGCCTGCACCGACAAGGTCGACGAAGACGGCGACGGCCAGACCGACTGCCAGGACAACGACTGTGCGACCGACGCCGCCTGCCTGCAGCCCATCAAAGAGGCCAACTGCACCGACCAGATCGATGACGACAAGGACGGTCAGGTCGACTGCGCCGACAGCGACTGCGCGCAAGACGCCGCCTGCAAGCAGGTGCCCAAGGAACTGGACTGCAAGAACACCAAGGACGACGACACCGATGGTCTCACGGATTGCGCTGACAACGACTGCAATGCGGAGTTGGCCTGCGCGGTGACGACCACCACCGAGACCTTCTGCGCCAACAAGCTCGACGACGACAAAGACGGGTCGCTCGACTGCGCCGACAGCGACTGCAAGAACGACGCCGCTTGCAAGGTAACGGCCAAAGAGACCAACTGCACCAACAAGGCCGACGACGACGGCGACAAGTTCGTGGACTGCAATGACTCGGACTGCCTCGCCGACGCCGCATGCAAGGTGACCTGCGACGTCTGCAAGGAGAGCGCCACGCCGCTCAAGGCCACCTGCGATCCCTGCGCCGACATGGTGTGCAAGGCCGACAGCTTCTGCTGCAACACAGCGTGGGACAACTTGTGCGTCGAAGCCGTGGCCAGCGTGTGCAAGAAGCAGTGCACGCCGCCCAAGATCGAGACCGCTTGCAACGACAAGGCTGACAACGACGCTGACGGCCAGATCGACTGCGCCGACGCCGACTGCGCCAAAGACGCTGCATGCCAGGGCAAAGAGACCAAGTGCGCCGACAAGCTCGACGACGACAAAGATGGCATGACCGACTGCGCCGACGCCGACTGCAAGGTCGATCTCGCGTGCCAGGCCAGCGCCTGCGTCGACGACTTCAACCTGGTGTGCGGCGCGGCCGAGAAGAACAACAACAGCGGCACCGGTTCTACCAAGTCGATCAGCGGCTATGACTGTGGCACCGATGGCAAGGCCAACGGCGAGACCGGGCCGGAGTACACCTACGCGCTCACTGCCGAGTGCGACGGGCCGCTGACCGTGACGCTGGTCAAGAACACCACCAAAGCCGGGTTCCTCGACTTGTTCATCCTCGACGCTGCCAAGGGCTGCGCTGGCAGCTCGTGCATCGGCCGCGCGCTGATGTCGGGCACCCAAGCCACCAAGACCATCCAGGCCAAGAAGGGCCAGAAGTACTTTGTGGTCGTCGATGGCTATCAGGGCTTTACGGCGGACTTCTCGCTCAAGGTCGGCTGCGGCTGCGCGGGCGGCAAAGAACTGAACTGCACCGACAAGGTCGACAACGACGGCGACACGCTGGTCGACTGCAAAGACGCCGACTGCGCCGCCGATCTGGCCTGCGCGCCCACCAACGAGACGTCGTGCGTCGACAAGGTCGACAACGACAAGGACGGCAAGGTCGACTGCCTGGACACCGACTGCGACACCAGCCTCGCCTGCGCCGCGACCGGCACCGAAGCCAACTGCGCCGACAAGCTCGACAACGACAACGACAAGCTCATCGACTGCAACGACGGTGACTGCGCGCTCGACCCGGCGTGCAGCGCCACCGGCACCGAGAGCAACTGCGTCAACAAGCTGGATGACGACAAGGACGGCAAGACCGACTGCGCCGACGCCGACTGCGCCAAGGACCTGGCGTGCGCCGCGACGGCCACGGAGACCAAGTGTGCCGACAAGCTGGACGACGACAAGGACGGCAAGACCGACTGCGCCGACAGCGACTGCGCCAAAGATGCCGCCTGCGCCGTCAAGACCGAGACGCTGTGCGGCGACAAGCTGGACAACGATGGCGACAAGCTCGTCGACTGCGCCGACCCGGACTGCTCGGGTCTTGGCGCCTGCATCTGCAAGCCCGACTATCCGCTGGGCTGCGGCGGTCAGGACTCGTGGTCGAACACGGGCTTTGGCTCGACCAAGGCCATCAGCACCTACGTGTGCAGCGACGGCACGGTCGGCAGCGAGACCGGCAGCGAGTACACCTACGGCTACACCGCCAACTGCGACGGCGACCTGACCGTGACGGTCACCAAGACAGCGGCCGGCATGGGCTTCTTGGATCTGTTCGTGCTCGACGCCGGCAAGACCTGCGGCGGCAGCGCCTGCATCGGCCATGCGCTGATGGCCGGCACCACCGCCACCAAGACCGTGCCCATCAAGAACGGCCAGAAATACAACATCGTCGTCGACGGCTACCAGAACTTTGGCGGCAACTACAGCATCAAGACCACCTGCAAGTGCGGCCCGCCGGTGGTCACCGAGACCAAGTGCGGCAACCTGCTCGACGACGACAAGGACGGCAAGACCGACTGCGCGGACACCGACTGCGCCAAGGACCTGGCCTGCGCCGCGACGCAGACCGAGCTGTCGTGCGCCGACAAGGTCGACAACGACAAAGACGGCAAAATCGACTGCGCCGACACCGACTGTGCCAAAGACGCCGCCTGCGTGGTGCCGGCCACCGAGACCAAGTGCGCGGACAAGCTCGACGACGACAAAGACGGCAAGACCGACTGCGCCGACACCGACTGCGCCAAGGACGTCGCCTGCGCAACGGGCGTCGAGGCCCTATGCGCCGACAAAGTCGACAACGACAAGGACGGCAAGACCGACTGCGCCGATACCGACTGTGCCGGCAAGACCGGTTGTGTGTGCGCCAAGGACTTCACCGCGGCCTGCGGCGGCAGCGACAGCTTCAACAACTCGGGCAGCGGAAGCACCAAGGCGGTCAACAGCTACACCTGCGCCGACGGATCGCAGGGCAATGAGACCGGCCCCGAGTACACCTACGAGTACGTCGCCGCCTGCGACGGCGCAGTCACGGTGACGCTGACCAAGACGGCGCCGGCTTCCGGATTCTTGGATCTGTTCGTGCTCGACGGCGCCAAGGTTTGCGGCGGCACCAGCTGCCTGCAGCACACGCTGATGAGCGGCACCACCGCCAAGCTGACCTTCCAGGCCAAGAAGGGCAGCAAGTACAACATCGTCGTCGACGGCTACAACAACTTTGCCGGCACCTACAACATCAAGTTCGCCTGCGCCTGCTTGCCGACCACCGAGGCCAAGTGCGCCGACAAGCTCGATGACGACAAAGACGGCAAGACCGACTGCGCCGACACCGACTGCGCCAAGGATCCGGCCTGCGCAGCGCCGGTGCCGCAGTGCAAGGACGACTACACGCTGATGTGTGGCGACACCGACAACTGGAACAACAGCAACCCGGGCAGCACCGATCTCATCACCAGCTGGAGCTGCGCCGACGGCACCGTCAACAACTATGGCGGCCCGGAGTACACCTACGACTACACCGCGACCTGCACCGGCAACGTCAAAGTGACGGTCACGCGGACGGGTGCGTTCTCCAGCGGCTTCTTGGACCTGTTTATTCTGGACGGCAGCAAGCCCTGCGGCCCTGCGGCCTGTACCTCGCACGCGCTGATGCTCGGCAACACCGCCACCAAGACGGTCGCGGTCACCAAGGGCAACAAGTACTTCTTTGTCGTCGACGGCTACCAGAATGCCAGTGCCGACTACGCCATCAAGGTCGACTGCACCGCGTGCAAGTAGGCAAGCGCGGCCGGCTCGGCGGCCGGTGACGGCGCCGTGCACAAAGCAGGCCCAGGCATGAACCACCCGCGCCGCGTTCGCTGCTACCAGGTATGGGTGGTGGCAGCGTGCGCGGTCATGGGCGGTTGCGCTAGCAAGGCGGCGCCGCGGCGGGCGTTCTTCGCCACGTGCGCGGCAGACGAGGAGTGCCAGAGCGGCGTTTGCTACGTCGGCGCGTGCAGCAAATCGTGCACGATCGCGGCAGAGTGCGGCGCCGGCATCTGCATTCAAAACAAGTGCAAGCCGATCTCCCGGGTCACCTGCAAGGCCGATGCCGACTG
Organism: Pseudomonadota bacterium; assembly: GCA_005792545.1. Classification (GTDB taxonomy): domain Bacteria; phylum Myxococcota_A; class UBA9042; order UBA9042; family UBA9042; genus SXRM01. The sequence goes on along the minus strand of SXRM01000111.1, from coordinate 13,650 downwards.
CCAGTTGGAAGCCCCCGACAACGGTTGCCGCGCCACCACCTGCCAGGATGGCGCTTGCCAGAGCGTGACCGTCGCAGCGGCCAGTTTCTGCGTTGCGGCCTGCGAAAAAACGGGCGTAAAGCCAGGCGCTTGCTCAGCGGGCCACTGCATCCCGACCCAGGGCGCCGCGGTGGTGTCGTGCGCCGACGACAACCCCTGCACGAATGACGGCTGCTCAGGGGCCAAAGGCTGCAGCCACCTGCCGCTCAATGGCGACGGCTGCGACGACGGCGATTCTTGCACGACCGGTGACAAGTGTACCGTAGGAGCGTGCAAGGGCGGGCCGCCCAAAGCGTGCGCCGACGACGGCAATCCGTGCACGACCGAGGCTTGCGACCCCAAAGTCGGCTGCCAGAGTGTTACCAACGCCGCCAAGTGCGACGACGGCAACCTGTGCACCAGCGGTGATGGGTGCTCGGGCGGCGCCTGCAAGGGCCTGGCCAACAGCCTGCAGTGTGACGACGGCGACCCGTGTAGCGTCGACGACTTGTGTTCGGCCGGTGCGTGCAAGGCGGGCCCGCTGGCCGACTGCACCGATACCAATCCGTGTACGCTCGACCAGTGCCAAACCAAAGTCGGCTGTGTGCATCAACCTCAGGGCGGATCGCCGTGCGACGACGGCCAAGTGTGCACCGAAAACGACGCGTGCGACGGTTCTGGCGTGTGCAAAGGCATCGCAAAGACCTGCAACGATGGCCTGCTTTGCACATCTGATGCTTGCGACATCAAGCTCGGTTGCGTGTCTGTGCCGCAAGATGGCCTGGGGTGCAACGACAACAACCCCTGCACCGGCGCCGACGTCTGCCAGAATGGTGCCTGTGCGGGCGTTGCGCAGACCTGCAACGACAACAACCCGTGCACCAGCGACGGCTGCAATCCGGTCAGCGGCAGCTGTGTCAACCCACCGGGTGGCACACTGTGCGACGACGGCGACCCCTGCACCGATGGCGATGGCTGCGCCAATGGCGGGTGCGCCGGCGCCAAGCAGGTCTGCAACGACAGCAACCCGTGCACGGTCGACGCGTGCAACCCGGTGACCGCGAATTGCGAATCGCTGCCTGCGCCAGGGCCGTGCAACGACAACAACCTGTGCACTGCGGCCGACACCTGCGTCAACGGCAGCTGCAGCGGTCAGAACGCGAGCTGCGACGACGCCAACACCTGCACCACCGACGCCTGCAACAAGCTCAACGGCAAGTGCACCAACATCGCCGTCGCGCCCTCGACCGTTTGCGACGATGGCAATGTCTGCACGACTGGCGACATTTGTGGCGCCGGCACCTGCACCGGCGGCGTTGTGCTGTGCAACGACGACAACCCCTGCACCAAGGACACCTGCGACGCCAAGACGGGCTGCGTTAACGTGCCGGATACCGGCGCCACCTGCGACGACGGCAACGCTTGCAGCAGCGGCGAAAAGTGCACTGGCGCGGGCTTATGCAAGGGCACCGCAAGCATGTGGCAGCACTACTACGGCCTGGGCGGGCAGAGCGAGGGCCGCGGCGCCGCCGTGCTCGGCAGCGTCGCCGTATTCGCCGGCACGCGCTCGGCTGGCGGCAAGGACTTCACAGGGCGCGTCATCGCCCACGACGTCGACGGCCCCAAGCTGTGGGAGCTATACCTGGACGGTCCGGGTGACGACGCAGCCTTTGGCGCGGCTGTATTTGGCGAGGCGGTGGTTGTCGCCGGTATGACCAGCGCGGAGCCCGGCGGTCAACGCGACGGGCTGCTGCTCGCCGTGGACGGCAAGGGCAAGAAGCTGTGGCAACTGGGCCAGGGCACGGGCGACGACGAAGTGCTGCTGGCGGTCGCGGTGCCGTCCGAGGCGACAGTGGCGGCGGCCGGTTACCGCGAAAATGGCACGACGCGCGTGCCGCTCTTGATGACGGCCGGTGCCAGTGGCGCAACGGGCATGCAGGTCACCTATCCTGTCGCGACCTTTGCGCAAGCTCGCGGTCTGGCCGCGCTGAGCGACGGCTACGTGCTGGTTGGCGATTTTGTCCACGGCGACGGCAAGACCAGGGGTTTCGCCGTGCGCACGAGCCTGGATGGCAAGCAAACCTGGCAACAACAATACGGCGCGGCCTTTGTTGACTCGCAACTGGTGGCCGTGCTGCCGAGCGGCGCGGGGTTGGTCATGGTCGGTACCACCCAGTCCGCCATCAGCAAGCCCCAGTTCTGGTGGGTGGCGACCGACGGCGTCGGCAAGCTGACGGCGCAGTTCCAATACGCTCAGAGTTTCAACGCTCATGCGCTCGGCATGGTTGGCGACGCGACCGGATACATGCTGTTCGGCTACGTGGACTTCGGCACTGGCTCCGGTGAAGACTTTCTCGGTGTGCGGGTCGACACCTTCGGCAACTACCAGTACCAGCGCAGCCAGGCGCTGGTGGGCAACCAGCGGGTCGCCGCCGGCGCTGGGCTGCCAGACGGCGGGGCCGTGATCGCGGGCGTCGCTCCGGCGGGTGGCGCGGAAACCGACATGGTGATCGGCCGCGCCAACCCGTGGGGCATCTTGCTGTGCGGGACCGAAGGCTTGTGCGGCAAGACCCTGCCCAAGGATTGTCAGGACGGCAACCCGTGCACCGCTGATGGTTGTCTCGACGTCAAAGGCTGTGTGTACGCGACGCTGGCAGACGGCGCCAAGTGTCCGGGCGGAACGTGCTCTGCCGGTGCCTGCCAGTAGCGCGACCGCTGCACGCTTGCCCACGGCCCTACACACTCGCTAACCTGTGCCGGCGCGTTGCGCTCTCGCCCACACCGGGTGCTGGCGCCGCCTGACGCTGGCGCTTTGCCGGCCTGGTGACCCAATCCATGACGACCCTTGTTCGCGGCCTGGCCATTGTGACTCTGGCGGCCTTTGCGTGCGCGTGCGACAGCGGCGGAGCGACCGCGGACACGGTGGCAACCCTGCCAGACACCGCCGGCGCGGAAGCAGCCGCGCCCGGCGACGACACGGCGAGTGCTGCGGACGCCAGCGCCGCTGACGCTGGGGCGGTGGTGGATGGCCTCGTCAGCTTCGACGTGGTGCTGACCGACGCCGGTCCCGATGCGCCGCTCTTGGACGTCAACAACGTCAAGCCGGCGTGCAACCTCGCAGCGCCCTCGCCCGGCGAGTGCGGATCGCCGTGTAGCGCCGACAACCAATGCGCGGTCGGCATCTGCACGCCGACGCGCGACCAGAAGGTGTGCTCGGGGCCGTGCGGCGGCAATCTGCAGTGCCCAGAGGGCTGGGGATGCCTGCAGATCGCGGGCGCACCAGACACGGTGTTCGGCTGCCTGCCGCTGTCGCCCAACCTCGGTCGGCCGTGCAGCGGCGACTTTGACTGCAAGACCCAGGTCGGCGAGGCGCCGATCGGCATCGGCGACGTCTGCGTTCCGGCCGGCGAAGAGGGCGCGTTCTGCGGCAGCGACTGCGCCAAGACCGACAAGTGCCCGACCGGGTTTGCCTGTAAGCCCATCAAAAGCGTCGACGGCAAGGCCGCCAAGCAGTGCGTGGCCGAAAAACTCAACGACAACTGCACCGACCGCTTTGAAAACGAGAAGGCCGAGACCAAGTGTAGCAAGTCCGGCAAAGACGGTTCGTGCACCGGCAAGCGCCACTGCCAGAGCAAGCAACTGACGCCGTGCACGGCCAAATCGCCGGCCGGCGAGGTCTGCAACGCCCAGGACGACGACTGCGACGGTCAGACCGACGAGCCGGTGGCGGGCGCCAGTTGCAAGATTGTGTCCGGCGACAACAGCTGCCCCGGCACGCCGATCTGCGTAGGCGGCATCGAAACCTGCGTGGGCCAAAAGCCGCTGGCCGAACTGTGCAACGCGGCCGACGACGACTGCGATGGGCAGACCGACGAGGGCTGCGACGACGACAAGGACGGCTATTGCGACGCCGCGATGGGGTTTGAGCCGGCCGGCAAGAACGTGTGCCCCAAGGGCGCTGGCGACTGCGACGACAAAGACGCCGGCCGCTATCCCAGCGCCAAGGAGCTTTGCAACGGCGCCGACGACAACTGCAACGGGCTCAAGGACGCCGAGGATCCGCTACTGCTGCTCAACGACGCGCAGCTGTGCGAGAAGCAGCAGGGTGTGTGCGCTGGCGCCAAGAAGGTGGCGCTCTTGTGCCAGGACGGCAAGTGGTTGGCCTGCAGCGACCAGGACTACACCCTGCAAGCGCCGTCGTACAGCAAGGTCGAGGTCTGCGACGACAAGGACAACGACTGCTCGGGCAAAGCCGACGACGGCTGCAACGACGACGGCGACGGCTACTGCGACGCCGGAATGGCCACGCTCGGCTTTCCGCTGGTCTGCCCCAAAGGCGGCGGCGACTGCAACGACGACGACAAGCTCAGCCTGCCGGGCGCGGTCGAGAAATGCGACGACCTCGACCAGAACTGCAACGGCGCCATCGACGAAGGCTGCGACGACGACAAGGACGGCCAGTGCGACGGCGAGCTGACGGTCATCGGCACCCCCAAGTCGTGCCCGAGTGGCGAGGGCGACTGCGACGACCTCAACCCCAAGCGCTTCAAGGGCGCCAAAGAGCTGTGCAACGGCGTGGACGACAACTGCGCGGGCGGCATTGACGAGCTGTTTCCCAACTTGGGCAAGGCATGCACCGACGGCAAGGGCATCTGCAACGTCGCGGGCACCACCGTGTGCGCGCCCGACGGCGCGGCAGCCGTCTGTTCGACCAGCGCTGGCAAGCCACAGGCCGAGATTTGCGACAACCTCGACAACGACTGCGACGGTGAGATCGACGAGGGCTGCGACGACGACAAAGACGGCTACTGCGACAACGGCATGGCGACGGCGGGCAAGCCCAAGGTGTGCCCATTGGGCGGCGGCGACTGCGACGACCTGTTTGGCAGCATGTACCCGAGCGCCAAGGAGTCGTGCAACGGCAAAGACGACGACTGCGACGGCAAGACCGATGCCAGCGACGGCGATCTCATCATCGAAGACCCGCAAAACTGCGAAAAGAGCCTGGGCGTGTGCAAAAGCAGCAAGAAGCCGGTCAGCTTGTGCAGCAACGGCCAGTGGCTGCCGTGCAGCGCCGAGCACTACGCCAACTGGAACGCCAACTACGCCACTCAAGAGGCATGCGACAACCTCGACAACGACTGCAGCGGCCTCGTCGACGAGGGCTGCGACGACGACGGCGACGGCGTGTGCAACAAGAACTTGAAGGTCATCGGCTTTTCGCCCAAGTGCACCAAGGGCGTAGGCGACTGCAACGACAAGGATCCCGACATCCACCCGTTGGCTGCTGAGATTTGCGACAACAAAGACAACGACTGCAACATCAAGATCGACGACGGCTGCGACAAGGACAGCGACAACTACTGCGATGCCGGCAAGACCATTCCGTTTGGCGTAACTCCGCAGATTTGCTCCGGTGGCGGCGGTGACTGCAACGACGACGACTTCAAGGTCAATCCGGGGGTCAAAGACTTCTGTGCCGACTTCATGGACAACAACTGCAATGGCCAGACCGACGACGGCTGCCCGCCGACCATCAATGGCTTCGTGGGCCAACTGGGGCCGGACTTCAAGGCGACCGGCTGGCTACAGTGCGCCGGCTACTTCGACACGGCCACCACCGAAGACATCCCGACCGGCTGGGGCCTGGACTGCGCCGACAAGAATTTCAGCAAGATTCGGGTCGCCTGTGGATCCGGCAAGCAGGCGGGGCAGGTGCGCTACATCGACATCAAGAAGAACGTGTTTGCCTACGGCCTGGCCAACAAGACCGAGTCGGGGCTGATTTACGACAGCAACTTCAACTTGGAAGGCAACAACGTGCTCAAAGCCGATGCCGAGAACCCGGCCCTGGCGCGCAGTTGGTGGGTGGCGGTGGCCGGCTGCGATGAGTCGATTGCGAACCTGACCGTCAACAACAACAGCTGCGCGTTCGAGGCGGCCAACTGCTTTGGGCAGGGCATCATCGGGCCGAGGTACCTGTTTGTGTATGTGGCGAAGTAGGGACCAAGACTCGCCTACATCCCCGCCGCCGCCAACTCAAACGCCAGATTACGGTAGAAGCGCAGGTGGTCAAAGCCAGTCCACTTGTCGCGCGCATCCATCTTGGGCTGGCCGACTTCGTTGAGGTGGTCCGCCGGGATGCAACCGCGGAATTTGCCCCAGCGGGCGCTGTCGACGGTGACCATGCCGTCGTTGGGCGTCAGCGCAAAGCCGCCCGCGACCACGCTGGCGCCGGCCACTAGCGTGGCGTCCATGAAGTCGGCGCGCTTGAATTCGCCGAGCGCGGCGCCACAGGCGGTGACGTCTTTGGGGTTCTTGATGCCTGCGACCGACGAGATCCCGGCCCAGCTCTGGTAGACCACCCGGCTGTCGTTGCCGACCGTGCTGTTGAAGCTCGAAGCACCGCTCGTCGAGATCGCCTGCATGGCTGCGCGTACGTGGCTGTCGCCCGCCACCGCGGAAAACGAAAGACCCCAACAACTGGCCAGGTGGTTGACCATGTCGCTGGCTGATTTGTTGCCGTCGCCGGGCAGGAACTTGAGCGCCAGATCGGCCACCGGGCTGCCGCGGTGTGGCGTGCTGATGGTGCTGACTGAGGCGACGCGGTCGCCGTAGCCGAGCTTGCCGACCACAAAGCGCGCATCCAAGCCGCCCATCGAGTGCGAGATCAGGTGAACCTTGGTCGCGCCGTGGGTCGACAGCGCCTGGTCGATGTGCTTGGCGAGCGCGGCGGCGCGGACTTCGACGCTGTCGTAGGGCGGCACTTGCGCAACGTGGACCTTGTGGCCGTCGGCGCGCAGGGCATCGGCGAGCTTGTACCAGCCCCAGCGGTTGGTGGGCGAGGCGTCAAAGCCGTGGCCGAGCACGATCGGGAACTTGGTCGCCTTGCCCTTGGGCACAGGGCCGAGCGAGCTGGTGGCGCCGAGCGTGAGGTTTTCTTCTTGTGCGGCGGTGGTCTCCTCGCTGGTACAACGCAGACACAGTAGCGCGGACACGGTGAGGCAGGCGACGACGGGTAGGGTCGAGCGGGGCATTGTAGCTCCTTCCGGGGGGCGGCAAGAGTAAGCGAAATGCGGGGTTCTGGCAAGGTGTTTTGCGCCTGGTTGGGCCGAAGCGGGACCACCGTTTGCATCTGGACCGGGCACCTGGTCTACACTCGCCGTCCCACCTTGGAGGCCCCATGCCCGTCTCGCCTATTCCAGCTGGCTACCACAGCGTGACCCCGTACCTCATCGTCCACGACGGCGCCGCCGCCATCGACTTCTACGTGCGCGCCTTGGGCGCGGTCGAGACTGTGCGCATGCCGATGCCGGACGGTCGCGTCGGCCACGCCGAACTGCGCTTTGGCGACTCGATGGTGATGCTCGCCGACGAATTCCCCGACATGGGCGCGGTCAGCCCCAAGACGCTCGGCGGCACGGCGACCGGGCTTTGCCTGTATGTGACTGACGCGGACGCCGTGTTCGCGCAAGCGGTCGCGGCTGGCGCGGTGGTCGAACGGCCGATGGCCGACCAGTTCTAGGGCGACCGCTCCGGTACGGTGCGCGACCCGTTCGGGCACAAGTGGACGCTATCGACACACATCGAAGACGTCTCGCCCGAAGAGATGGCGCGGCGGATGGCGGCAATGGGCGGCTAGCGAGGTCTGCTCAAGTCCGGACTCGAATCGCCGCAATGCCGGCCGTGCAATGTGACAAGCCCCTGTGCGCCAGCTACGATGAACGCCCGTCATCCACCTGGCTGGTGACCGTGCATTTGGTGCCCGTCAAGCTCAAGCTCAGATTCGACGACCCGGAGCTCGAGCGTTCGTTTCGGGCGTACCATCTGGCACAATCGCTGCGGCCGTCGCGGGTTGCGTTGGTCATTGGGGCGGCCTGCTACGCGTCGTTCTTGCTGCTCGATGCTGCGATTGCGCCCGAAGCGCTGCACATCGCCGTCGCCGTGCGCCTGGGCGTCGTGCTGCCTGCTGTACTACTGCTGGTCGCGACGCGGCTGTCCGCCGTCCGTCAGCGTCTGCCCCAGCTCATCGGCGCCTGGATCAACCTTGCCGGCCTCGGCGTTTTGGCGGTAGCGCTCGCCAGTACCGGCCCGGCTCACACGCTGTACGTCACCGGTGGCATGATCCTGTGTCAACTGGGCATGTATGTGCTTTTCGCCATGCGCTTGAACACCGCCATGGTCAGTTCTGGGGCCCTGTTGCTCGGCTATGTGCTGGTCGAGGGCGTGTGGGGCGACGGCGAATCGGCGTTGCGCGCTGCACAGTTGTTCTTTCACGTGGCCGCCATGGTCATCGGCATCACGGGCGGCTGGCTCTTTGAGCGCCGCCTGCGCGACACCTTCCTGGGTCAACGCGAGCTCGACCGCGAGCGGGCCAAGGTCGACGCGCTGCTACGCAACGTGCTGCCCGGCGTCATTGCCGATCGGCTAAAGGCCAACACCGGCACCATTGCCGATGGCCACGAACAGGTCTCGGTGCTGTTTGCCGACCTGGTCGGCTTTACGTCGCTGGCCAGCCAGATGCGGCCGGACAAGCTGGTCAAGGTGCTTGACCATTTGTTTCGTGAATTCGACAAGCTGGCCGAGCGCTACGGCGTGGAGAAAATCAAGACCATCGGCGACGCGTACATGGTGGCCGCCGGGCTGCCGTTGTCGCGACCGGACCACGCCAAGGCGCTGCTGTACCTTGCGCTCGACATGCTCGACGTCGTCAAGTGGACCAACTTGGAGTCTGGGCGTGACTTGCAGGTGCGCATCGGCATCCACTCTGGCCCGGTGGTCGCGGGCGTCATCGGCCAGCGGCGGCTGCAATACGACCTGTGGGGCGACACGGTCAACCTGGCCAGCCGCCTGGAGTCGCACGGCGTGCCGGATGCGATACAAGTCAGCGACGCGACGCTGGCGCTTTTGGGCGAGGGGTTTGCGCCGGAGCCGCGCGGCACGGTGCAGCTCAAGGGCCGAGGTGACCTGCAGTGCTGGCTGTTTCGCGACCGGACGCAGGCGCCGCCGTCGCCGTTTGAAGCGGCAGGGGCCTGGAAGCCGGAGAGCGGTGCCTTTGCGCGGATTGCTGGGTTGCAGCGCGGGGATACGCTGTTACCGTAGGGGGCTTGGGCTCGCGGCCCATCGCGGCACGCCCTACTGACTCACATTATCGGTCCCCGTCCACCGCCAGCCGGCTTCGGTCTTGTGAAACGTGAACCACGCCGACCAGGTCTTGCCCGCCGAGTGTGCCACCGCGTACCAGCTGCCGAATTCCTCCGACTCGCGCCGCAGCGGTTTGGTCTTGACCAACGCCTTGCGCGGCCCAGCCGGCAGCAGCCGCTTCCAGTACTTGCGCAGGTCGGCTTCACTGATTTCGGGCGACATCGGGTCTTTGCTTGCCTTGGCTTTGCTCAGCAGCGCGCCCAGTTCGTAGGAATGCAGCGGCAGTCTGCTCAACTTGACCACGACATCAAGCTTGTTGGCCGCCACGGCAGCGACGAATTGCTGGTGAAAGGCAGCAAAGCCGTCGTCGGCCGCGGGCTCTGCGGCATGAACCGGCGCCGCGGTCACCAGAGCCAGCACGGCCGCCACAAAAAGGTGTTTCAGCACGGTCACTCCAAAGCTGCGCGCGACTTGCACGGCTACGACCCACCCGTCGGAAACACCACCATCCACACGCTGGTAATCACGTAGTCCATGATGAGTACCGCCACCGAAGCCGTGACCACCGTGGAGGTCGTCGCCAGGCCGACCCCGCGCGAGCCGCCGGTGGCCCAATAGCCCTTGTAGGCGGCGATGGCGCCGATAATCGCCCCAAACGCGGTGCCTTTGACCACGCTGCAGGCGATGTCGGCCGGATCGACCCACTCGTAGATGCGGCTGAAGTACGACGCGTGATCCACGCCGAGCAGCAAGCGGCATACGACGTACGACCCCAGTAGCCCGATGGCGTTGAACGACATGGTCAACAGCGGCATCATCAGCGTGCAAGCCACCACCCGCGGCGCGACCAGATAGTGCAGCGGGTCGACCGCCATCGTCTCCAGGGCGTCAATCTGCTCGGTCACGCGCATGGTGCCAAGCTCGGTCGTCATGGCCGAGCCCACACGACCGGCGACCATCAGCGCGCCCATGGTCGGCGCCAGCTCGAGTATCAACGCCAGTGCCACCGACCCGCCAATCAGGCTCTTGGCCTTGAAGATCGAGAACGCCACGCTGGTCTGGATCGCAAACACCGCGCCGGTAAAGGCGCCGGTCAGCAAGATGATGCCCAAGGAGCCGACGCCCACGAACTCCATTTGCTGCAGGTACTCGGCCAAGCGTACGGGCGGTTTGCGAGCGCGCCACACGGCGGTCAGCGCAAACAGCAGCACGTCGCCTAGCGCCTCGACCCCGCGCACCGGGGCGAGGGCCTTGTCCTTGAGCCACTCCAACGCGGCGTCGCCGGGGTCAGCTTGGGGTTCTGTCTGCGGTTCAGCGGCGGTCATGGTCGGACTGCGCGCAAAGGCACGCTGGGGCTAGCGTAGCGCAACGCCCGGCACGCGGTAGTTTTTCGCCGCGGCGTCCACCGATTGTCACGGCTGCGCCTCGCCCCTATGCTGGCGCCGCGGCCGCCGCCGCCGGAAGTCACCGTGCCAGGACCCGCGCCCTACCTGCCGTCGCCCATGCTGCCGCGCGTGACTTCGCGCAGCTAGAGCCTGGACACCCGGCCGCTGCTGCTCGGTCAGTCCAAGCATCGCCTCGACGACCTGTACCACCAGTTGCTGACCACCAGTTGGCCGGGGCTGTTGGGCCGGGTGTTGGTGGCGTACCTGGCGCTCAACTTCGGGTTTGCGCTGTTGTTTCTGGCCGGTGGCGACAGCATCGCGAGCGCACAGCCAGGCTCCTTGGTCGATGCGTTCTTCTTTTCGGTGCAGACGTTTGCGACCATCGGTTACGGGTCGATGGCGCCGCAGACGTTGTACGCACACGTGCTGGTCACGGCCGAGGCGCTGGTCGGCATGTTGACCATGGCGCTGACGACGGGGCTACTGTTCACCAAGTTCTCGCGGCCGACCTCCAAGGTGGTGTTTGCTGAGGTGGCGGTGGTCAATCCCCGCGATGGCGTGCCGCACCTGCAGTTTCGCATGGCCAACCAGCGCGGCAACCAGATCGTGCACGCCAGCGTCAAGGCGGCGCTGGCCAGAAACGAACAGACGGCCGAGGGCGAGGTGATGCGGCGCTTTCACGACCTGCGGTTTGTGCGCAGCGAGACCATGATTTTCGCGCTGACCTGGACCGCCATGCACCCCATCGACGAGCAAAGTCCGCTGTGGGGCTACACCGAGCAGGATCTGCTGCGCGGCGGCATGGAAATCGTAGTGGCGCTGGCCGGCACCGACGATACGCTCAACCAGACGATCCACGCCAGGTGGAGCTACCGCGCCGACGAGGTGCGCTGGGGCCACCGCTACGTCGATATTTTGGGGACCAACGCGGAAGGGCGGCGCACCGTGGATTACCGGGTGTTTCACCAGACGGTGGCGTTGCCCGAGGCGCAGGTCGGCATCAGCAGCGCTGGGTCACCTGGCTAGCGCGCCATCGGCGGCGGCTGGCGAGTCCGAGCAGCGAGAGGGCCGCGGCCCAGGCCCAGCCAGCGGTCGCGCCGCCACCCGTTGCACAGCCACCGTCCACTTCCATCGGTTTGGGCGCTTTCAACGGCGGGTCGCTGGAAGCCTCGGCGACATCGACAATTGCGGGGGCGGTGTCGTTCCAGCCGCCGGCAGCGTCTGGCCGTCTTTCCAGCCTGGTTTGGGGATGCAACCGTAGGGCATGTGCCACACGCCGACGACGGCCAGCAAAGGGTCGCTGGCTGGCACTTTCCAGGGCGTCGCGGGCTGCACCACCAGGTCTTTGGACAGCTGTGCCTGGCCCGGCTTGGCCCCTGCGATGGCGCTGTTGATGACGTCGACCTGGGCTGCCGAGATCGCAGTACCGTTGCCGGTCTCGTCGAGCAAGCGCACCGATGCCGCAGCCGGGGTCTTGGCAAAGCGCGGGTCGACCGCGCCCCAGGCTTCGAGAATCCAGCTGCCCCAGTTGGGCCAGGTGACGCGAACGCCCTGCGGGCCGTTGTACCAGCCGGTCAGGCAGACGACGTTGCGGACGACCCCCAAGTCCTGCAACACCGGCGGCAGCGTGGGGTTGAACGCAAACACCGGGTCGCGGTCCATCTCGTCGGGTGAGATGCGCATGACCAGCCGGGTGGTGGTCTGGTTGGCGGCGAGCAGCGCGGCGACTTCGGCGACCGGTTGCACCAGGCCCTTGTCGACGGCTTCGGCGGCTTTGGCGCCGTCGAAGGTCAGGGTCTGGAACTGATCCGCAGTGAACGCCACGCCAAAGCCCGGCACCAGGCAAGGCGACTGCTGCTGCATGAACTGATTCCAGAACTTGAAGCAGGACCGCGCCGCGCCGAGCAGTTGCACCGCGCTGGTGTTGGTGACCATCTTGGACAAACCGACCACCGGGTCCAGCTTGTCGGCCAACTCCGCCGTCACCGGCAAATGGTTAGCAGCAAGTAGCGCACCCAGGCCATACACGTTCTTGACCTTGGCCAGTTCGCTCAGCGCTGGTGGCGAGTCGTACGCGATGGGTGTCCCTGTCGACGCCGGCTGCGCGTACTCGGTGACGAATGCATTGCCGCCGGCCTCGTCCACCGCCGCCGCCACCAATTGCGCGTAGTTGCTGGGGATGAAGCAGTTTCCGCCGTCCGCACAGGCAATCGGGTTGCCTTGCAGCGCCAAGCGCAAGGGATTCAGTTCGGCGTCCAGGTGGTTCTTGACGATGGCGCGGCCCGGCCCATCCCCGGTCAACGTCCAGCCCTGCCAGACCTCCGGAATCGGTGGTATCCTGCGCCCCCGCCGCCGCTTACGCGGCCCAGGTCGCCCGTCATGGCCCGCCAGTTCAACACCGCCCACGCCAACCGCGCGGACCAGCACTACACGCTGCCGCCGCTGGCGCGCCTGCCGCCCGACGTTGAGGGTCTGGTCCACGACAGCTACTACTTCGTGCTGCACGCCCCGCGCCAGACTGGCAAGACGACGAGCGTCATGGCCCTGGCGGAAAAACTGCGGGCCGAAGGGCGGTACGCTGTTGTGTTCTGCAGCGTTGAAGACGCCCGCACGGCGCAGACAGAAGCCGAAACCGTTGCCCGTGTGGTAGACGATTTTCGCCTGGCTGCGCAGCGCCAGCTGCCGCCTCAAGAACAGCCGCCGTCTGAAGAGCCTGCCGATCGGGCGCTGACGGGCAGCCGCCTCTACCAGTACCTGTCGCGGTGGAGCCAGTCTTGCGCACGGCCTTTGGTGCTGTTCCTGGACGAAATCGACTGCCTGGTCGACGACGGCCTGGTTTCCGTGCTCAGCCAGCTGCGCAAGGGTTACGCCGAACGGCCCGCGGCGTTTCCCCAAAGCGTATGCATCTTTGGCATGCGCGATGTGCGCGATTACAAGGTGGCCTCAGGCGGGTCGGAGCGGTTGGGCACGTCCAGCCCTTTCAACATCAAGCGCGAGTCAGTGACGCTGCACACGTTCTCGCGGCCGGACATCGCGGCGCTTTTCGCCCAACACACCGCCGAAACGGGTCAGGCGTTCACGGATGCGGCCATCGACCGGGTGT
>SXRM01000110.1 GCA_005792545.1 Pseudomonadota bacterium | reverse complement strand
GGCATGGTGCGCAGCAAGAACGTGCTGTCCACGATGTTGCAAAGTTTTGTGGCCATGAGCCTGGTGTCGCTGGTGTGGGTCGTCCTTGGCTTTTCGCTGGCCTTTGGCGAGTCGTTGGGCGGGGTCATCGGCGATCCACGCACGTATTGGATGCTCAACGGCGTCGGCGCCGCTCCGGAGCCGAGCCTCGCCAAGACCATTCCGCTGGCGCTATTCGCACTCTTCCAGCTTAAGTTCGCCATCATCACGCCGGCGTTGATTACCGGTTCGTTTGCGGAGCGGGTGCGGTTTTCGAGCTACATGATCTTCATGGTGCTGTTTACGGTGCTGGTGTACTGCCCTCTGGCGCACATGACCTGGCACCCGCAGGGCCTGCTGCGCCAGTACGGCGTGCTCGACTTCGCCGGCGGCACCGTCGTACACATGTCCGCCGGGTGTGCAGCGCTGGCGGGTGCGATCCTGCTCGGCCGCCGCAAGGACCACGAGCCCGGCCAGCCGCACGCGCCGGCCAACATCCCGTATGTACTGCTCGGCACCGGCATGCTGTGGTTTGGCTGGTTCGGCTTCAACGCGGGTTCGGCGTTGTCGGCGGGCGGCACCGCAGTGCAGGCGTTCTTGACCACCAACACCGCCTCAGCGGCGGCGCTGTTTGCCTGGATCGTCGTCGACGGCATGCGCGGCGTTCGCCCAAGCGCGATGGGCAGCTGCATCGGCGCCGTGGTCGGCCTGGTTGCCATCACACCAGCAGCGGGCTTCGTCTCGGTGGGCTCCAGCATCGCCATTGGCGTCGTCGCGGCCATCGTCAGCAACTTTGCCGCGCACTGGAAGAGCAAGTCGCAGCTCGATGACACACTGGATGTGTTTCCGTGCCACGGCGTGGGTGGCATGGTCGGCATGCTCGCCACCGGTATCCTGGCCGACAAGCGCGTCAACCCCGACGGCGCCGATGGGCTGCTGTACGGCGGCACTGCGCTCTTCGTGGCGCACGTCGTGGCCTTGGTCGCGGTGGCGACCGGCGTCCTGGTGCTGTCGTGGCTCTTGTACAAGGCGGTCGACGCCGTCAGCACGCTGCGGGTCAGCGCCGAGCAGGAAGAAATCGGGCTGGATCTCAGCCAGCACGACGAAACCGTGCGACCCATGCAATGAGTGCCGCGGACGCAGACGCCGCGGAACTGGCGCGGCTGGGCTACAAGCAGGAATTGCGCCGCGGGCTGGGGCCGTTTGCCAGTTTTGCGCTGTCGTTTTCGATCATCTCGATCCTGACCGGCGCCGTTCAGCTCTACGGCTGGGGCTACAAGCACGGCGGGCCTTTGGGTGTCATCGGCGGCTGGGTGCTGGTGTCGCTGCTGACGCTGCCGATGGCGTGGAGCCTGGCCCAGCTGGCCTCGCGCTGGCCGACTGCGGGTGCGCTCTACCACTGGGCGACGATCCTGGGCGGGCCCGCGTGGGGCTTTGCGACCGCGTGGCTCAACACCTTGGGCCAGGTGGCGATTACGGCATCGATCGACTACGGCCTTGCGGAGTTCGTCTGTGGCCTTCTGGACATGCAAGGCGGCCGCCCAGCAGTGCTGGGCCTATTTGCCGTGCTGCTGACTTCCCACGCAGTGCTGAACCACATCGGCGTGCGCGCGGTCGACCTGCTGAGCAAGGTCAGCGCCTGGTACCACTTCGCCGGCGTGCTGGTGGTGGTCGCCGTGGTCGGCTGGCTGGCGCCGCTGCAGCCCGTGGCGTTTCTGGCGACCGCGCACTCGAGCGAACCGGTGTATGCGATGGGCTTCCTGCTCGGGCTGCTGCAGGCCCAGTGGACCTTTACCGGCTACGACGCCAGCGCGCACGTGACGGAAGAGACGCTCGACCCGCGCCGCGCCGCGCCCAAGGGCATTGTGCTGTCGGTGGTTGTCAGTGCTGTCGCCGGGCTGCTGCTGCTGGTGGTGGTGACGCTCGGTATCCGCGACCCGCAAGCGCTGCGTGCAATGCCCGACGCGCAGGTGTTTCCGGCGGCGTTGGCGCAGGCGGTGGGCCCACAGCTCGGTCGGATGCTAACGCTGGTCTGTGTCGGCGCGATGTGGTTCTGCGGCCTGGGGTCGCTGACGTCGAACTCGCGAATGCTGTACGCCTTTGCCCGCGACGGCGGCTTGCCGGGGTCGCCTGCGCTGTGTCAGGTGTCGCCGCAGTTCGGCACGCCGCACAACTCGGTGTGGGCTTGTGCGGCGGCGGCCTTGCTGTTGGCGCTGTGGGCCGACGCCTACGCGGCGATGACGGCGCTGTCGACGATTGCGCTGTACGCCAGCTACGGTCTGCCAGTGGCCTTGGGCCTTTGGGCTCAGTGGCGCGGGCACTGGACCGAGTTTGGCCCGTGGCAGTTGGGGCGCTGGTCCAAGGCTGTCAACGCGGTGGCGGTCGTCTGGACGGTGTGCGTGATGGCGCTGTTCGTGCTGCCGCCCAATGAGCTGGCGGGGCAGGCGTTTGGCGGCTGCCTGTTGTGGCTGGGCGGCTATTGGTGGCTGCGCAAGCGCGGGCGGTTTGCGCCGTTGGTGCAGGGCGGCTCAGCTGGCGGTCAACCCGGCGGTCAGCCCGGCGGCTGAAGCCGCGGGCTCCCATAACGAAGCCCCGCCGCCGCGGGGCTCAGGTGGTGATATTTGTTTACGTATCCTAAATTTCTGCGCGGGACGCATTCGCAAAGGGCATGTCAAAGCCCGGCGCAGGCCGGGCTTGGTTGAGCAAGCCCGCAGCTTCAGCTGCCGGGCGGGTTTGCCCAGGTGCTGTGGCGATTGGGGGTCGCGGTTGACCAATCCGCCCCGCAATGCTCAACTCGCCCGCATGGCCGCGCCCCGCCGAAACCTGACCTTTTTCGCCCCTAAGGCAGTCGCGCTTGCCACGCTCGTCGGCTGCGGCGCCGCCCAGGTCAAAGGCCAGGAGGGCGACCGGCGGGTCGTCGAGCTCGACCCCATCGTGATGCAGGTCGACAAGTCGGGCGGCAAGCCCGAGGTCTACGTCAAAGACCGCGAAGAGATGCGCGCAGACGCATCGGCGGCGCTCAAGGCCCGCCAATGGACCGCTTGCCAGAAAGGCTTTGACCGGCTGCTCGCCGACTTTCCCAGCGACCCTTCGGCGTATGCGTTCGCGTTCAATTCCGGCTTGTGCGCTTTGCAGGGCGGGCGGCCGCTCGACGCCGTGACGCGTTTCGCCAAAAGCAAGCAACTGGGCAAAGGCAGCCGCCACGCCCGCGACGCGCTGTTCATGGTCGCCGAAAGCCACGAAGCCGCGGAGCAATGGGCGATGGCCGCAGCCGTCTACAAGTCCGCGCTCGAAGACGCGCAAGTGCAGGCCGATATCGGCGGCAAGCTCGGGTTGCTCGACGAACTGGAAGCTTGGGCGCGCCTTGGCATCAACCTGCGCAAAAGTGGCGAGCCCAAAGACGCCGAAACGGCGTTCAAGCGCGTGGAGCGCCTGTACGAAGACAACCGCGAGACGCCGACGGTCGCCGAGAGCGAGTGGGTGGCGCGGTCGTATTTCGAGCGGGCCGAAATCTACTACGACCTGTTCGCGTCGATTCGCTTTAAGCTCCCGGTCGAGCGGATGCAGCGCGAGCTGGAGGACAAAAGCAACCTGTTCATCAAGGCCGAGGGCGTGTACTACCGCTGCGTGAGGCTACACATCAAACCGTGGGCACTGGCGGCCGGTTTTCGGGTCGGTGCGCTGTACCAACGGCTGATTGAAGACATCGACAACGCCGAAGTGCCGCCGGACCTCGATACCTTTACCATGGAAGTCTACCGCGACGTGTTGTGGGGCCACACCGAGAAGCTGGCCAAGCGCGCCGTGACGATTTACGACAAGAACCTGGAGTTGGCCGAGCGCCTGGGCGACGGCGGCAGCGAGTGGGCCGAGAAGTCGCGCGACGGCAAACGCAAGATGGAGGCGGCCATCGACGCCAACCAGCTGCGCCACGCAAAGCTCGAGAAGTACAAGAAAGGCGAGGCGGTGGATCTGCCTGGCGTGCCGACGCCCGAAGCCGCGCTGCCAGCCGACCCGACGCCGACCGCACCGCCACCGCCACCGCCAAACAAGACTGCCAAACCAGGCAAAAAGAAGTGAGCCCGGCGCCATGACCGAAACCCTGCGCATGCTGCGCGCCGACCCGACCCCGCACGCGCCCGCGAGCAAAGTGCGCCGTGACGATCCGCGGCTATCGCACCGCATAGTCACGCTCGATGCTGACCCCCAGCCCGACCGCGTGCAGCTCATCGTGCTGGGTGTCGCCGATGGCCGAGGCGTGCAACTGGCCGGTGGTCGCGCCGGGGCCAATGACGGGCCGAGCAAGTTTCGCGACCATTTTTTTCGGCTGCCGGCGCCGCCTGAGTTTGGCCCGGGCTCGGTGCTCAATGCCGGCGACCTGGAACCAGCGGGCCATACCCCGGAGACCCATGCCCGGCTGGCCGAAGTGGTGGCGGTGCTGCGCGAGCGGTTTGGCGGCGCGCGGCTGGTGGTCATCGGCGGCGGTGGCGACCATGCCTATGGCGACATTTTGGGCCTGGCACGATCCGTGGGGCAGCGATTTGCCTCTGGGACGATTGCCGCGGTGCACGTCGATGCCCACGCCGACGTGGCGATGCACGACCCGACCCGCGACGAGCCCCATGCGGGCACCGCCTTTCGGCGGCTATTGACCGAACCGGCCGCGCGGTTGGCGGGTCCGGCGTGTGTGCACTGGGGCCTTCAGCGCAGTGCGGTTGGCCATGCGCACCTGCAATGGCTGGCGGAAAAGGGCGCGCAGACGGTGTTCTTGGAAGACATCGATGGCGACGCGCGCAAGGCGGGCAGCGAGTTGTGTGGGCTGCTGCGCACGCTGGCCGATGACCATCCGGGGCTGGCGCTGAGTGTGGACTTGCAGGCGTTCTGCCAGGCCGATGCGCCGGGGGTGGCGTCGCCGCAGGCGATTGGGGTGCCGGCGGGGGCGGTGGTGCGGGCGGCGGCGCTGCTGGGTCGGCTGGGGGTGGCGAGCCAGCTGGGGATTTATGAGCTCAATCCGCGGTTTGACCAGGATGGGGCGACGGCGCGGTTGGCGGCGAGGATTGCTTGGAGTTATGGGACGGGGTTGGTGTAGGGTGCACGTGACTGGCAGGCTGCTCGAATCTTTGGCCGAGGCCCCGCTCGCTATGGAAAGAACTTGCACGAGTAGTGCAGAAATTCAGGCGTGCGTTCGGCTTTGGGCTTGAGTTCCAGCCTGTGAACTGCATCGGCAAATGACGTTCTAAATTTCAGCACAATACCCTGGGATTGGCCGCCGCCGAGCGTACAAACGCGCACCAGAGGCGCACCGCTCCTGGAGAAGCGGTCGGTCTCCCTGAGGAGAATTGGTAGGCTGTTGTTCAAGCAATCCACAGCCGGGACACCGCAACTGGCTGAAAATTCCGTCAGGGTCGCGGCTTCGGCAGCGATAACTTCAAGCCAATGTAGCTTGTCGTCGCACGCCCCGTGGTAAGTCTCGTAAGTGAGGAACCCACATAAAGCTTGATGGCCAGGACACGACTCGAATTCGCCGACTAGCTCCCCCGGTGTTAGCTTGTCGAGGAACACTTGACCGGATCCATGTTTGGGGTCCTTCACCCCCAGGCCAATGACATGCTCGGGGGCGCAGATCGTAGGCAGGCCCGACGACTCCGGATCATTCGCAGGCTCTGCATTAGAGCACGCTCCCGCAATGACCAGTCCGGCCAGGGTCGGGCGCGAAACGAGTAACGTGGCCCATACATCGTGAGAGGTCATATGTAGCCTGGCAATGGCGCCAACTGAACATCAAGAGTTGCTGCCGGATAGTATAATATCATTGTCATTGTTGTTGTCCACTTGCTGATTTCTTTCAGTTCCGGCCCGCCTCCGCCATTCGGAATGTCTCGACACCAAATCTGGTAATCCTCTCCAGCATAGGTGTACTTTCGCATTGGGACAGCCGAATTTGTGGAAACGCGAGTATTGGAGCACGACAATAGCGAATACCAGAACGCGCCCGACCTTGCGTCAAAGTCCTTCGGTTTTTCGGGCGCTGGCGGTGGCTTGGGTTTGTCTTCGGCTTCGAACTGAGCTGGCGGCTTGTCGGAGGACGGGCCCGATTTCTCGCTGGCAATAGGTGGATTTTTGCTTGGAGGCGGAGGAAAGTTAGCAAACCCAGGCAATTGGAGCAGACCAAACCCAGCCCCGGCCTCGAGCAGGTCAGATGCTTGCCAAATCGCACCGACGATATCCTCGAGAAACTTGCTGTAGGCAACGAGCGGAGAGGTAATCTGGATGGGAACGGGCTTCATATCGCAGAAGTCAATGAGAAGATTGGATATCTGTGGCCCTGTCAACAGCCCTGACAACATTGTCTGATTCGCCGGAAAGCCACTAGTTGCGCCAGAGTAAACGTAAGCGAAGGCACGATAGAGCGCCCACGTTTGCCACGGCAGAACATAGGCAATGCCCCCTGCTTTCAGGTGGCAGCCACTTTCCGAGGCAAGTTTATGGCTATAAACTTTGTGAGTGACCTTCGTGGAGGCCGAATACTGCAAAGTAATCGAGCTTCCAATATCGGCATTGGCAGGGTGCTGGCAGAAAAAATGAGAGGAGAATGGCGTTCCGTCGCCCTGCACCATGGACGCGCGCACGTGAAAATTATACACAGGGGCTGACAGTACTGGCATTTTTCTGTAGCTCGAAGGCAGTCGTTTGATCCCACTCAGGGTGAGGAATAGACCATCGCTGAGTATTCGCATCAGCGTCGTCCAACAAAGCGTTGGCGCCCAACGAAAGGAGTAGCATAGTGCGGACCATATACAACCGTAGGGCAAATACTCTGGATCAGGTGGTCGTACGACTTTGCCTGGTCCGTTGTATTGCAGCCAGTCCTCATGAAGTAGAGTTTGATACTCATTCGGCAGCGTGGCTGCGGCATCTGCCCATGCAGACTGCTGAAGTGCAGGCAACTTCGCATGCCAGAAAAGAAACGGCAAAATGGCGCCTTTGTAGTCATCGGGCCAGAGGAGAGCAGTTTCCCGACTAGCGGCGACCGTGTCAGGATCAATCTGTCCTTGTTGCATTGGTTTGGCGTCTGACACAATTTCATAATGTAGTTCGCAAGTAGCGACGACACTGTCGTAGGTCATCTTGCCGCTGGCTTGTGCGCCCGGAAACTTTGGAAGTTTTATCTTTACCCACTGCCCGCGTAAATTACCCGCCGCGACCGCAACTTCTACAACATGGTGGCCGTTACAATAGACGGTTTGGCCTTCAGTAAGCCGCTGTGGCCCACCAAGGCTCCACTTTTTCAATTTGGTATTGCCTAAATCAACGTCGACACGGCGGGCTTGAATGCTCTTGATAATGCTCGCTTTGCTGCTGACCGTGCGTGTCACGACAGTGATTTCAGCATTGTCTAAGTCGCCTGACTTGTCGCTGACGTGCGTTATTCGCACCAGTGCCACCGAGTATGACTGGGCAGCACCAGCGAACTTGGTCTCCTTGCCAACAACACCCGCGGGCGCGTCGAAGTCAGGGCGAGGTGGCTGGAGACTCGGCGGCCTGGCATCCGAAAACCTGAATTGCGCCATGACTACCCCCTCTGCTTAAAACAAACCACCGCCCTCACCGTCCCCGCCACCGCCGCTGCGGCCGTGAACTTGAGCCGCAGCACCCCAGCCGGCGGCACCGCCAACGTCCCCGGCGCCTTGAGCACCAGCACGCCATTGGTCAGCGTCC
>SXRM01000109.1 GCA_005792545.1 Pseudomonadota bacterium | reverse complement strand
GTTGAACCACACCGGCGAGTTGAAGCTCATGCGCTGGTGCAGCAAGAGCCACGTCAGCTCCATCTCGAAGGCCTGTAGGTCCTCGTCGCTGGCGAAGTAGCGACCGGCCCTGGCCCACGCGCAGATCGTGCCTGCGACGCGTCCGATCAGCTGTCGTACGCTCGACTCGCGCTCTGACGTGCCCAGGGTACCGCGAAAGTACTTCGACACCACGACGGCGGTTGCGGTCTGCGACCAAAAGGCCGGAAACTCGACGCCCTTTTGCTCGAAGATGACTTCGGCCTTGGTGTTGGTGATGCTGGCGGTGCGGCGTTCCCACGCCACTTCGTCGAACGGATGCACGCCCGGCCGCGTGAACAGCCGCGGGCAGCGCAGACCGGGGCCGCGGTCGGCCTTCTGGGTGGCCGGCAATGGCGTGCCGGCGACGGTGTTCGAAACGGTCACGCTCTGGGTGTCCAAGCGCGGCGCGGCCGCATCGGTTGCGGGGACGGTCACTTCGGCCAGCAAAGGCGCAGGGCCGACTGGGCCCATGGTGTCAAAAAGTCCGGCTTGGGTCGAAACGGCGGCAGTCAAAACGCTGGCGTCGCTGCCAAAGCTCGAACCGGTGTCGCGTGTTGCGGTGGCGTCCATGATGGGGCTCCAAATCGTCGATGCCGGTCGCTGCGGATCGGCTGCTCGGCGTGGGTGAGAGCGCCCGCTGCGGGCGCCGTGTGGTGGAGCAGGCTGGCCGGGCACCCAAATCATGCGGTGCGACGCAGCGTGCGGTTCACAATCCGTTGTCGTGCGGGCGTCGGGACGCGAAGTTCCGCGGCTGGCACGAGGCAAGGCTTCGCCTATGTCGACCGGGCACTCCGCAGCAAAGCGGTCGGTCGAAACGGGCGCAAGCGAACTCAATTGGGATGCGAACAGCGACGTGGCAACTATCGACTCGGAGCGTACACCGCTGCCCACGGTGTCGATCCGCAGGCTGGATGCCGTCCGCCGTCGCGTTGGCTGCTGTGCCAATTCGCACCTCCAACGATAGCCCGATCGGCCGCTGCGGTCAATCGCCCGGCTCCACACGGCAGCGTCGCACCGCTACGGGTAGCGTCAAATTTTTTCCCCAACGCTACGGGTGGTGGATCCGCCGAACGCGTTTGCGCCGCACTGGCCATCTCGGGGGCCACAGGTGTGGCCTGCCAACGGCTCCGGTCCGACAACTCCATGTCGCTACTAGATGTTGTCGCTGTCGAGAAACTCCCCTCGGCGCCGCGACGCACCTGATCACCGCGAACGACAAAATTCGGTCGGTCGCCGCAACTGCCGATGCCGCCTACATTATCTGTCAACTGTCCCGCAATACCTTGTCGTTGTCGGCAGTTGCCTGCAACCGCGGCACGGTGTACAAACGCCCGCCGGCCAGGGCCGGACTCAGCGAGGCCATGACCCCATGCAGTTCATCGACGAAGCCGTCATCGTGGCCAGTAGCGGCGCGGGCGGCCCCGGTAGCCGGCACTTTCGCCGCGAAAAGCACGTGCCGCGCGGCGGTCCGGATGGCGGCGACGGCGGGCGCGGTGGCGACGTGGTCCTGGTTGCCGACGACCGGTCGCGCACCCTGCTCGACTATCACTTTGCGCGGCACTACCACGCTGGCGACGGTGCCGGCGGACAGGGCCAGCGCAAGACCGGCCGCGACGGCGACGACCTGCGCCTGGCCGTTCCGCCGGGTACCCAGGTTTGGGACGCCGATAGCGGGCACCTGCTGGCGGATCTCACGCTACCGGGCCAGACCGTGACGCTTCTGCGAGGCGGCAACGGCGGCTGGGGCAATGTGCACTTCGCTACCGCGACGCGCCAGGCGCCCGAACGCGCCAATCAAGGCCAGCCCGCCCAAACTCGCACCTTGCGGCTTGAGCTCAAGCTGCTCGCCGACGTGGCGTTGGTCGGCCTGCCCAACGCGGGCAAGTCCAGCCTCATCCGGGCCATCTCTGCCAGTCGCGCCCAAGTGGCCGACTACCCGTTTACGACACTGGTCCCAAACCTGGGCGTTGTCCGTCACCGCAGCCGCGTCTTTACCGTCGCCGACATCCCGGGCCTGGTCGAAGGTGCTGCGGTTGGGGCGGGCCTCGGGCTACGCTTTCTGCGCCATGTCGAGCGCTGCCGCGTGCTGGCCTTCTTGCTGTCGCCCGCTGACAGGGTCGAACCGGCCGCGGCGCTCGCCGTGCTCAAGGCTGAACTGGCCGCATTCGATGCCCAGTTGCTCAGCCGGCCAGCGGTCGTCTGCTTGTCCAAGACCGATCTGCTGGGGCCAGAGGCCGACGAGGCCGTGAACGCGCTGTCGGCACAGCTTGCTGCGCCGGTGCTGGGCTTGTCTGCCGTCGCACGAACAGGCCTGGAGGCCTTTCTCGACGCGGTTGCCGTCCATCTGGACCCGCCACCAGCGGTCGCCGACACCGTCTTTGACCCGATGACCTCAGCGTCGGAGCTGCCGCCGGCGCGTGCAAAGAATGGTGAGGACCAGCGTTCGCGCCGCTCTCTCGAGCGTCGCAAGATTTGACCGGTCGGTCGCCCCTGCCTATGCTTGCGGCCCAGCCAACCGGCGGCAAGAGGTTTCCTATCAGGTGGCCGAGCACGCCAGGGCTGCGCCGATTACAAAATCGGCAAATATTTCGCTGCGTAACGTCACATGTGCTCGACCGCCTGGTCCGTGCGCGTGGGGCGTGACAGCGCAACCGCATCCGTGGCACAATTGCCCGGATCACGGCGCGCGATCTGACCCTGCGCCGCCGTCGCAGGGTGCGCCACCGCTGGTTCGCCAGCGCCGATTCGTACCCGGGTAGGTCGTCAGGACCGTTACCTGCGAAGGGAGTTCGTTCGATGCCCACGCGAACCGAGAACACAGTGCAACCCGAGAACACAGTGCGACCCAAGAACACAGTGCAACGCGCAGCCCGTCTGGCTGCCGCCGCCTTACTGGCGGTCATGGTCAGCCCCGCGGCCACCGTTTGGGCCCAAGCGGCCGGCGGTGCGGCTCCCGCACCAGCACCTGTGCCAGCCCCTGCTGCACCCGCGGCCGCTCCTGCGGCGACACCGGCCACGGCGCCAGCAGCCGCGCCAGCCGAGGGGGCCGCAGTGCCTCAAGGCGGCGATGCCCAGTACGACGCCAAACTGCGACAAATCGAAGAGCGCGTGGTCAGCATCAAAGAGCGCATCTTCAACACCAAAACGCGGCTATTGCTGCTCAAAGAGCAGATCTTGGAGCAGGTCGTCGCCGAATCGCGCGCGGTGCTGATTCACCGCAACGAGATGGGCAACTTCTTCCTACTCAAAGAAGTGACCTACTACTTGGACGGCAAGAAGATCTACTACCAGGACAACTCGAACGGATTGCTGAGCCAGCGCAAGGAGTTTGAGATCTATAACGGCTCTGTTATCCCGGGCAACCACTCCCTGTCGGTCGAGATGGTCTACCAGGGCAATAGCGACTTGTTCAGCTACCTCAAAGGTTACGTGTTCAAGCTCAAAAGCTCCTATACGTTCTACGCGACCAAAGGCCGCATCACTGAGGTCGGCATCGTGGGTTATGAGCGGGGCGGCGTCGGCACGGATCTAGAGGACAAACCGTACATCAAGTACGAGGTCAAGCTCATCCAGAACAAGAAGGACAAGGAAGGCGAGGGGGCCGCGAAGTGAAGTTGCGCGCAACCAACCCATCGGCCTTTGCTGGTGCCGTGGGCCCGACCGTGCGCTCGCTGGCCCTGCTACTTGCGGTCCTGGCGTCGTCGCCGGTGCTGTTGGTGCCGATCTTGGCCGCAGCGGACGAGCCGGCTCAGGCCATCGACAACGACATCGGCAACTTGCGCAGCAACGTCAGCTTGGTCGACGACGATCTAAAGAAGGCCCGTGAGCGCGAGCGGCGCTACCCATTGGATCGCCGATTCGTCGAGGCCGGACTTGCCTATGACCGCGGCAACTTCAGCACTGCGGCCGTGATGCTCACCGACCTCGTCCAGAATTCCGAATTTCAGGCCCGCTCTGATTACGCCGATGCCCTGTTCATGCTGGGGGACTGCCTGTACCGCTTGCGCAACTACGCGGGCGCCAAACGCTACTTGGACAAGCTCATCGTGGCCAACGGCAGCAAGCATTTCCAAAATGCCCTGGCCGAATTAGTCGACATTGCCGTGCGGATGCGCCGAACCGAGGACATTGAAGCGCTCGCCAAGCGGCTGGAAACGGTGCCGAGCGACACCCGCAAGAGCGAGTTGTTGTATCAGTTTGGTCGGTCGTTCTTCATTGCCAGCAAGGACCCAGCCAAGCGCGCTGCAAGTCTGCAGCGGTCGCGGACTTTTCTCGACCAGATCCAAATCGGCGAGCCGCGCTGGGCAGGCGCTCGATTCTATATCGGCGCCGGGCTTATCGAATCGGGCAAGGCCGACGATGCGATGATCGAACTCAAGCGGGTTGCCGATACGCTGCGGGCACAGTCGGCGGACCCAAGCAAGAAAAGCGATCCCGCGGTGGCCGACTACGTCCACATGGCGCTAGGCCGGATGCTGTTGCAGCAAAAGAAGTACGACGAAGCCGCGCAGTACTACGTGCTGGTGGACCGCAATTCGGCGGTCTACGAGGAGGCGCTGTTCGAGCTTTCCGCGACCTACGTTGCCGGCGCCAAACCCAAGCGGGCCTTGGAAGTGCTGGACATCTTGCTATTGACCGTCAGCGACGACAACGTGGCCGTTCAGGCCGCAGTTTTGCGCGGCCGCATCAATATGCTCGACAAGCAGTACGACAAGGCCGACGCCGCCTACAAAGAGGTGGTGGAACGATACAGCGCGATCGAAGGTGAGTTGCGCAATTTCGCAAGCAACGACAAGAACTTGGAGCAGTTTTTTGCCTGGTTGCTCGCGCGCGGCAGCGAGGACTATTCGGTCATCCAGCCAGTATCGAATCGCGTCGCCAAGTACCTCGAAAAAGACGAGTCCATGCTCGATGTTGTCGCCGTCTTCGACGACATGGCGGCAGAGCGCGCCGACGTCAAGGAATCGGCCAAGATCGCCAACGTGCTGGACACCGCGCTCCGCGCCTCAGCCCGGCTGGACATGTTTCCCGACCTCAAAGACGCCTGGGTGCGCCTTGCCGAGGCACAAAACCGCTGCATCGGTGTCGGCAGGCGCATCACCGACCTGCTGCGCGACCGCGCAATGCCGTCGATGAACCCGGAAGAGAAGGCGCGCGGTGACGCCATGAACGCCGTTCGCAAAAAGCTGGAAGAGGCCTACGCCAAAATACCCCCCGATGCTGGCAGCTACATCAAGCGGCAAAATCGCGTGGTGCAGGACTTTACCAATCTCGCGGGCGATGTCGGGCTGCTCAAGGCGCAACTGGCAACCGTCAAAGAGCAGTTGCTCAGCGTCGAAAAGATGCTCAACGAGCGGCTGTTTGGCGGCGAGGGCGTGGTGTTAACCAAGGACCAAGAAAAGAAGATCCGCGACGCCCTGCAGCAGGGAAAAGACGAGATGCGTCGCGTGGCCCGCGAAATCGAAGAACTGTCGCAAGCGGCCGAAGTCGCTGCGCAGACGGTCGGCGCGGGCGACAAAGTCAGCGCCGATGAGAACGCCATTCGCTCGGCACTACTGGCGGCCCAGCGCAACGAAATGCAGGCCTACGTCGGCAGTCTGGAGCGCACCGGAGGCGACCCGAATCGCCTGCGGTTGTCGCGGCTGGCGTTGGAGAAACTTTATGCGGAAATCTGGGGGCTCATCACCCAGGTGCAAGAGCGCGCGTCTGAGCGGTTGGGTGGCATCAAGAAGATTCTTGCCGCCGAGCAGCGCAACATCGCGGAATACCAGAGCTCGATGCGCACCTACGAAGACGACGCACGCTCGCTCGCCCGCCAGATTGGCAACAAGCTGGTTCGCGACGCCCAACAGCGCATGTCCGATGTTCTGCTCGAAGCCGATCTCGGCCTTGTCGATGTGGCCTGGCAGAAGAAGCAACAGAAAGCCACTGCCATTCGCGAACTTCAGGATGAGCGCAGCAGCCGGGTCAAGAGCCTGGGCGACGTCTTGCGGAACCTGACCGGCGAAGAAGGCGAGGAGTAGCCATGTTGCCCGCTGCTGTCCAGCAAGTCCGCGGTCTGACGCGGTCGCGTGGCGCCTGGCGCAGGTTGGTCGCGCTGCTGTGTCTTGGCGCCGTGGCATTGCCGCCGGTGCTTGCGCCCACATCGTCGTTTGCCGCGCCGCCACCTCCACGGCTGATGCCCAAGTACAAAATTGTCGGCGACCCGGTGATCGACCCGTCGGTGGTGGCCCAGGAGCGCAAGCAATTTGACGCTGCCTACGAGTTGTTCAAGCAGGCCGCCAATGAATACCAGCGTGAAGTCAAAGAGTTCATCACGCGCGACGTCAGCGGCAAACAGAAGGCCGTAGCAACCACCTACCAGTCGCAAATCGACAAGCTGGACCAGGAACAGTTCGATCTGCGTCGCGACGCCATCGCCCGGCTGGAAGGCTTCATCTTCCGGCACCGCGATCACGACGTGTACACGCCGGACACCATGTTCCGGCTCGCAGAGCTCTACTACGAGGACACGATCGCAGCGTACAACCGTGCGACCGACAACTTCTCGCGCGAACTAGACCTGTACAACCGCGGTAAGCTTCTGGACCCGCCAACCGATGCCAAGCGCGATTTCTCGCGCTCCATTGCGCTGTACAAATATCTGCACTGGGTGCCGCCTGGCACGGCCATGGACCCACTGTCCGGCAAACTCGCGGGCGTTGTGCTCGATGAGCACCCGGCGTGGCGCAAGCGTGAGAACATCAGCGACGCCGCGATGTACCTGCAGGGCTTCTGCGAGTACGAAATGCGCGAAATCGAGCCGAAATACGAGCAAAAGGCGGTCGCGACCCTGTCGGCGCTCGAAGACCACTACCCCAAGTCGCGGTACGTCGCCGAGGCCTGGCTGCGCGTCGGCGAAATCAACTTCGACAACAACGAATACGACAAGGCCGCCGAGGCCTATGAGCGCGCCGCCATCAAAGCCAAAGAAATGGGCGACAACGGCAACTACTCGCTTGCGCTGTACAAGCTGGGTTGGTCCAACTTCCAGCTTTACAAGTACGCCGTCGCAGTGCGCTGGTTCCAGAAGCTCATTGAGTTTGAAGACGAGGTCAAGGCCGCCGAAAAGCCCGACGACAAAGAAAAGAAGAAGTCCGGCTTTGATTTGCGCAAAGAGGCGATCGAGTACCTCGCCAAATCGCTGGCCGAGCCAAGCTGGGACGACGACAGTTGCGACGACTTTGGCTCGACCACCACCAAGGGCGAATGCCCGATCGTCGATCCGCGGGCGCGGCCGATCCTCTACACGGCCAGTGTCCTTGATCCCGTACTGGCTCCTGAGCAAACAAACTGGGCTGCGCCATTCAAAGGCGATGTGCTCGCCAACATGCAGAAGAACTTCGCGGCACGCAACGAGGTGCGCGCAGGCCTCATCAACGGCAAGCCCTACGTCTTCGACATCCTGCTGACGTATGGCCTGACGCTCTACAACCAGCGTGAAGACGACTACTACTGGCAGGCCATCCGGGTGATGGGCTACACCATCGAGCACTATCCGATGGTGCGCGAGGCGCAAGATCTGCAGCGCAAGATCATCAGCTCGGTCGACATTCTGGCCAGCTTTGGCGCCTCTTATGAGGCTGAGATTAAGTCCGGCAAAGGTGGCAAGGACGCGCAGCTGGGCCTGGAAATGGCCAACGAAGCCAAGGGCCGGCAGATCGTTGAGCGTCAGCGCTACATGCAGATGTTCGGCAAGGGCTCGGAATGGTACAAGAAATGGGGCGGCGACAAGGATCTTGCCGCCCAGGTCGACGAGCAGACGTCGCGCATTCGTCGCGAATTCGCGATGCTGAACCACGCCGAAGCCCAGAGGCTCAAAGGCGAAGGTAAGATCGAGGAGGCCATCGCCAAGTACGCTGAGGCTGCTTCGGCCTACGAGGATTTGCTCAACGCCGACAAAGACGCGCCCGACGCCTACAAGCTGGCGTGGACGCTGGCTGAGATCTGGTACTTCGCAGGCGTGATGTGCAACGCGCCGCGCGACAAGGGCAACCTGGTCCTGGTCGATGAAGAGGTCGTGCCCTGGCCCGCGGACAAGTTGCCTGCCATCAAGAAGGCGTGCGGCGCCATGGGCAAGTCGATCGCGTACTACAACATGGTTCGCGACTGGAAGGGCACGCGCAGCAAAGACGACGACGGCAAGCCCATGGACAAGACCGAAGAGGCTGCCTACTCGGCTGTCGGTGCGGCGGAGCAGGTCCTGGCAGCGCGCGCGGCGTTTCCCAAGGGTGACCCGGAGCGCGTTGAGACGCTATCTTTGCCCGAAATTCGTCCAAGTACCGACAAGGACAATGCCATCGTCAAGGCCAATGAAGAGGCCAATATCGCTGGCATCAAGCGGATGGAGCGCGTGCCTGTTGACCCACTGGCGGTCGAGTGGATTCTGGCGGCCGACGGTTACGTGGCCAACGCCGACAAGTTCTTGAGCAAGGACGATCCCGACCGCGCGGCCAAGCTTGCCCTCAAGGCTGCGGAGTTGCTGTACAAGAATCGCCACTTCGACCCCTGGAAAGAAGGCGCCACGCCACGCACGCCGCCGGAATTCTGGTCCGCACGGCTGCGCTTTGAGGGCATTCTTAAGAAGTTCCCGGGCACCCGCTTTGCGTCGGAATCGGTCAAGAACATGATTACCAGCTACTGGATGGAAAACGACATCGAGTCGCTGCAGGTCGTCATTGAGAAGTACAAAGAGCAAATCGACGAGAAGCAGCGAAAGATCGTCATCGACACCGCAGTCGCCATCAAGTTCAACGCGCTGTCCGATCGTGCCTTCGCGCGCTTCAAAGAGGCCGAAGCGGACGAGAAGTCGGCCGAAAAAGCCGCCAACCCGGACGACGCCGGCAAGCTGCTTGCGACTGCGCGCAAGAAATTCACGATGGCTGCCGACGACTTCCGCCAGGTGCGGCAAGACGTGATGAAAGTCGAGAAGATGAAGGAGTCCGAGCGCATCAAGCTGTCGCGCCAGGTGCTGCTCAACTCGGTGCGCGCCTACCACCACGCAGAGTTGTGGGACAAGTGCGTGGACACGCTCGCCGAAGCCGAAAAGATGCTGCGCGAGTGGGCACCTACCGATGCCAAAGAAAAAGAAGAACGTACCGCAGCGCTTGCCGAAGTCCTCGAAATTCGTGCCAACCTGAACTTTGAGTTCTTCAAGATCGAAGAGGCCATCAACGACTTCGTGTTGCTGTACCAGAACGACCTCAAGGGCAAGAAGGCCGACTACTACCTCAAGACCGCGGCCCAAATGGCCTTCTTCAACAGCAACTGGGAAAAGGCCATCCAACTAAACAAGGAAATCATCGCCCGCTTCGAGAAGGAGCCTGGCGCCGAAAAGCAGTTGGTGGTCAAAGACGCGGTATGGCAGCTCTACCTCATTGAGAAGTCGCGCAACAACGTCGCCAAGCAGATCGACGCGCTCGAGGTGTTCATCGCCCGTTACCAGAACGACAAGGGCACCTCCGGCAAGGTGTTCCGCGCTTACGGTCTCATCGCCGAAATCCACGAGAACAAAGGCGACAAGGTGGCAGCCTCCAAGATGTACAACCGCATCATCGAGGCGTTCACCAAGGGCGGCTACGAGCGCAACGGTGGCCCAGAAGCCTCGGCGGCGGCGCAATCGACGTTCCAGTTGCTCAAGCCCGAGTTCGACGACTTCATGACGACCAAGCTGGTCGAAAACTTGAAGCTGCCCAAGGCCAAGCGCATGCCGGACCTGCAGAATCAGGTCAAGAAAATGCAGGAGGTGCTGCTCGGTCCCGAGGTCAAGTTCAAAGCGCCAGACGGCAGCCAGGCCACTGAGCGCTGCGGCAACTGTCCGCTCGGCAACAAGCAGTGCCGCGACGCGGTGTGCAACGTCGACCCGAAAAAGAACGGCCTCTACGACGAGTACCTGTCGGCTGTGGCGAGCTTTGGATCGCAGAACTGGTCGTACGCAGCGTTCCTCTACCGCGCGCGGTTGCTCAAGTACTTCGCGCGCCAGATCTACGACGCGCCCCGGCCGGCGGACCTGACCGACGAAGAGCTTGAAATCTACGAAGAATTCCTGGTCAAGCTCGGCTCCGTGTTCGAGAACCGCGCGATCCAGTCTCTCAAGCTCGCGCTCAACGACGCCGAGGCCAAAGGCGTCGTCAACCAGTGGGTTACCGAACTGCGCGCCGAAATGAACAAGTACAAGCCCAAAGAATATCCGCTGCTGCGCGATGAAAAGCGCGCTCATGCGGTGCCGCTGGGGACCCTGCCACAAGTGGAAAAGGAGCTGCGCTGATGAAGACGCTCCTTTTGCGAAAGTGGTCGGTCGTCGCGGTCGCTGGTGTTTGGCTGGGTGGGTGCGGTGGCGCTCCCGTCGCCGACACCAAGCCGGCAGCCGACAAGCCAGCCGACGCCCCTGCTGACAAACCCAAGGAGGAGGCGCCCAAGCCGGCTGAGGCGCCGCCCGAAGCGCCCAAGGAAGCGGCGCCGGCAGACAAGCCCGCGGAAAAGCCGGCGGAAGCTGCGCCGGCTGCGGACCCAGCCAAGCCGGCGGACGCTGCAACGCCGACCGATGGCAAGGAGCCCAAAAAAGACGATGTCCTCGCCGACGACAAGCCGGCCGACATCAAGTATCCGACGTCGCCTGCCGAAGTTCTGCTCGCTGAGGGCGTGGCCATGCTGGCCGAGAACAACCTGAGCGACGCTCAGCAGCGGCTGATCAACGCCACCAAGCAAGACCCGAAGTCAGCAACCGCCTGGTACAACCTGGCGCTGTGTCAGTACCGCTTGGGTCAGGACGATGACGCCATCGCCTCAGCCAAGCAGGCGGTGACACTAAATGCCACGTTCTCCAAGGCTTCGATCTTGTTGAGCGTGCTGCACCTGCGCAAGGGTGAGCCGCAACTGGCGTTGACGGTCATCAACGACGCCTTGGCCAAGCGCAGCGACGACGTGATGCTGATCGGCGCCAAAGCGCGCGCTCAGGTTGCGACGGGCGACCATGAAAATGCGGTCAAGACGTGCATCGACGGCCTGCGCCGCGACCCGAGCAATCCGGAGATCATGCGCTATCTCTCCGAGGCGTACTTGGGTCTCGGGCGCGACGGTCTGGCCAAACTTGCGCTTACGCGGGCCTATGGCATCTACATGGACGACGCGGAGAAGGCCAAAGACGCGCCGGCGGACGCCCCAAACAAGAAGCAGTACGAAGTTCGCATCGCGCAGGGCGGTGGATCGTGGCGGGGCATTGGCAGCGAGGCCCTGGTGCGCGACGCTGGCCTTGCCCATATTTTCTACCTGTACGGCCGCTTTAGCATGCGCGACGAAGACTGGGAGACGGCGCGCGACCACTTCAAGAAGGCCGTAGGATATCGCGTCGATTACGCCGAAGCCTGGAACAACTTGGGCATCTGCTGGATCGTCGCCCGCAAGGGCGAGGAAGCCGTCGAGGCCATCAACAAGGCGCTGGAAAACCAGCCTAAGTTTCTAGAAGCGCGCATCAACCTGGGCAGCGCGTGGCGCGTGACCAAGGATCCTGATCGCGCCAACAAAGCCAAGGTCGCTTACGAAGCGGCGCTCGCGCAGGACAGCAAACGCCCGGAGATCCTTTTCAATCTCGCCATCTTGTATCTGGAGAACAAGACTACCGACATGGCCACCGACGAAGCGCGCTTTGTCAAGGCGATTGAGTACTTCAATGCCTACAAAGAAATGCGCGGAGCGGCGCTGGAAGGCAAAGAATTGGAGTCTTTCAAGAAGTACCTGAGTGACGCCGAGATCTTCCTCAAGCAGGAGCAGACCAAGCGCGTCAACGCCGAGAAGGCTTCCAAGGAAGCCGAGGAAGATAAGAAGAAGAAGGAAGCGGACAAGGCGGCCAAAGAGGCTGAGGACGCCAAGAAGAAGGCCGAGGAAGACGAGGCGGCGCGCAAGAAGGCGGAGGAAGAGGCCGCCAAGAAGCCGCCTGAGACTGCCCCGACGCCGCCGCCCGACGGCGGGACACCGCCATCAGATGGGGGCACACCACCCGCTCCTCCGCCGGATAGCGGTACGCCGCCGCCTTCGTCTCCTGCTCCCGAAAAGAAGGAAGAGACCCCGCCGCCTGCGCCGCCGCCCGAGGCCCCTAAGCCCGAGCCGAGCAAGCCGCCAGAAAGCGACAAGAAGGAAGAGAAACCCCCTGAGCCGCCACCTGCGCCCGCGCCTGAGCCGGCGCCACCGCCGCCACCGGATGGTGGTGGTAGCAAGCCGGATGAGCCGCCGCCGCCGCCTCCACCCTAGGCGCGGACCACAAGGAGCCAGACCATGCGCAAGGTTATCGCCGCACTCGTCGCTCTGGTCACGCTGACCGCAGTTTCCGCCGCAGCGGCCGAGCGGGAAAGCAAGGTCAAAGGCAAAGGCTCCGGCAACATCCGCGTCAACGACGCCGACAAGGGTGTGCAGGAACTCGATCTGCAGAACATCGAAGGCCGTATCTACAAGCCGAGCGTTTTCTATGTGTTGGCGCGCAGCGAAGTGAAGATCTCGTCGCTGGATTTTCGTCAGAGCTTCATTGACCGCGTCTACAAGGGTGCGCTTAAGCGACCCTTCTAGTCTGGCTTGGGCAACCGCAGCTGCCGCGGGCCATCCTTCTGCCGATCAGCCAAAACGCGCTTTGAGTGCCGCTAGCACGGGCGCTGGCACCAGCGCAGACACATCGCCGCCCAGGCTCGCCACTTCGCGCACCAGGTTCGACGACACAAAGAAGTGCGACTTTTCGGTCATCAAGAACACCGTTTCCAACTGGGGAAGCAGCAGGTTGTTCATGGTGGCCAGCTGAAACTCGTACTCGAAATCGGCAACGCCGCGTAGACCGCGCACGACCGCAGCGGCGCCGTGGGCATGCGCAGCGTGGACCATCAGGCCTTCAAACGTCACCACCCGAACGCGTGGCTCGTAGGCGAACACTTCCTCGATGAGCTGCCGACGCTCTGCTAGGGTGAACATGGCTTTCTTGTTGGCGTTTTGTGCCAGCGCGATGGTGACGCGGTCAAACACCCGCAGGGTGCGCTCGACCAGGTTGATGTGACCGATGGTCATCGGGTCGAATGACCCCGGGTAAAAGGCGACGCGATCAGCGCTGGCTTTGGCGTGGGTCACGGATTCCTCGTTCTTGGCGCGCAGCGCGGCACGAATTCAGGTCGCGTTTGGCGGTCAGTCCTCGCGCAGCCGCCACTCGCCCGGCAGTCGCGGTGCTTCCCACAAGTCTTTGAGCGCGTCGCCGGGTGGCTCTAAGTCGCCGCCGGCTGAGGGCATGACTTCTTCGCCGAACTCCAGCTGGCCTTTTTCGCGCTGCTGACGCTCTTCCTCTTCTTGGGCCTTGCGGTACTGCTTTTGCTTGGCCTCGTCCATGCGGTTGGCGGTCGGCCGGCTCATTCTGTTGGTACCGAACCGGAAGGTCAGCCACAGCAGGAAGTTAATCGGGTGAAAGTGGAACAGGTGGCCGTCCCAGTTCTTCGCGGAGTCAATACCGATGTGCGCAGCGACTTCCTGGTTGAGCCAGATGTAGGGCAACTGCCGGCGGATCTGGCGGGCGAACAGCCGCTCGCTCCAACCGCCTTGCGGGTCCTTGATGAGCTCCGCAATGTCCTTGCTGCGGCCATCCCAGTCCTGCGCCTTGGACAGCGACTTGAACCAGTCGACCTGGTCGCTCCACTCGGAGACGTGGAACGTAATTTGCCGCCGCATCCGCGCCACCTGCACATTGTCGGCCGGCGTCTGCTTGTAGAAATCGACGATCTGGTCGCCCATCACCCGAGTGCCGGCGTCCAAGAAGTCGCGTAGCTTGCGTTTGTGGCGCGCGCTTTGTTCGGGCAGGATTGAGCGCATCGTGTCTTCGTCATCGCAGAACAGGTCGTCGCTCGGGTCGGGGTTGGCCTCGTGCCAGTTGGCGGCGTGCGCGCCCAGCAGGTCGACGTACTCTTTCCAGGCGCCGTCACTGAAAACCTCAATGTGTACCATCGCCTGCTGGTTTTCTTCGTCGCCAAAGCGACCGATCCGCCCGATGCGGTCGCCGACTTTGACGTCGACCGGAAACTTGTCTTCAATGAGCGCGACACGCCCTTCGACCAGGGCGTCGACGTTCTTGCCGATTTCCAGGAACGCGGGCGCGTCGTCCTCATCCTTTGTGGCTTCGCTGTCTTCGTCGTCGCCTTTGGACTTCTTGTTCTTGCCCTTGCCGCCGTCTTTGTCTTTGTCTTTGTCTTTGCCCTTGCCCTCTTTCTTGGCCTTGGCCTTGGCTTCCTTCTCCGCCTTCTTGAGCTCCTCCGCCGCGGCGGCCAACTCGGCGGCGTCTTCTTCGGCCTTCTTGCCCGCCATCTTGAGCCGCAACAGGTGAACCCAGTCGGGCGCGATCTTGTCGCGCACATCGACGGATAACGTCGGTTCCTTGATGAGCGCCATGGCCTCGGTGGTGTCGATCTCGGCGTCAAAAGGCGCCAGGTGCATGTACAGCGACCAGAACTTGAACTTGCGGCTGGCAGGGTCGGTGTCGTCCACCGCGATCTCGTGGCGCAACAGCACGAAGTTGTTGCTGCCGTAGGGTGGCTCGCGCTTGCCCGGTTGGGTGTTCTTGGCTGCGACAACTTTGCCCGGGAACATCGCGAGGACGGGCGCGTTGGGCGTCGCGTGCAGGTGGATACCGCCGTGCCACTGGCCGTTGGCACCAACCGGAAACGTGCCGCCGACCGTGCCGTCTTGCGGGTCTTCGGTGTTGCGGTGGTACGACTCGGCGAGCTTGGTGACTTCCGACTCGTTATAGACGGTGTCGATGTTCTTGGCCTTGCCGTCTTTGGCGCGTTCCAAGATGACGGGAAAGGAGTTGGCCTGCCGATTCAGGTCGGCAATCAGGCGGGTCCACTCGAAGCCAGGGCCAGGGTCAATCTTCTGGGCGTTGATGTGGTAGTGCCCGAAGATGCCGCACTTTTCCAAGTCGATCTCGGTTTGCTCTAACAGCACTTGTTTGTCGGCGCCAATCGGCGGCATCAGCACGATCTTGGTAAACAGTTGCTTCAAGCCGCGGAGTAGCTTGACCAGGGCGTCGTACTGCGCGTCGGTGTAGCCGATCGAGCGCCACGGCTCGCCGTTGATGGTCGCCTCGAACACCTGCCGCACGCCCTGCGAGCCACCGGGCTTGGTGTCGCCGGTCATTTTGACCAGCATGCAGTTCATGTCGATGCCGATGGTCCAGTGGTTGGCGTCCTTGAGTGTGTTTTCGGCGCCGCCGCCGTGCATGGCCTGGCGCAGCGGATCGGTGCCCTGATAGATCACACCGTTCCAGTCGATCATGAAGTGGGTCGACAAGCCGCGGCTGAGCAATACCCGGTAGCAGGTCGCGGCGTCGGGCGTGATGTCCGAGTGGATGAGCACGCCTTTGACGACATCCTGGCCTTCTTCCAGGGTCTTGACGGGCTCGACCGACTTGGGCTTGCGGCGGTCTTCGATGATCGACGACCCGGTCTCGCCCATGTGCCGGCTGAAGTCCCACGCGGGATCGTCGCGAAAGGTGATGATGTTGGCGCCGTCAATGACGTGCGGCTCGCCAGCGGCGATGATGTAGTTCTTGCAATGCGCCGGGATATTCAGGCCCTTGAGGCCCGACGCGATTGCGGCGTCGCTTGCGCTGGCTTGTGCGAGGATCGTGTCGTCCATCGTCAGGGCTTCCGCACGCGGCGCGGTGGGGTGCACGATACTGCGAATGGGGCTCTGAGCCAACCCGCGCTATTTGGGCGAGGCGGGCGCCTTGCCCGCTGCCGGGCCCTTGCCGGTGGCTGCCAGAGTGGCTTTGCTGTGCGCTGCGATGGCAGCGCGGTGCCACGCTTTCCACTTCTTGAGCGCAACCAGCATGTCGCCGTAGCGCTCGCAGGGCAGCTTGCGTCGTTCGCTTGGGTCCGACTTCAAGTCGTATGCCGAGCACAGCCCCTCGCGCGGCAGCTGAATCTTCGGTCCGGCGGGGTCGAGCGCAAACACCGCGCCGTCCTTGCCAAAACCGAACAGGTACTTGCGCTCGAGCTCCGCCTGGAACAGAGACTCGCCCTGCAGCAGCGCTCGGTCCCAGGTAGCGCCGACAGCGTCGAGCAGCGTCGGCAGCAGGTCGATGTGGCCGGTCAGGCGCTCCTCCACGCGCGGCTTGAACAGGGCCGGTTGCCACAGCACAGCCGGCGTCTCCAGGTTCTCCTCGTAGATCGCGAATGGATGCGACCAGTTGCCCTCGTGCTGGCCAAAGGCCTCGCCGTGGTCGCCGCAGATCACCAGCACCGTGTCGTCGGCACGACCGGTCTTCTTCAAGTGCGCGACGATCTTGGCGATCAGGTTGTCGAGCAGCCACAGGTTGTTGAGGTATCGGTCGAGCGTCCGCGAAGACGGGTAGCGCCGCCATTGTGGCCCATAGTTGGCGTAGTCCCAATGGGCGACAAAGCTGTAGTACACCGCCAGGTACGGGGGCTGCAGCTTGTCGACCTTGCGCAAGAAGTGATCGACGGTGGCAATTTCGTCGCGGCCAGTGCCCTGCACCACGGCGTCCTTCTTGACCGGCACGTCGTCGTAGCCCTCAATGTCGGCGAAGCCCGAGTTCTTCAAAAAGCCGTGTGGAAAGTAGTAGTTCAGCTTGCCGGGGGTGACGAGCATCGCCCGCGTCAGGCCCGGCAACAGGGTAGCCGCCGAAGGAAAGGCGATATCGCGGCGGGTGGCGAACGAGTAGTGGGTCGGGCTCGGGTACAGGCTGGTCAGCATCGAGACCATCGAGATGGCGCTGGAATTACTGGTCGAGTGGTGGCGCTGCAACAGCCAGCCCTCGCTGGCCAAGTGGTTCAGGTACGGCATCGGCGGCTTGTCGGCCGGCGTGACCTTGCCGAGCGCGTACCGCAGCCCGGTGCTCTCCAGCACCAGCCACACCACGTTCCAGCGCTTGCCCCCATTGTTGGGCAACTGCTTGCGCAGGTCGGCATTGGCGCGCACGAACGCCGGGTCGCGCAAGCGCATGCCTGCGTCGGCGTGGTCGCTCGCCGATGCGGGTAGCGGAGCCGGGTCGTCCTCTGGCCCGTCTTCGGGAGCGCCGCCATCGGCCTGCACCGCGTTGCGCGGGTGGGCTTTGGCCAGCTTCGCGCCGGCGACGGGCGACCACGGCGCGGCGTTGGCGGTGCGGGTCGTTGCCACGCCGTCCAGCAGGGTGCCGGCAAAGTAGTAGAGCGGCGCAAGGTTCGCACACGCCGGCACCGCGTCGGGTAGGGGCGGGGCGCGCCGCAGTTGGCCCGCGCCGCTGGCCAGTAGCAATACGGCGCTGAGTGAGGCGACCGCTAGTTGCACTGCCCTTCGCCCGCGCGGTCCGCGCAACAGCCACCAGCTGGCGCCAAATGCCAGGGGGGCCAGCGCGGCGCGCACGACCTCGTCCGGTCGCGCGTGCGCGATGGCGTCGGTGTTTTCGCCGCTCTTGAAGCCCTCGCGCAGAAATGGCCACGACAGACCAAAGTGCGTCGACAGCGACAGCTCCAGATGCGCCACGCCGAACAATGCCAGCACCAGCAGCCAAAATGCGGCAAAACCGCCGGCCGCCCAACGCAGCCAAGCCGGCTTGCCGGCCACGGCGCCCGCAATGGCCCAAGCCGCCGCGCCAATGGCTGCGACGACCACGACCTCGGTCCAGGCGGGCTGCGCGGCCACATGCAGCGCCTGGAGTGAAGTCGCGCCATCAGGCATCTCGTCGCGCACGGCACTGGTTACGAAATAGCGGTGGGCGATGGCGGCGACAGTCATCGCCAGCGCGGCGCACAAGCCGATGTCGAAGGGGCGTCTCTGCGCAGCGGTTGAACTCAAGGCGGGCACAGTCGGCCAAGTGGCCGGGCGCCAAAATACGCTGAACCGAGGGCTGTGTCACGGTTTTGGGTGCGCTACGCGCCGCCGAGGCCTTGACGCCGCGGTGGCGACGGCGACAATGCGCGCCCATGCGAACTTTGAATGCCCGTCCTTGGTCCGCGCTTGCTGCGGCCGCCGCTCTTGTGTGCAGCTTGCCGGCCGCCGCTGACCCCGCTGCGTGGTCGGCTGCTGAGCACAAGACGTTCTGGGAGTCCCCGGAAGACGCGCCGCCCAAAGAGTTGTTCGGTATCAATGACGCCTTCAAGGGCCGGCACTACGTCGCCGGTGACGAATACCGGCTGGACCTGTTCGCGCCAAAGGTCAAGGACCTCGGCGGCGCTTACCTTGGCGTCGGCAGCGATCAGGGCTACCTGTTCGTCGGCTGGATGCGCGCGCATACCGCCTGGTTGATCGACTACGATCCCTTGGTGGTCGCGCTGCACGGGGCCTACCGCGTGTTTTTCTTGGAGTCCGCGGACGGCTCAGCATTCCTGCAGCGTTGGAACCCGAAGGCCACCGTCGACAGCGTTGCGCTCCTGAAAGACAAACTGCCAGAGGCGCAGCGCAAGTCGGCAATTGCTGCCTTCCGCCAGAGCCGCGGCGCGGTATGGGTGCGCCTGACCAAGCTGCGGGCGATGCTCAAGAAGTCCGGCCACCCCAGCTTTTTGGACGATGCCGCGGCCTACGCGCACATCCGCGGGCTCTTGCAATTAGAGCGGATTCGCCCGATTTCCGCCAACTTGCTGGAGTCCAAAGGCCTTGTCGGCATTGCCGCCTCAGCTCGGACGCTGGGTGTCCAGTTCAAGGGCGTGTACCTATCCAACGCCGAGGAATACTGGCCGTACTCGCCGCAATTTCGCAAGAACATCGATGGTTTGCCGTTCGCGGATGGTGCGCTGGTGTGGCGCACGCTGTCGGGCTTCAAGAAGAATGGCGACTATTGCTACCACGTGCAGACAGCGCCCAGCTATCTGGGCTACCTGCGTCGCAAGGTGTGGAAAGTGTTCGCGATCATGCGCTGCGGCGACAAGACGCTTGAAGAAAGCCGGGTCCTGCTGTTCACGGACCGCGTGCCGCCGGAACCCAAGGCCGCGGTCAGGACCAAGAAGCCCTAGTACTTCCCGGCCCGAAGTTCGCGGCAGGTTCCGCCTACTAGCTCAGGCTGCCTTGGGCGCCCGGCTGAACACCTTCTTGCCGATGCGGTACAGGACCAACAGACCCAGCAACAGTGCGCCGACCGCCAGCACGTAGCCAAAGATGACGTACACCTCGTAGCCCATCAGCGCCTGGACCCGGACTAGCAGCGACCATGCGACGTCTTTGAGCTGCTGCCACAGCGACAGCGACTTGGGCAGCGGTAGCGTTACGGCCACCGTCGTCAAGTCGGTGCCGCTGTTGATGGCATGCTCCAGCTTGGGATCGAGCTTGATGGCGACCTTGATCGAGAACGAGTCGCCCGCGTCGGCCACGGCATCTGGGTCCTGGTGGGTGAACTCCAGCCCGACCTGGCCGCCAACTTCGGCC
Organism: Pseudomonadota bacterium; assembly: GCA_005792545.1. Lineage (GTDB taxonomy): Bacteria > Myxococcota_A > UBA9042 > UBA9042 > UBA9042 > SXRM01. The sequence goes on along the minus strand of SXRM01000109.1, from coordinate 5,331 downwards.
ATGGTGCGCTTGGCCCGCTCGGCCGGACCGACGCCAGCGGGTACTTCGCGATAGGTGCCGCCGGTGCGCTCCGCCAGTAGCCTCAAACGCTCCAAGTCGTAGGGGTTGGTGGTGACGCCGGGCCGGCGCAAGCCCAGCGCGAAGATGCGGATGTTGGCCGCACGCGCCAAGCCAATCCACTGCTGGGCCTTGTCGTGGAAGGCCTTTTGCCAGCGGGCCACCCGGTCGTTGAGCACGTTGTTCTTTTCCACGCAGCGCTTGAGCTCGGTCGCCAGACGATACCGCTCAGCGTTGCGCTGATTGTCGTTCTTCATCGCCGCAAACCGACTGGCATTGACGTCGGCGCTTGCGTCATAGACATCGCAAGGCTTGGGCGGGTGCTCAGCGCACGTTGCCAGATCGTGCACCCAACCGTCGCGGCCGTCGGACATCACGATGAGCGCCAACTGCTCACCCGGTCTGCCGTCTTTGACCAACATGCCCAGGCCGACGTCGATGGCCGAGGTCACGAAATCGAGCGGCTCACCGCGCGACTCGGCGTCCTCGCGCTGTTGCTTCGCCGGTTCGTACTCACGCTTGTCAAAGCCAGCGAACCCACCCAACGCGCCCGACGGCGTCGCGCAGTAGCGCCTGAGGTCGTAAAAAGGCGGCCCCAGAGCAAACAGGCGCGGAAAGGCTCCGTTGAAGGCAGCACCGGTATCCGACTTGACCATCTCCGCAACCTTGGCCGGGTCGGCCTGCAGGCCGCACAGATCCGTGCCGGGCGGTGGTGCCGGTGCGTCCTTGCTCGCGGGTGGCCCAAGGGTGATCGGTCCCCCGCTGCGGGCTTCGCGGCGTGCGTCGCCGCACTTTTTGCGAACATCCGAGCCTTCGACGTCGACAAGGCGCGTATTCATGTCGCGGATGCCGGTGGCGATGTGCAAGCGATCGTCGTACCACACCACATTGGCGCGGTCGCCCTTGCCCAGGCCCTTGAAGATCGCTGCCAGCCCCTCGCGAATGCGCTGTTGCTCGACCGGCTCGACCGTGACCTTGTAGCCCTGCGCAACCACGACGGCACCCAGGCCGATCTTGGCCTCCGGCCGCGGCATCAGCTTGGCGTCCTTGCGGTTGCCAAGCGCGACGCCTTTCTCGAATGCCACGATGGCCGGGTTGTTCTTGCTGGCCGTGCTGGCTTTCTTGGTACCGTCGAGCACGTCGAGCTTGACCAGGCCCTTGATCTCGACCGGAGCGCCGCGGCCATCGAGCACGGTCAACAGCGCCCGGACCTTGGGCCACGCCGATAAGTCGAGGTGGTCGATGCGGGCCTGCGGCAACGCCACCGGTGCAATCGCAATCGCCGACTGCACCAGTTGCTCGGGCGGCTTGGCCGGCGCTGACGCCGGAACCACACCCAGGCCGCAAAGTGTCGCCACCAGCAGCCAGGCTGCCGCGCGCCGCGCCCGTGCACCACTCATGCGCTGAACCGAAACCGTCGAACGCGGTAGGCGCCTAGATCGACGCTGGCCAGCACGGCGCCATTGGCGTCGCGTAGCTCTGCTCGGACCCCATAGGCGCCCTCGACGAGGTCGTCGTGCGGATACGGCACTGTGACCTGTACTTGTTGGCCTGGCGCGGCGGCGACCGTTGTGGACAGGCCAGAGCGGCTGGCGTCGCTGGCGACGAGGCGCACGTGACAGCCCTCGGGGGCGTCGGCGTGGACATCCAACTGGACACCCGCCCCGGGATAGAGCGGCGATTCAGCGGCCCGGAGCAGTGCCGTTAGCCTCAGCGATGCCGGCAAAGCCGCGGCGCCCGCAACGAACCCTGCGAATCGCAACAGTTGTCGGCGGCTGAACTGCGGGTGCGCCATGGAGCGACCATACCAGCGCACGGCGGCCGCGGCAACGGCCTAGCTGCCGTGGAAATAGCCGCGGCCGGCAACGACCTGGTCGCCAACGGTAGCAAACACCTTGCCAGCCGGTCCGACCGTGCAGCGACCGATCAGCCCACAAACCGTGTCTCCAGGGATTGAACCGCGGACGTCAAAGTCCGGGGGGGCTGTGACCAACAGCGCGTAGTCGTCGCCGCCTGCGCCAACCCAGGCCCCGACGGATGTGCCGTGGGCCGAGGCAAGCTCCGCTGCAGCGTCGGCCCACCCCGGCAGTGGCAGGGTCAGCGTCATGCCGATCCGACTGGCCGTGGCTACGCGACCCGCGTCCGCACACAGGCCGTCTGAGACGTCGATGGCGCCCAGTCGAATGCCGCTGGCCGCCGCGGCCTGCAGCGCGCGTCCGGCGGCGACAAGCGGCTGCGGGTACAGATGCGCCGCCACCCAGTCTGCTGCGGGGTCGCCCGGGTCTGGCATCGCCCCAGCGCGCTTCAAGAACGCCAGGCCAGCGGCTGCCTGCCCGATCTCACCCACCAGCCACACCGCGTCTCCGGGCCGTGCGACGTCGCGGCGCAAGGCCGGCCCGTCCAACTCACCCAGCGCGGTCACCGTCAAGCGGAGCGGGCCGGGTGACAGGCCAAAGTCGCCACCCTGCACTGAGCACGCGTGGGCTTGCGCTACCGCCGCTAGCTGGCGCGCCGCGCGCAGCAGGACTTCACTCGACAGTTCAGCCGGCGCTTCGATGGCCAGCAGCAACAACCGGGGTCGAGCACCCATGGCTGCGAGATCGCTCAGGTTAACCGCGGCAGCCCGATGACCGATGGCCTCCGGCGGCGTCACATCAGTCAGCCAGTCGACGCCCTGCACCACGCTGTCCACGGTGGCGACCACGCGGCCCAGCGGCTGCCACACCAGCGCGTCATCGCCATTGGCGACCGGCAAGTCGATGTCGCCCGGTTGCCGATCGAACAGCCTGCGCAGCGCTGCGACGACGCGTTCCTCGCCGAGACGGCCGACGGTCGGCGGCGGCGGCCTCATGGTGACTTTGGCGCGCACTGGGCCAGTCTGCGCGCGTAGTCGGAGACAGCGGCAAAGGCGCCGTCGCCCCAGTTTGCGTGCAAATCGCGCACGATCGCGCAATCCGCCTCGGACAGCGTCCGCGGCACATCCAGCTCAAGGCGGACGCGCAGCGCGCCCCGCGAACCGTCCGCTCGCAGCATGCCTCTGCCAACCACGCGCAGTTCACGCCGCCCGCCAAGATCGGCGGGCAGCGTCAGCCGTTCGATGCCCTCCAAAGTCGGCACGGACACCGTCCCGCCGGCGATTGCCTGCAGCCACGTGATCGGCACTGCTGCCACAAGGTCGTCGCCGTCGATGGCCAGAATCGGGTGTGGCGCGACTGCCAACTCGACAACCAGATCGCCTGGTTGCGTACCAAGGGCCGGTGTCTCACCCATGCCGCGCGCGCGCAGCACCAAACCGGCCGTCGCTCTGGGCGGCACCGCGACGCCAATCTGCTGCTCGATCCGGGCGATGCCTCGTCCCGAGCAGTCGGGGCAATTGGCCAGCAGCACCGCGCCGCGGCCGGCACAAAACCCGCACTCGTCGTTGGTTCGGCGAAGCCCGTGCTTGACGGTGCCCTTGCCCTGACAAACGTGGCAGACCGGGTTGCGAGCGGGTTCGGTCGTACCTTGACCACGACAGGTGCCACAGACACTGTCGTAGCTGACGGCCACTAGCGCAGTGCCACCCAAAGCCGCCAGCTCAAACGAGACTTCGTGGCGAACCCGCAGGTCGCGACCGCGGTCCGCTCCCGGCAGCGCTTCGGGCCGGCGCTTGATGCGGCGCACGACCAGATCTAAGACGTCCAGCGCTTGAGCCGCTCGCGGGTCCTCCACCATGCGCAGCGGATCGCGCAGCAGCAGCTGCCGGTCGTAGTTCAGCCTCCGCAGCGGGTCACTGAGCTCCACGTGCGCGGAGCTGATGTACTGAAAGCACGTCGTCGCCCGCGCCGAGCCGCCGTGGCGGTCCGGGTGGTACACACGCGACAGCTTGCGATAGGCGTCTTTGATGGCCGAGGCGTCAGCGGCGACTGCCACGCCGAGAACCCGATAGTGGTCGGGGACGTACACGTCCATCGTGCGCAACGGCAAGGGGCTTACGCGAAGTCCTTGTACATGACCTCGGTAATGCGGAACGCCGACTTCTCCAGGTCGCGCAGCGAGCTTTGGATGCGGTTCAGGTCGGCGGTGTCGGCGCTGCGGCGGGCGTTCTCCAAGTCGGTGCGAATCTGCGCCAGTTCGCCTTCGGTTAGGTAATTGGCGGACTCTGCCAGCGAGCGCTCGGTCGTGTAGATCAGGCCTTGGATGCGACGCCGCTGGTCGGCCAGTTCGACATTGATGCGGTCAGCGTCTTGAAACTGCTCGGCTTCGGCCAGGATGCGCTCAATCGCGCCTTCTGTCAGGCCCGAGGTCGCGCGGACGCGCACCAGCTGCTCGCGTTTGGTGCCCAGGTCGCGCGCGTTGACCGACAGGATGCCGTTGGCGTCGACGGCGAACGTCACTTCGATCTTGGGCACGCCGCGCAGCGCCGGTGGAATACCGACCAACTCAAAGCGCGCAAGGCTGGTGTTGTCCGCAGCGAGCGGACGTTCGCCCTGCAACACGTGAATATTGACGAGCGGCTGGTAATCCTCAGACGTGGTGAACACTTCGGTGATGCTGCACGGCACCGTCGCATTGCGCGGAATCAGCTTGGTCAGCAGTCCGCCGGCCGTCTCGATGCCCAGCGACAGCGGCACGACGTCGAGCAGCACCACATCGCCAACGTCGCCGGCCAGGATCGCGCCCTGGATGGCAGCACCGACGGCCACGGCCTCGTCGGGGTTGACGCTGCGGTTGGGCGAGCGACCAAAGAACTGCGCGACCGACCGTTGCACCGCCGGCATCTTGGTCATGCCGCCGACGAGCAAAACATCAGTGATATTGGTGGCCTGCACGCCGGCCGCTTGAACGGCGTCGCGGCAGTGGTCTATCGTCGCCGAAATCAGATCGTCACACAAAGCTTCAAGCTCTGGCCGGGTCAGGATCCTGCGCAAGTGCTTGGGACCGGAGGCGTCCGCCGTCAAAAACGGCAGCGAAATCTCCGTCTCTTCGACCGTTGATAGCTCAATCTTGGCCCGCTCGGCGGCGTCCTTGAGGCGCTGCAGGGCCACTGGGTCGGCGTGCAGGTCGATGCCCGTTTCCGACATGAAGGTCTCAATAAGCTGATCCATCAGCCGGGCGTCCACGTCTTCGCCGCCCAGAAAGGTGTCGCCGTGGGTGGCCTTTACTTGAAACACGCCCTGCGAGAATTCCAGGATCGAAATATCGAAAGTGCCGCCACCCAAGTCGTAAACGGCGATGACGCCGGACGAATCGGCGCCAATGCCGTAGGCGAGCGCAGCAGCCGTGGGCTCGTTG
>SXRM01000108.1 GCA_005792545.1 Pseudomonadota bacterium | reverse complement strand
CAACGGCTACGGCGGCACCGGTGCCCCTGGCGGCGGCGGCGGCGGCTTTGGCGGCGGTGGGGGCGGCGGCGGCGGTGACTCGGCGTCTGCATCTGGCAGTGGCGGTAGCAAGGGCGCCGACGGCGGCAAGGGCGTCCAGGGCGTGGGCGGACTTGGGGCCAAGACGTGGTCCGCGGTCAAGGAACTGCCGCCCGCAGCGGGGGCAGGAGGCAAGGCCCAGGTCGGTGGCAATGCGGGCCTGGTTATCCTCAAGTACTCCGCCAAATCGTGCCCGCTGTAGCGCGAACGTGCCCGTTGTAACGCGCAAAATCAGGGTTGGCTCAACCAAGGCTGGCCGGGGGCAGAGGTGACAATGCGGGTTGCAAGCATGGCGTGGGCGTCGATGTGCTTTCTGCTCGGCGGCTGCCTGCAAAACGACAAGTCGGACGCTCAGTTGCAAGCGGCGGTTGCGGCGGCCAAAGGCCAACTGGATGCCGCGTCGAGCGACGCCGATGCCGCTGTCAGCGATGTGGGCTTGCCGGGCGTGGACGCGGATGCTGGCGTCACCGATGTGGATTCGGCGGTCGTGGCCAGCGATGTCGCCGCGCCCGACGCAGTAGCGGAGGCCGACGCTGGGCCAGAGACCGGACCGGATACTGCCGACTCCGCGACGGACCTGGTCCAATCCGACGAAGGGGTCGAAGTCTCGCCTGCCGAAGTCGCAGATGCCGCGGCGCCAGCCGACGTGGATGGGGTGGAAACGACAGCGTCGGACGGCGAACTGGACAGCGGCGTCGGGCCCGAGACGGTAGATGTTGCTGAAGTCGTGGTGGATGTGGCGGACGTAGCCGTGGACGTGCCGGACGCGCAGGCGGAAGTGGCCATGGACGCCAACGCAGACGCACCGGAACTCGGGCCAGAAGTAGATGCAGTGACTGTGGAAATCGCCGATGCCGCCACCGCGGACGCTGTCGCGGCTGACGCCAGCACCGACGCGGCTGATGGCGCAGATGGCGCGCCAGAGGTGGTGCAGCCAGCGTGTACGGCCGCCGGCTGCAACGATGGCAACGCATGCACCGTTGACAGCTGCGGTCCCGACCAGAAGTGCCAGCACAACGCCCAAGTCGGGGTGTGCGACTCCAAAACGCCCTGCGCACCAGGTACGTGCGAAGCGGGTGTCTGCAAAGCCGTCGCCAAGGTCTGCGACGACGCCAACCCGTGCACGGCAGACGCCTGCGATGCCGCGACAGGCGCCTGTCAGTACGCACCCGTGCCCTGCTACAAGCCGCCGTGTGCCAGCGACTCCCAGTGCAGCGGTGGCTATTGCGACAAGAAGCTCAACGCCTGTGTGGCCTGTCTGAGCGACAGCCACTGCCCCGCCAGCGCCAAGTTATGCCAAGGGGGCGTGTGCAAGCCGGGCGTTCAGTGTGCGACGGACGTGCAGTGCAAGACCGCCAAACAGGTCTGCGACAGCGCCGCTGGCCATTGTGTCGATTGCGTCAAGGACGGCGATTGCGGCGCCGCGGAGTACTGTCTCGCCAACGCATGTGCCCCCAAGCAGGCCTGCACGTCAAGCAAGGTGTGCGCCAGCGTCTGCGCCATCGCATTGGGCATGTGCGTGCAATGCAACGGCGACGCCGACTGCGCCACTGGCTGGGGGTGCACGGCGCAACACCAGTGCGTGCCCAAGGTGTGTGGCGGCAATGTGTGCTTTGCAGGCGCGCACTTTGTCTGCAACGGAACCGCTTTTTCAGCGGGCAATGCCTGCGCAGACGGCAATGGCTGCACCCAGGACCTGTGCGATCCCGCCATCGGCTGCAGCAACCCGTCATCGCCGACTGGAACGGCGTGCGACGATGGTCAGGCCTGCGCCGGCGATTATTGCAAGGCTGGCAGTTGCGTTGGCGTGCCGCTGGCGTTTGAAGCCACGTTTGCCGCTGCCGCGGTCACGTCCACGTATCCTATCGGCGCGGTGACGGATGACAGTGGTGGCACGTTCGTTGTCGCGCAAACGACACCAGTCGGCGGCCAATCAGGCACCGGCTGGGTAGGTCGCTTGGACGGTGCCGGCAAGCTCAAGTGGCAATACCAAGGAGCGGCCGGCGACAGTCTGTGGGCCGTAGCACCTGGCAGCAATGGCGGAGCGGTTGCCGTGGGCTCGCAGGTGGGCGAAGGCGGCAATCCGGCCTACGCTATCCGCCTGAACAGCAATGGCAAGGTCGCATGGTCCAAGACCTATCAGAAAGGCGCACAGATGTACGCCGTCGCACCTTTATCCAGCACTAGCGTAGTTGTGGGCGGCACGGCGCCCAATGCCAACCTTGCCAATACCCGCGCAGTCTGGCGGCTGTCGCTGGTCGACGGCTCAGTGAGTCAGTTCGTTCAGCTTGAGCCCGAAGCCACCAAGTACGGCACGGGCAGTGTGCAGGCCTTGACGGTCGCCAATGGCAAGCTGTGGCTGGCCGGCAGCCGTCCACCAACAACCCAAAGCCAGACCAATTACTACTCGTCCGTCAGCCGCCTGCATTTGGACACCCTGGCCGTCGAGGCGGACTGGATTTCGTCGTTTGAGTCCGCTCCGATTGTGGCGCTTGCTGTGGCGACCGACGGCAGCGTGTACGCGCTGAACAGTAGCGGCGACAAGCCAAAGCTGTCTGTGCTGACCGCGGATCTCAAGATGGCCAACGAGTACCTTTTGCCCTTCGTCACCACACCCAAGGCCATCGCCGCGTTGCAGCAGGGCCAATTGGCGGTGGCGGGCGAAGTGCAAGGAAAGTCGCTGGGCAGCAGCGATGCGGTCGTGGCGCGTCTAGACGGCAAGACTGGTACGGTCACCAGCAAGCAGACTTTTGGCTCCGTTTTCGGCGAGTTGGCGACAGCGGTGATCGCCCAACCCGACGGCGGCCTGACGGTCGTGGGGCCGCGCTTCGTGCCCGGCGTCGCGCCAAGCAGCGGCATGTGGGCCGGCGCACTGTGGCGCCTGGACCCGTGGGGCAACACCGCGTGCGCCTGTCTCGGCGGCACTTCAACCGCACCTTGCAACGACAACAACCCGTGTACGCTGGACGCCTGTGACCTTGCCAAAGGCTGCACGCACACCGCGCTGGCCGACGCCCTGCCCTGCGACGATGGCAACCCGTATCACGCCGACGGCAAGTGCCTGGCGGGCCAATGCAAGACCTGCAGCACGGCCAGCTTGCCGGTCGCCGACAACCAACTGGGCATGATTCGCGTCGCACCGGACGGCAGCCTGCGCGGCGTCACTGCGTATGGCAACGCGGATGGGGTGCTGGCCAGCGTTGGCGTTGACGGCAAATTGGCGTGGCAAAAACAACTCAAGGCCACTTTGGACATGCCGCAGCCAAACGTCCAATGGATCGGTGTGCGCAACGATGGTGGCGTGGTGCTCTATCACCTGCAGGACAGCTCCACGGGCAGCTTCTGGCGCTTTGACGCCAAAGGCGAGCCAATTCAACCCGCCAAGTTCGCCCTGTCGCTGCCCCTGGACCGCTTCTTCCTCCTTGGCACGGACAAGATCATCTACATGAACCTCGACAGCGGCCAGAAGATCGAGGAGCGCCAGTACACCTGGGGCAATTCACAGAGTTCAGGGTCGCTGCAGGACTTCAATTACGCCGGGATGGGGCTGACCTCCAAGTTCACCACCCACCAAGGTGCTGTCAACGGCCAACTGCTGCTGTGCATCTACGGCGAGCTCGCTGGCAGCGGCGGCACGATTGGCGTTTTCCGCCGCAATCCGGCCAGCGGTACGTGGCCAGTTGGCTTCAAGGCGACGGTCAGCGGCATCGGCCTCACGGTCGAGTGCGCGGACTGGAACGGCGACACGGGCGTCATCGTCATCGGCCAGGACAGCGTGAGCAGCAAAGCCGCCGCGATGTTCGACGACGACGGCAAGCACCTGTGGACCGCGCAGGCGCCGTGGGTCAAGGGCATCTTGGGCTTCTCGCAGCTGGGCGGCAGTGTCTACGCCTGGGGAAAAACTGGCGAGTACCAATGGGATCCAACGGTCGTACACAAGCTCGACGCGGGCGGCAAGATTGTGGGCACGGCGACGCTGGAAAAACCGTACGCGCTACCGTTTTCGCGCTACCCACGGCACCTGCAGCCAGTGGGCGGAGGCTTCGTGCTGGCCGGCGTGACCACCTTCAAAACCGAACCGGCCGTAGGACCCACGCATGGATTCCGGGCGCAGCTGTCCGCGTCGCTGGTTTGGGGGTGCGGATTGTAGGGCCTGTCGTGGAGCCACTACACCAGCCCGGCCAGAAAGCGCTCGTATCCCATGACCCGCACGCCAAGTTCGGGGTACTCGCGGTCGTAGCCGTCGACTTCCACCAACTGGATGCGGTGTGGGCAATCGAGCAGCTTGCCGTAGCTGACCAATTGCCTGGCTGGCGCCGTATCGCCTGTCTTGCACTCGACCAGCATCCACGGCTTGCCCTCGCGGGTCAGCAGGAAATCGACCTCGGCGCCGTCCTTGGTGCGCACGAACCACAGCTCGCACTCCGCGATGGCGAGGTCGGTCCAATAGTGGCAGGCCTTGCGCAGGTGCAGCGCGACGAGGTTCTCGCGGCGCAGGGCAAGGTCTGCCACCGGCAGTGGGTCGTACAGGTACAACTTGGTGGCCTGCTGCAGCGAGCGCGCGACATTGGCCTGCCAGGCTCGTAGCTCAAAGCAGTTGTACAGCTCGCCCAGCACTGTCAGCCAGTCGCGGACGGTCGCAAAGGACAATTGCAGCACCTCGCACAGGGCGTTGATCGACAACAGCGACCCCACGCGGCTTGGCAGCAAATCGGCCAATTGACGCAGGGCCCTGAGGTCGCGGACGTTGCGCAGGTCGCGAACATCCTCTGTCACCAAGCGCTCGATCCGGAGCCGCGACCAACGGCGCGCACGGCCTTCGCTGCCGCCCAAAAGCGGCTCTGGAAAGCCACCCAGCCGCTGCAGGTCGGACCACGCAAACGTCGCTTGAACACCAATGCGCAGCGCATCTGGCGCCGGAGGCTTCGCGGACTCGCCTACCGTGAAGGGATATAGTCGGTACGGCAGGTAGCGACCGAGCATGCTGTCGCCGCCACGCCGGAAGACATCGAGGCGGGCGCTGCCGGTGACGACGATGGGCATATCGGCGCCGCGCAGGTCGTAGAGGCCCTTGAGTCGATCCTTCCAGTTGGGATCCTTGTGGATCTCGTCCAGCAACACGGCTCCGGGGCCGCGCAGGGCGATGGCGTCGATCGGGTCGGTCGCCCACGCCACACGAAATCGCGCGTCGTCCCAGCTGTAGTAGTTGGTGGGGGTCGACAACAGCCCGCGACCCAAGGTGGTCTTGCCGACCTGGCGCGGGCCAGAAATCAGCGCCATTTTGCGCGACGCCAAGGCGTCGCCGGCGATTGCAGCTTGCAAGTACCGGGCGTCAGGATGGGTCATCGTTGCCTGGCAAAATTGGAGTCAACTGAGAATCAGACATGGCCAATTCTCAGTTTGCAAGTTAGCAGAACGAGCAAGAAGAGGCAACTGATGAGTTGAGAGTGACGAACGATCGCGTCAATCGGTCCGCACGTCGATCATGTTCCAGCACCCGTCGGTCTGCGTCATTATCGCCCCCGGCTTTCTCGCGTCGTCGTATAGCAGGCGAATTGGCTCGCCCCTGGCGTTCTTGGCCATCAGCATCGTCGAAGCGATCCACAGGTCGTTCGGAAACTTTTCGCCATTGCGGCAATATCGGAACATCCGCGGCACGTCGTTGGGATGTTGCGCCTCCCATGCGCTCCAGTAGCGCGTAGCGCAGGTATGCGGGCCAGTGGCATTGTAGGGGTCGTCATAGTTGCCGGCCGCGTTGTGGTGGTGCGGCATGCCCAGCGCGTGGCCGATCTCGTGGACGACCGCATTCTCCAAAATCAACTGTTCCATGGCCGCATTGCCGCCCGAAGCCGATCGGGCACGGACTGAGCGTATGGCCACAAAGAGTGAGTTACGTAGGCCGAAATGCGCCAAACCAGCGCGAGTCGGCGGTATGGGCTGATTGTTCATCTTGGCCCAATAATGCGTCCAGGTCACCGACACACCGACGTCGCCGTCGCCGGTGCCGCCTAGCCCCTGCAAATTCGGCATGTCCTGCACTACCAAGGCAAAGGCGTGCGCTCGCCGGTACTTATCGGGGGTGTTGAGATTGACCCAGCGGTGGTTGGGATCGGGGGTCTGGTGCTCCTTGCACCAGTCGCGCCACTTGCGATTCCACTTCATCAGCTCTTCGTTGACGTAGTGCAGCTCCAGGTCCGCGGGGTTGCCCTTGGGCATGCTCGGGTCCTTATACCACCGCTGCACCAGGCCGTCCTTGTCGTAGACAAACAGGTCCTTGTCTTTGGGCTTGGTGCGGACGAACTTGCGCTTGGCGCCGGCCAGCACCACAAAGCCGCGGTATTCCTCGAAAATCGAGTACGTATCGCCTTCGCGCTTCTGGTCCTTCTTGTCGTCATCGTCCAGCGTCAGGCCTTTGCCGCGCACCTGCTCCTGGTCCTGCCACCAGTCCGAGACCTCGTCCTCGTCCTGGTCCAGTGGCAGACGCAACGCGTGTTTATGCTTGGCGTACGCAGGGTTTTCCACCTCGCCGACCAACTGCATCTCGTCGCAGCGAGCCTCGATGCGGCCGAAAGCCGCGGTGTCCAGCGCCTCGACGGCGACGACAGCGAACTGCACCTGCTCGGCCGTGTGCGCCTTGCGGTCGCTGTCGACCACGATGCCGGATGGCTGCTTGTCTTGGGGCGCCAGGCGCAGGTCGTCCTTGTCGTCGCCCTCCAACGGATAGTTGCCCGACTGGGCCAGGTGCTTGCTGCTGTCCAGCAGTTGGAATTGCAGCACGCCTTTGCCGCCAGACTGCGAACCCGGGGCAGGCTTCAACCGCGCTCGTACATACAGGAGCTTACCTGCGTAGGGCTGGTCCAGCGGCTCCGGCAGCCACTCTTTGTAGACCGCGTTGTCGGCAGGCTCCAACACCAGCACGTTGCGCGTCGGCGAATACCGCCACGATTCTTCGAGCACGACATCGGCGCCCGGCTCGGTATCTTCCCAGGGCGCTTTCGGCAGCGCCAACCGCGCCCTGGTCCGCAACGTGTCGGTCAGTGCCAGGCCCGGCGTATCCCGGAGCGTAAAGCGGCCCTTGCCCGCGCCAGCCTGATCCATCAATCGCTTGGCGACGTCCATTGCATCGGCAGCGGTGGTCGGCGGTGGCACGCTGATGCCGAGCATGGCAAACGCCATCGGGATGGGCTGCGTGGGGTTGGGGCCGCTGCCGTGGATGGTGGGCAACGTGCCGCGCGTCTCGTTGGTCATAGGCGCCTCGTCCGGCGCCTTGGTGGTCGTGCGTTTCCAGGTGCGCAGCTGCAGAGGCTCGGCGCCGGTCAGCACGAAGTCGTAGCTGGACGTGGGGACATCGGCGTCGATGCTGGCGTGGCAGCGCTGCGCGGGGTCGGGGTCGGTCGGCTTGGTCGGCGTCACTTGCCAGTTGCCGGTGCCCTCGATGGTCGACTCTTCTTCGGTCAGGTCACCGCGGTGGCTGACGAGCTTGCTGTGGACGCGCACGGTGATGGTCGTGTTGCCGCTGGTGCCGCCGGTCCAGCTCTCGTGGGTCTTGCTTGGGTCGGCGGCGGCGGTGTCCGAGCCCGCCTTCTTGAGCGCCAGGGTGATATCGGTCTGCGCGGCGACTTCGACTTCAGCGGTGAAGGTCCAGCGCGTGTCGCTGTCGTCGGTGTGGTTGAGCGTGCGGACCTGGGTTGTGCGCACGGCGCCGCGCCAGGTGCCGTTCCACTCAGCGGCGTCGAGGTAGCGGCGCAGTCCTTTGACCTCGACGCGCGCGGGGCCGGCGCCGTGGGCCGCAGGCCAGGCCGATAACGCGAGCAGCGTGACAACAGCGGCAAAAATGGGGCGTCGGAAGGTGGCCATGGCGATTCGCCAGCCGGCGGTGGTAGAGCCGGCGCATTCGGCGATTGCAGAACGTACAACGAGGGTGGCGCGGTGTCGATATGGATGAGCGGTGGGCCAGCCCCAGCAGAGCAGATTGTCCTTGACGGGCCGAAGACCACGGTGCAGCATCGACGTGGGCGGAAAATCCGCTGCGCGGAGGCCAAGATGGCCCCAATGCATCGGGCAGTGGCAGCAGCGGCGTGGCTGCTGGCGTGCGCAGGCTGTGCGGTCACCGAAGGCCCTGGCCCAGTCGCACAGAGCGATTCCGCTGCGGCCGAAGCCGGACCGCCGACCGCCGGCAGAGCGGACCTTGGGGCACCTGCGGATGACGCCGGAGCGACTGACGCGGCCATCGCAGACAGCACGGTCGTTCTGGAATCCGCAACCGCCGACGCCGCCTCCCCGCCTGAGGACACGCCGGCGCCGCACGGCGACGGTCTGGTGGTCGAGCTGCCGCCCGAAGACCCGGTCTTGGACAAGCCGACGGCGTGCACGGTCGACAAGACCACCAACTTCATCCAGGGCATTGCGCTCGACCAGTTGCCGCCCGGCTATCCGTGGTCGACCCCGGTGCGGCCGGCGGTCAAGCCGAACACGTGGGCCAACAACGGCATGTGGTTCAACGGCGCGCCGTCGCTGGCGGAAGGCCACGCCATCCAGGCCTTCAAAGGCCACGTATACGTCGCCGACAGCGATGGCGGTCAGATCCTCGATTACGATGGGGATCTCAAACTGCTGCGCAACATACCGCTGGCCAAGCCGCGGCAACTCAGCGTCGACTTGAGCGGCGCGCTCTACGTGCTGCACGGCGCAGGATCGCTGAGCGTCGTAGGGCCCACTGCGCAAACGACGACGCTGCAGCTGGATTTGGGCGTGCCGGCTGCGTGCATGCTCATCTGGAAAAACCAGTATGTCGTCATCGGCAATTCTGCCACTGGCGAGGTCGCCGCCTACGGTCTTCTTGGCGGCGCCAAGCTGTGGCAAGCGCAGACCTACGGCCAACCTACCAGCCTGGCGTCCGACGGCGACCGGGTCGTCGTGGCGCTGCAAACGGGTGAACCGCGCCAGATCGCGCTGCCCAAGGATTGGCTGGCCGGCAAGGGCGAGGCGCTGGTGCTGCCTACAACGCCGCTGCCGCTGCGCGGCAAGAACCCCTGGCACACCTATGACACCCAGACCGGCACCATCCATCCCGACTGGCCGTCGTCGCACGGATTTGCCGCGACAAGCGACGGCAAGCGCGTGCTGGTCGCCCACTCGCTGGCGGTGACTGGCGGCAGCGAGACGGTGCTCGAAGCCAAAAAGCTGGGCATCGACCCGTCGCTGGTGGTGGTGACCAAGCCGGTGGTCTACTACGGGTTTTCGCTGGCCGATCCGTGCAAGTCGGCGCCGATCCGGCCGCTCGAAGTCGCGGTGTCCGCCTTCAGTGGCGGTGGTGCCGAGCCGACGCAGTCGAGTCTGCTGGTGCGCGACCCGCAAAGCGACCGCAACTTGCTGGCCCTGTTCGACCAGCCCATCGACGTGCGCACCCACCCGACCCGCACGCTTGCGTTGGTGGCGGCGCGCGGCACCGACAACGTGCTGGTGCTCAACACCCGCGCCAAGGACCCGATGCAGGTGCCAATCGCGGTGCTGCACGCGGGCCAGGGTCCGGTCGGCGTGGCAGTGGCCGAGGGCATGCCGTTCGCCTACACCTTGGACATCGACAGCCGCACCGTGACGCGCATTCCGCTGCAGGCCCTGTTGGCGCAGGTCGATGTCGGCGCGCAGGTGACGCCGATGCCAGCGCCGCTGCACCTGAAGGCCGACCTGAAGGCCGACCTGCCAGAGCCGGTGGTCCTGCCGAACGAGAACTGGCGGATCGGCCGACGCCTGTTTCACGCAGCCAACAACGGCGCGATGGCAGCGGCGGGTCGCCAAGCTTGCGCCTCGTGCCACATCGCCGGTCGCGACGACAAGCTGGTGTGGGCGACCAAGGAGGGCATGCGTCAGACGGTGTCACTGGCCGGTCGCTTGCAGGGTACTGCGCCCTACGGCTGGAGCGGCGACTTCGCCACACTCGACGCCAAGATCGACCAGGGCGTCGAGCACATGGGCGGCAAGGGGCTGACCCCGCAGCAGCGAACGCAGTTGATGGTGTACCTGCTGTCGCTGGCGCTGCCGCCGAAGGCGTGGGCGTCGCCGCCGGTCTGGCAGTACTTGGACGGCAAGGCCTTGTATGAGAGTCCCAGCATCGGTTGTGCCATCTGCCACGGCGGCCCCACCTACAGCGACGGCAAGGCCTGGGACGTAGGTACGGCGAATTCGCTGGACAAGCAACTGTCAGGCTGGGCCGACAAAATCGCCTTTGACACGCCAAGCCTGCTGGGCGTGGGCAACAACGCGCCGCATTTGCACGATGGCAGCGCCGAGACCCTGTGGGACGTCGTCAACCATACCGAGGACAAGATGGGCACCACCGGGCAACTCAATGCCCAGCAGATCGACGCGCTGGTGGCCTACTTGCAGACCCTATAGCGACAGGCGGTTACGGCAGAGCGGCGTAGACGCACCCGCCGGCCTGACAAGTGCTGTTGGGTCCGCAGGGCATCCCGTGGGTGGCCAGCCAGTCGCTGCCGCAAGTGCCCCCGCACTCTCCGTCAAAGGACTGGGCACAGGGCGTGTCATTGCTGCATGGACACTTGGTCGCGCAATAGTAGTGCACGCATGCCATACGACCGAGCGTCGTCTTGGACCCGGATCTACCCGCGACGACGCGCAGGTGACCCTGTACCAGCATGGCCTGCGGCCCGCCGCCAAGTTGATTGCAGGCGACGCCTTTGACGTCAGTGGTCCACGATGCGCGCATCGCGCGGGCCGCTTCGCTGTCTAAGCTCTCAGGGTCGCTGCTGCCGAGCGCCAGCCAGTCCACGGCTTCGGTGGCGGTGGCCGCCAGACTCGCGACGCGGTTGATGCCGCTCACGTAGTGCGACTTTTCGTCGGTCAGGACCGCCCCATCGGCGTCGGTCCGCACCAGCCAGGCGTCGTAGGCGCCCTTGTCGCCGGGGCCGCGAAAGGTGCCGCCAAACACCAGGTTGCCACTCTGAAGCACGGCGACGGCGCCAAAGCGATTCCAGGTGTCGGTGGGCCAGGTTTTCTGCCACAGCGCTTTGCCGTTGGCGTCGATGCGCAGCGCCAGCGCGTCTGCGGGCTCGCTGCCGGTGCGGGTCTGGCCAGCGAGGACCCAGTCGCCGTCCGCGGTCGCCGCGACCGCCAACGCGATTTGATCCAGAGTTTCACCGTAGGTCGTTGAAAAGACCTGCGACCCGTCCACATCGACGCGCAGCGCCCAGACATTACTGTCCGCGACGCTTTGCGGTGCGCCAGAGGGGCCGCGCTCGCCAGCTGCCAACCAGCCGCTGCCGTCGAGCGCCGCCGTGAGCGCGAACAGGCGGTCAGAGCTGGGCGTGGCAAAGGCCTTTCGCCACAACAGCTTGCCCTGCAAGTCGACCCGGACGAGCTGCGCATCCCAAGACCCGGCCTTGCCATCCGAGAAGTGCCCGGCGATGAGCACGCCGGTCTTGTCGAGGGTGGCGGCGGTGACGACTTCAATGGGCGCAAACGAAAAGGTAATCTCCCAGGCCAGATTGCCGGTCGGCAGCACGCGCACCAGCAGGATGTCCTGGCTGCCCGGCGCGACTTTGCGCTCGCCGACGAGGTAGTAGCTGCCATCGCTGGCACGCGTCACCGCGCGAACATCGTCCAAGCCAGGGCTGGGGTAGGTCTTTTGCCAGTAGACGCTCTGCACCGTGCAGACACCGCCCTGGCAGCTGGGCATCAGGCCACAAGCCGCGCAAGGCGAGCCATCGGCGACGGTTTGGGCACTGCACTTTCCGAGCACGCAGGCGGTGGTCGCGCAGGCCGCGCCGGTCAAGGGGCAGTCCTGGTTGGTAATACAAATGGCCGCGGGCGGCGCGTCGGTCCACAGGTCGGGCTCGACAAAGACCTCGCTGGAATCGGCAACGGTTTCGAGGTCTGGCACGGAATCCACCACGAGGCCGGCATCGGCAACCGCGATGTCGTCATGCCCAGGTTGGTCGGACGACAGGTCCGCGTTCTGCTGGTCGACAGCGTCAGAGGAATCCTGGCCGTCACCCGCAGAGGCATCGGCCGCACCGGAGCCGTCCGTTGCCGAAGTGTCGCCGGGCGGCGCGAGCACTTCGACCTCCGTATCAGCGGCGGCGAGGGCGGCGGTTTGGTCGGCGGTCGTGTCTGGAACGGCAGGTGCGGACCGGCTGCAGGCGGTAAGTGTTGCCAGGACCGCAGCCGTCGCGAGCCTACGGCACAGCCAGCGGCCCGCATGTCGCACTTGGCGCTGCGTACGACCCTTACCACCGCCAACGTGTGCCACTGCACCCCTTGCGCTTGCCGACCGGCATGGGTGTCCGCGCGCAAGGCCATGGTCCGCGTCGGGCTGTGGGTTGTCAACGGCGAGGGTTAGCGACCCCTCGCCGCGCGCAGCAGGTTGCCCGCAAACACCAATCCAATCCCCGCAAAGATCAACGCACCCGCCGCCACCACGTGCCATCCCGGCCGCTGGTCGAGCACCTGCCCCGCGGCAATGCCGGTGATGAAAGGCTGCAGGTAGGCAAACACAGCCGTCGAGGACGCGGCGACTTTGGACAGCGCGAAGCTGTTGACCCAATACCCGATGACGGTAGCGCCCAGGACGACGTAGGCGAGGCCACCCCACGCCGCGCCGCTCAGCGCCTGCCAGTCTTGCGCGAGCACGCCGGGCAGCACATAGGGCAGCGACGCCACCGAGGCGCCAACGAACAGCCAGCCCATGACCGGACTTGGGCCATGGCGCGCCAGCAGCGGCCGCGCCAGCGCCAGGTACCCGCCGTAAAGCACTCCGCTCGTCAACAGCAACAAGTTGCCGATCAGCCGCTCGCGACCGAACTCAAACTGTTCAACCGCGACCATGCCGAGCGCTCCGGCCATGGCCAGCGCGATGCCCAGCAACTGCTGCGCCCGCGGTCGCTCGTGGCCGAGCAACGTCGCGATAAGTAGCGTCCACGCCGGCACCAGGCAGCCGATGACCGCGCCGTTGAGCGGCGTCGAACGGTACAGCCCTTCGACAAATGCGGCCTGGTTGAGCACCACCCCAAGCACGCCCAGGCCGAGCACCGCCCAGATATCGCGGCGCGGCATGCCTGCGCGCCAGGGGCGCGTGACCAGGATGAGAATCGGCGCCGCCAGCAAGATCCGCGCGCCGACCAGCACCTTGGGCGGCATCTCGCGCAGCACCACCGTGCCCACCACCGGCCACACGCCGAGCAGGGTCTGGGTCAGCACCAGCGCCGCCGCCGCGGCGATTTTCGGGCGTTGCTGGAGCCACACCATCGGGCCGACGGTAGCAGAGCTCTGCGGCGCTGCGAAGATTGCGGTGGTCATGGTCGATCCGCTCCGGCCCAGGGTACGGACCGGAGGCGCCCAAGCACCTCAAGGCCCGCGGTTGTTCCCGGCGCAATTGCGGATGCCGATGTCGCCGGCGTGACGGTGGCATGACGTTCAAGGGATGTTTTAGTCGATTGTGTCCTGCCCGTTCACCCGCCACAGGCGCATGCTATGGTTGCGCCCGAACGCGATCGGGCCAATCGAGAACCCTTCGGTTTTCAGGAACGTGCCATGAAACGCCTGCTTTGCACCCTACCCGCCGCCCTGAGCCTGACGCTGCTCGCGGTGGCCGCGCCCGCCCTGGCCCAGGAACATCCGACTCTGGAATCCGCTGACTGGAAGCTGGCGTTCGACGGCCAGTACAAGCTGCGTGGCCAGTTCGACAGCGGCAAGAACTTCTTGGGCGAGGACATCGCCGACCGCGAGTGGCTGTCGCACCGCGCCCGTTTGGGTATCGCGGCCAGCCACAAGAGCGGCACCAAGGTCGTGGTGCGCTTTCAGGACGTCCGCGTATGGGGCGAAGAGACGCACCCGAGCGGCCAACCGGTCATCAGTAATGGGGCTTTGGGCCTGGACATTCACGAGGCCTACGCGATCGTGCCGCTCGGCATGCAGGGCCTGTCACTGCAGCTCGGCAAGCAGGAGATCATCCTGGACCAGCACCGCATCGTCGGCAACCTCGACTGGACCATGCGCGCCCGGCGCTTTGACGCCGCCCGGCTGCGCTACAACCTGGACGCGCTGGACGTCAGCGGATTTTGGGCATTGATCACCGAGCGCGACGCCGTCGACGGCGACGGCCATGTCACCCCCGGCGGACCCGGCAACGTCTATTTCGGCGGCGTCCACGGCAAGTACACTATCCCCGACACGGCCAAGGTTTCGGTGATGTCGCTGGCGCGCAAGAACGACTCGGCGGACGCCAAGGTCAACGAATTGCGGCTGACCGAGGGCGTATTCGCCGAAGGCAAGGTTGCCGGCGTTTCGTTCATGGCCGAGTTCTACAAGCAACTGGGCCACCTGGGCGACCAGGACATTTCGGCGATGATGCTGGGTGTTCGCGCTGCCTATGGCCTGCCGGCACCGGGGACGCCGACCATCGGCCTGTTCTTTGAAGACCTGTCCGGCGACGGCAACGCTGCCAACGCTTTTGAGCCCAACTACGGCACCAACCACAAGTGGTATGGCGAGATGGACTACTTTCTGACCTTTGGCAAGGACACCAGCAACCGCGGCTTGCGCGATGTGGGTGTGACGCTGGCCGCCTGGCCCGTCGGCGGGCTGATGGTTGGCCTGGACGCCCACATGTTCGCGACCCATGACCTGGCGGGCGACGCACTCAAGGCGGCAGGGGACAAGCAACCGGACAAAGACCTGGGCAAAGAAATCGACGTGCGGCTGCTGTGGAAGTTCCGGCCGGGCGCGTCGCTGCACGTGCTGTACGGCATGTTCATGCCGGGCGAAGGGATGCGCTCGCTCAAGAAGATTGCGGCCGATGCGGCGCTGACCACCGAACACTTGGGTGTAGTCACGCTCGAATCAGCGTTCTAGCGGCCAAACTGGGCGGGACTCTGGTCAGTCAAAATCAGGCAGGTGGTTGAGCACGGACTCCAACGCCGCCCCCACTTGTCCGGCCAGATCGGCCGCCGCCATCGGAAAGAACAGCGAAGTCAGCGGCATCCCATCCGGATCGCCCGCGCCCTCTTGCCAGCGGCCGAGCGCCTCGTCGTCGCGCAGCAGCACACCGCCGGCCGTTGCCGCGGTCGGCGACGCCTCGCCATTCCAGGCCGGCAAGAACATGCACACGCAGTCTGGTTCGCGATTGGCCACACCCTCTTTGTCGACGTCCAAAGACAGCTTGCTTGCCCTGTCGTCGCCACAGGTGGCACGCACGGTTCCGGTCTTTTGCAGCGCCCGTCCGACTGCCAGTGCGGCCAGCGGGCCGACCAGTCCGACCTCGTGCTGCGTGTCGTACTTGAACACCAGCGCACCCGGCCGCGTGGTCAGCAGCCCCGCCAGCGCCAGGATCTTGTTGCCGTCGAGCGTCACCAGGTCGAGGGCTACCAGGGCGTCGAGCTCAGCTTGGACTTGCGCGGGTTCTTCGCCCAGCGTCTCCGCGGCGGACTCCATCACGCGATCGACGGTCAGCATCCAACCGCGCGCGAGCAGCGCGGCGACCATGTAGCTCAGTAGCCGCCGTTGCGGGTCAGTGGTCGCCTGGGCGACGGACTGCCAGTAGGCAGCGATCTCCAGACCCGGCGGCGCCTTGCGCACCCTGGCGCGCAGAGCGTCCGCACCCTCACCGAGCGGCGCGTTGTCGAGAAAGCCCATGGCACCCTCGCTGGCAGATCGACGACCGCCGCGAAAAAGGTAGCGCGGGTGATGTCAAGTCGAGTCGGGAAGGGGCGACGGCCACAGCGACCGCGCGCCCGCACACTGCGCGGCAGGTCGCTCAGCGTTGCGTTCGCCTAGGACTGCTTGGACAGTTGCTTGGCCATGCGCGCGATCTTGCGCGAGGCCCGCTTCTTGGGAATGACGCCCTTGGCGGCGCTGCCGGCCAACTGCTCCATCAGCGCGGGCAATTGCGCTGCGCCCTGACCGTTCTCGATCGCCGTCTCGAACTTGCGCACGGCGGTGCGGTTGGCGGCGCGGCCGGCGCGGTTGCGGTCGCGGGTCTTCTCGTTCTGCTTGGCGCGCTTGACGGCGCTGATGTGGTTGGCCACAGGGTCCTCAATGGTCGGGCGGCAGCTGGCGCGCCCTGGTTCAAATCGATGAAATCGCGCCGAAATCGGCAGAGGCGACCGCCCAAAGGCAGCCGCGCGGGGCCGCGCATTGTAGGCCTGCGGGGTAGCATGGTCAACCCCAATCAGGCTTCGCTGAACGGAAATGGCAGTACCGACCGCACGTCGCCGGCACCGGTGAGGACCATGAGCATGCGGTCGACACCGAGCGCAACGCCCGCCGCGGCCGGCATGCCATCGGCCAGCGCAGCCAGGAACTTCTCGTCGATCGGGTACAGCGGCTTGCCGAGGCGTTGCCGGTCGGCCAGATCGTGCTCAAACCGCTGGCGCTGCTCGACCGCGTCGGTCAGCT
>SXRM01000107.1 GCA_005792545.1 Pseudomonadota bacterium | reverse complement strand
GGCTCAGGCTCAGGCTCAGGCTCAGGTCGAACAGCAGTCTTGGCGCCGAATCCAGACTACTCGTTGATCTTGCGAACCCGATACGGCCGCACCGGATCCGCCATGCCCTTGAGCCGGATCTCGTCCAGTTCGTCCGCTTCCAGCACGTGCGCCAGCGACTGGAACGTCGCCGGCGAGATCATCACCTCGCCAGCCTTGGCTTGGCTGCACAAGCGCGAAGCCAGATTGACGCCGCGACCGAACACTGTGTAGCTCATGGTCTGCGACGAGCCGACGTAGCCGGCAATCACCGTGGCGGTGGCGATGCCGATGCCGACGCCGATGGTCTCTTGACCCTCTGCAGCCAACTCGACGTTGAACTGATTGACGGCGTCCTGCATTTCCATGCCGGCGCGCACCGCCTGAATTTCATCCGCTTCGGTGCCGAGCGGCGCGCCCCACAGCGCCATCACCGCGTCGCCGATGTACTTGTCGAGCGTGCCGTCGTGGGCAAATATGATGTTGCTCACGCGCTCAAAGTACTCGTTCATCAGGTTGACCATCTCGACTGGCGCCAGGCGCTCGGTCAAGCTGGTAAAGCCGCGAATGTCGGCAAACATCACGGTCACGCGTTTCTGGGCGCCGCCTTTTTCGATGGCCAGATCGCCGGCCACGATGCGGTCGACGAGGTTCGGACTCAACATGCGCGACAGCGACGAGCGCAGCGCCGCCTCTTCGAGCACGCGCCGCTGCAGCAGCACGTTGTCGATGGAGATCGAGGCCTGCTTGGACACCGAAGCCAGCACCGACAGGTCCTTTTCGGCAAACAAACCAGAGCTGATGAGCGAATCGACGTGCAGCACCCCGAGCAACCGGTCAGTGGTCAGCAGCGGCACCGTCATCGACGAGCGAATGCCCTGCAAGACGACCGACGCTGCATTGCCAAAGCGGGCGTCCAGCCGCGCATCGGTCGACAACACCGCTTCGCGCTTGGAAATCACGTGCCGCAGGATCGAGCGCGGCACCCGAATCTCCTTGTCCTCGGCCGTCAGCCCGGCGCCGGGTCGCAGCTGGATGGCTGCCTGCTCCAGGTGGTCGGCCGGATCGCCGCCTTTCTTGTGGTCGACGAACAGCACGATGCCGCGGTCAATGGGCAGCCACTCGAACACGCGCTTGAGCAAGCGCTCAAGCACGGTGTCGATGTCGGGCGCCGAGTTCAGATCCTGGCTCAGCACATAGGCCAGACGCAGCTTCTCGTAGTCGGCCCGCAACATGCGGTCGTCCAAGATGAAGTCGACGCGCTGGAAGTCGCTCGCCAGGTCGATCTGCATCGTGGCGTGGATGCTGGCCGACGCGGGCTCTTCGGCGGGCGGCTCGGGCTCGGCCTGGGCCGTCTTGACGGTGTCGAGGTCTTCTTGGACGAACCGCCAGCTGGTGCTGCCGATGCGCACTTCGTCGTTGTGGCGCAGCGCGATGCTCGACTCGACCATGCGGTCGTTGCAGAAGGTGCCGTTGCGCGACTCCAAGTCAGTCAGCAAGAAGATGGTGGTGCCGGCGCGGCGGCTGATGACGGCGTGCTCTTTGGAGACCAGGCGGTCGACGATCTGCAAGGTGTTGGTGGGCTGGCGGCCAATGGTGGTGATGTCACTCAGGATGATCTCCTGTTGACCCGCCCCGCTGCTGATGCGCACCAGCTTGCACGTGCTCATGCCGAATCCGCACTCCCAAGTGGCGCCGCCCGAACCCGGTCGCGGCACCCTTCAGATCCCACCCGGTCGAATCCAAAAACCCCAGCCGACCCGCTGACCTATCCGAGTGACGTTGTCGTCAGCCCGCGCGACCGAAACGGCCCTCCGGCGAGGGCCGAACGACCGTAACTGGTGAAATTGCAAGCACGGCCGCGCCGCCCGACACCGAAAAGGGCCGAGTTCGGCGAAGCCGATGGTAACACCGGCAACAACGACCGACTAGTGGCGGGTGGCCTTGCCCTGGCGCAGGCGCCCCACAACCTCAGCCGTGACAGCCAGCGCCCGCTCAACGGCAACGCGGTCATGGTGCGGGCCAAGCGACCAGCGCACCGCCCCGCGGGCGCGCGCCTCACCGGTGGTGTCCGTGCCAAACATGGAACGCACCACGTGCGAAGGCTCAAGTGTGCCCGAAGCGCAGGCCGAACCGGCCGACACCGCGACGCCAGCGAGATCTAGCGCCATCACCAGCCGCGGCGCGTCCAGGCCAGGCAGCGATACGTTGGCGATGTGCCCGCTTTCCTGCTCGGCTGGCAGGTCGGCATTGCGCACAGCGCCAAGCGCGAGCAGGCCGGCCAGCAGCTGGTCGCGCAGCGCGCGCACAGACGGCGACTGGGCCAGCCGCGCCCCTAACGTAACCGCAGCCGCACCCAGACCGACCAGACCGAGTACGTTTTCGGTGCCGCCGCGGAGCCCCAATTCCTGGTGACCCGGCTGTATGGCGTAGACCTTGGCCCCAGGCCGCACCCACAACGCGCCGGTGCCGCAAGGGGCGCCGAACTTGTGACCCGACAGCGTCAGGAGATCCACGCCCAGCGTCGCTGGCTCCACGGCCAGGCGACCCAGGGCCTGGGTGGCGTCGGCGTGCACGATGGCGCCGCGAGTGCGCGCCGCGTGGGCGACTTGCGCCACCGGGTGCACGACGCCGGTCTCGTTGTTGACCAGGATGAGGCTCGCAAACCCCAGATCCAAGCCCTCCAAGCGACCAGCCAGATCATCGGTCAACCAGCACCCGCGCCCGTCGACCGCCAACTCGACCACCGGCAAGCCGCGAGCGCGGTACTCGGCGGTCAACGCGCGCACCGACGCGTGCTCGACTACGCTGGTCAGCACCGCCGGACTGCGGCCGGCTGCCAGCATCGGCTCCAACGCACCCCGCCAGGCCAGGGCGTTGGCTTCGGTAGCGCCGCTCGTCAGCGCCAGCTCGCGCGGCGCGATGCCCAAGGCCTCAGCGAGCTGCCGCCTCGCCCACTCGACCAGTGCGCGACCTGCTTGACCCTTGCCGTGGGTTGAACTCGGATTGCCGACGCCAACCAGCGCCGCCTCGGCCATCGCCAAACGGGCGGCCGGATCGAGCGGCATGGTGGCGGCGCAGTCGAAATCTAGCGCTAGATCAGCCAGTTGCCGGGCGCTGCGCAGCGCGTGGTTCCAGTCGGGCGGGGCGGGCGACATCGGTTGGCCAGTACGATTGGGGCGGCAATGGTTGACGATGGGCGCCCTAGCGGGTCAAATGTCGCCCCTGCCCACGCGGCGGCGGAGCGATCATGGACCACCTGGAGCATTCAGTCGAGCGGGCGGTGCGGCGCTGCTCCGCAGGGCTGGCGATCGCGGTTGCGGCGCTGCTGGCAACGGTCGCCGGCCAAGCGCTGGCCCAGGAGCCGCCCGCGACGGCCGAAGGTGCCAAGGCGGATAGCGCCAAGCCGGAAGGCGAGGCCAAGGAAGCCGGCAAACCCGCCGAAGCTCCCAAGACCGAGGCCAAGCCACCGGCCGACACCGGCCCGTCGCTGCTCGACCAGCTGGACGACGGGACACTGCCGCCGGTGCCGCCGCCGGCGCCGACGCCGAGCCCGTTTCAGATGGAGTGGCACGGCTACTTCCGATTTCGGCCCGATCTGCTGAGCAACGGCCACTTGGGCATGGCGGTCACCGACAAGGCATTGGGCAACAAGGTGATTACCACCAGCTCGGTTGCGCCGCCGTTGTCGCTGTGGCCACAGAACAACAATGAGGCCGTCAACAACCAGTCGGCCAAGGTCGGCAAGACCAACGGCGAGACGGCGTTGTCGGGCGCGTCGATGCGCCTGCGCTTGCAGCCGACGATCAGCATTGAGCAGAACATCCGCATCGCCATGACGCTGGACATCCTGGACAACTACGTGCTCGGCGGCAGCCCGGATTACTCCGGTGCGCTGGCCCGCCCCGACGTGCCGCTGTCGGGCTTTACGATGAGCACGCTGCCGGGCGCCATCGCGGTCAAAGAGGCCTACGGCGAATGGAAGACCCTGCTTGGCGTCCTGCGCGTCGGCCGCCAGTCGTCGCACTGGGGCCTGGGCATGCTTGCGCACGGCGGCGCCGGCGACGGCTGGGATTTGGGCCGGCCGAGCATCTGGTACGGTGCACCGCGGCGGTCGTGGGAAGGCCGCGGCTACGCGGTGGACGGCGGCAACTTCAACGACCGCGCGGCTTTTATCACCAAGATCCCCAAGATCGGCCTGTACTTGAGCTTGTTCTACGACTTCTTGGCCAACGGCATCAGCGACTACGACCCGGCGCGCTTTGACGTGCAGGCCCGCGACCTGACGTCGATGGACGATGTGCGCCAGACCGGCATGGTGTTGATGAAGCGGCCGCTGTCCGACGACGACGCCGCAGCACGTCAGCGTGAACTGGAAGACGAGCGCAAAGGCGTGTTCGACTGGGGCCTGTACGCGGTCTACCGCACCCAGCAGAGCGACATCAGCGAGGAGAAGAAGGGCACCGACGGCAAGAAGAAGCCGAGCAGCATCTACAACCTGACCGACGCCAGCGACACCAAGCTGATGGTCCGCGACGCCAAGGCCTTTATCGGCGACGTGTGGGCGCGCTACGAAAAGCGCCTGTCACCGCTGCGCCGGACCGTCATCGAAGCCGAATTGGCGACCATCCAGGGGTCACTGGCCGACACCAACGGCATCTTGGGCTCGCAGGCCAAAACCTTGGACATCAACATGTTCGGCGCGACCGCCAAGGCCGCGTTGCAAGACGAAGGCATGGGCTACTTTGTGGACCTGGGCTACGCCAGCGGCAACAAGACCGGCTGCTGGGGCACGTTCGGCAAGGGCGACTGCCTGCTGAGCGACCTGCAGGGCAAGCCTGTCAGCCAGGTCACCGGCTTTCGCTTCAACCGCAACTACCAGGTCGACAGTCTGCTGTTTCGCGAGTTGATTGGCACCGTCACCAACGCCATGTACATCCGGCCAACCGTCAGCATCAACGCCTATCCTTGGTATGGCAGCGACATCTTGGGCCTGGACGTCAGCGTGTTGCAGGCCGTGGCCGTGGAGCAGGACGGCGTGCCCGGCAACACCCGCAACATCGGCACAGAGATCTCAGCGCGCGGTCTGGTCGGCCGCCGCGGCCAGGCGCTGCTCGACTTGACCTTCGCCTACGCGATCACCGGCGGCGCGTTCGACCTCAAAGAGGGCTGGTACGATGCGGCGGAGTCCAAGCAGCCCGAAAACGCCTGGCGGTTGATGTCGCACCTCGTGCTGATGTTCTGAGCGCGACGCCGGCATGCATCATTTTTCACGATTGGACTCTGAGCCCCTGCGGCCGCTGTGCGCAGAGGGCGTTCGTCTCACGGACATCGCCGAGCAGGTCGGCACGCCTTGCTACGTCTATTCGCGGGCCACGCTGGAGCGCCACTACCGCGTGCTTGACGACTCGCTGCGCGGCGTGGACCACATGGTGTGCTACGCAGTCAAAGCGTGCAGCAATATTGCGATTTTGCAGCTGCTGGCCCGACTGGGCAGCGGCTTTGACATCGTGTCGGTCGGCGAGCTGCAGCGGGTGCTGCGGGCCGGCGGCGATCCGCGCAAGGTCGTGTACAGCGGCGTCGGCAAGCAACCAGACGAGATTGCGCAGGCGCTGCGCGCCCAAATTCATTGCTTTAACGTCGAATCCGAAGGCGAATTGCACACCATCGCCCAAGTGGCGGCCGGCATGGGCGTACGCGCGCCGGTCAGCATCCGCGTCAACCCGGAAGTGGACCCCAAGACCCACAAGTACATCGCCACCGGGCTGAAATCGAGCAAGTTTGGCGTCGCGCCAGCGGTGGCGGAGCGCCTGTACCACCAGGCGGCCAAAAACCAGCACCTGCACGTAGTGGGCATCGACTGCCACATCGGCAGCCAGATCCTGCAACTGGATCCGTTTGCCGAAGCCGTGGGCCGCGTCATCGAACTGGCCGAACGCCTGCGCGGTCAAGGCATCGCCATCGAGCACCTGGACATCGGCGGCGGTCTGGGGATCGTGTACCAGGATGAAGAACCGGCGCTGCCGCACGAACTGGGCGAGGCGGTGGTGGCCATTGCGCGCCGCCACCACCTCAAAGTGGTGATCGAGCCAGGCCGGGTGCTGGTCGGCAACGCGGCGGTCCTGCTTACGCGGGTCATTGGCACCAAGACCAATGGCGACAAGCACTTTGTGATTGTCGACGCGGCCATGAACGACCTGCTGCGGC
>SXRM01000106.1 GCA_005792545.1 Pseudomonadota bacterium | reverse complement strand
GGCGGTGGCGCCGCACCCGCACTACGACGCCCTGCACAAGACCCGAGACCTGGCGGTGGTGATGCTGGCGCGGCCGGTGACAGAGACCGCCGCGTGGTCGGGCGCGGTTCGCGCAGCGGTGGTCGGCGAAACCGTGCGGTTTTTGGGGTTTGGGCACGCCGATGCGCGTGGGCACGACGAGCCTGTGCGGCACGACGGCAAGGCCAAGGTGACGGCCATCGAGGGGCTGCGGCTCGAGCTGGCGGGCGCTGCGACGGCCAGCGTGCAAGCAACGGCTGCGGCGCCGGCTGGCGGGTGTGCGGCGGGGCAGGGTGGTCGCCAATGCGGGTGGTCGCTGTTGCTGGCCTTGGCACTGCTGGTCAGGCAGCGGCGCGGCCGGGCGGCGGCGGGCGCCTTGCAGGGACAGCGCCAGCGCCGACTGGGTCAGGGGCAGTAGCAGGGTCAGGGGCACGGGCAAGAACAGGGGCAGGTGGACTGAGCCAGGTCGGGTGACACTGCGCGCCGCCAAACGCTTGCCAATGCGGTCCCAGTAGACTAAGCTGGACTAAGTCCGGTCGACTCGACCGCACGGAGCTGCCGATGCGCCAGGTCAACGTCCACGAAGCAAAGACCCACCTGTCGCGCCTCATCGATGAGGCCGCCGCAGGCGAAGACATCGTCATCGCACGCGCCGGGACACCAGTTGCGCGACTGACGGTGCTGGCCGCGGCACCCCAGCGCCGGCCGGTCGGCCTGTTTGCCGGTCAAACGTTGCGCATCGCGGCTGATTTTGACGAGTTGCCGCGCGACATCGCTGAAGCATTCGGGGCGTAGCATGCACTTGCTGCTCGACACGCATGTCTTGCTGTGGACGCTGCTGGAACCCGCGCGGCTCCGGTCCGAAGTCATCGCCCTCATCGCATCGCCAAGCAACCAGGTCAGCGCCAGCGCTGCGAGCTTGTGGGAAATCGCCATCAAGCAGTCACTGGGCAAGCTTGAGCTGCCCGGCCATGCAGAGGTGTGGCTGCCCATGGCTTGCCAGCGGGTAGGGATTGCGCTTATGCCCATTTCGCCGGCGGACGCTCTCGCCGTGCGCAAACTGCCATGGCACCACCGCGACCCCTTTGACCGGTTGCTGGTCGCCCAGGTCAGCGCCGGCCTGACCTTGGTCACGCACGACGAAGCGCTGCGGCCCTACGGCGTCGCGACGGTGTGGACGTGAGTGAGGCGCTTGCGGCAAGCGATAGCGGGCGCAAGCTGCTGGTGTGAAGGGGACAATCAGACGTCGGCGCAACTGAGGACCGATTCGCCCTGCCGTCAAGATGGTTGAGCGATGCGTCGCGAGCAGGGCGCGAACGCGCGAACCACGCCGTAAGCAAGGCCAAGCGAGGCCTAGGCGCTCAGGCAATCCGAATTTCGGATCGGGGCTGTGAGACGCTGTACGCTGCCAACGCGCCCGATGGTGTGCCGGGAGGCAACGCGCTGCCGGTCTGCGCGCCGCCGACCAGCACATCGCGTGGGCCTACGGTCAATGGAGCGACGACCACTTCGCCGCCGGGTGGCTAAACTTGGCGGCCGACGACGGCGCGCTTTTTGATGCGCTGATGGAATACCTGACGCCAAACCCACACTCGACGTGAGAGCTTGCGCCGTTTTCGGACGCTTCGGCTGGCGGTGGTCTGCAGTGCAAGCGGACTCGGCAGGCGACGGTGCGACAACCGCTTGCCGGGGCAGTGCGCCGCAACGTCAAGGCGGCGCAATGTCGGTCGGCGTGGCCTATTTGAGCAAGGCTGGAATCGGCACTGTCTGCAAACCAACTGTCACCAACCAGTTTTCCTGAGAACCGAGCACAGCGCGCAAAATCTGTTCGCCGCCATCGACCACTGGAAAGCGCGGCCCTTTGCGAGCGCTTACCGTGCCCAATCCTCTGGCCACGATCCAACTTGGGGCCAGAAGCTTGCCATCGGTCTCTCGCCGGAGCCACTCGCGCACCTTTGCCAAGCCGCGGGCCGCGGCGTCACCCTCGATGACCGCAAGCAGCGCCGGCGCCCTGCCTGGCAGGTCGGCAGCGCGACCTGTTGCAGCGATTCAGGGTTGGCACGTGCAGGCTTGCGCAGCGGGCTATTCGCCTCGTCGTGGTGTTGCGGCCGGCGGGCGCCGGCTCGTCGAGCAGTTTGGCTGGGTGCTCACGCCGCAGGATGATACCCGGTGGGAACCCGGAACGAATTAAGGATCTTCGGTACTAGGTCGCCAATTGTCCACTCGCTAGGCGGCGGCATGCTCCCGTCCAGGCGCAAGCTGGCCTGCAGGGTCTTGCGGCCCACGCGCACTTCGATGCGGTAAAGGTCGCCTTTGAGGCGAGTTAGGGCTTGGAGTCGTGGGGGGCTGGCGGCTGTCATGGTGGCCTCAGGTTGTTAGGGCGGTGTGGCCGAACTTTTCTGTGGGATTTGAATGGTGTTGACCGAGGTTGGGCCGGTGCGCCGGCGCGAAACCGGGACTGTTGGGGTCTCCAACAGTCCCGGTTTCTGGGGTGGCCGATGGCAGTCTTGGGCCACATCAGGCGCAGCTCATTTCAGCCGCGAGCCTGGCCGTACACTTGTTCAAGGGATTTGCCTGCGTATTCGCCGTCCCTGAATTCCAGCGCCGCGTTGCCGCTGCCGGAGAACCTGCCGCCCACGGCTTGGTAAGCTGTCGTTAGCAGTCCGGTCGAGGTGTAAAGAGCGTCGCCCAGTTTGGCGACCATCTCGGCTGGTCCAGCGACGAGTTGGAAACCACGGCGATCGACGGAAACTAGCCGGACCTCTAGGTCGCCGGTGAAGGGAAACTGGCCAGTTGCGCGGCTCTTCATTGGACGATGCACCAGCACATCTCCGATCTTCGCCAAGCCCGCGTCCACAAGCGCGCCGGGCGTGAGGGAACTTGCCCGCACGACTGCCGCCTCATCCTCGTCGACCTCCTTGAGAGCCCGAGCGATCTCGGGTGCGGCAGCTCCCTCGGCAGAGGGTTGTTCAAGTACTTGCCTAATGATTCCAAACGTCGCTTTGTGGCGCCGGTAGAGGCTCAAGACGAGTTCGCGGTGTTCGGTAGGCGCCATTCTTAGAATCTCCATTGAGGGGTCCGCAATCAGGCTAATGTAGTTCTCGATAAGTGGGCGTGCGTCGGCTGTCAGTTGCGATTGCTTGAGCGCGGGTTCCAAGATGTCGGTCAGGAGATCGCTAAATTCAACGGGCGACCAAGCCGGTTCAAGCTGCAACGGCGTCGGCGATTTCGCTGGCGTGTCCGGGGCCAAGAACAGGCCCACGCCCCAAGATTCCGGGTTGGATGAGCCCAGGTCACGGCTCGCCTCGGCCTGGCCTTCGATAACCTCAAGCCGGTTCTTGAAGGGTTGCATAGCATCATTGACTACGAGATCTGCTGACCGCGGATTATCATGCAACCATTTGGAATACCGTCGTAATTGTCCGGCGTCGTACGGCGCTCCGACCTTGACCTCCACCACAACCACCAACGTCAATTGCGCGCCCTTCGCCAGTGCCGGATTCGCTCCAATTGCTGGATGGTCCCCTTGAACGCAGAGCAGAATGTCGAAGCGGCTCGCTTCGCCCGATGTGCCCCTCTTCTTTGCCGGATCCAGGCCGGCAGTGGCCGTATCTGACCCGTTGATCGCTGCCAAAACTCGTCTGCTCGTGACCTCGCTGAAGTCGGTCAAAGGGCCTGGCGCGGCTGCCGATTCGGTGATGCGCCAGCGGAGGAGATCGGACATAGAGGGTGGGGTGGACGTAGGCGCATCTGTCCGTCGCCAAATCGGCGCAGCGCGGAGTCGACCACTTTCGTCGCACGCGCGCATCAGCAGGCGCCGTACGGCGAAGTCGCCCAGGCCATGTGACCCATCGGGATCTAGCATCCATGACCAGAACGCCGAATGCCATCGCTCGGTCTCTGTCGTGCCGACGATGCGGAAGAAACTGGTGCGGTTCTGCAACGATTGCAGCGCTTGAAAGCTGGGGTCGGCCGCAAGCGCTAGTAGGCGCCGGGCGAAATCCCCGAGGTCTGGCGGGGGGCTCGGATCAGCATTCACTGGTTGCTCCTTGTTTGTACGGAAAGCCGCCCCAAGCCACTTTGTCGGTGTTCGGCACGTAGGCGACGCCAAAGACGGTGCCGTATGCGCCGGGGCCGTTCGACGAAGCGACGGCACCGGTGGCCACCGGATAGACCACGGTCAGGCGCTGCTTGCCGCCGACGAGCTCGGCCTTGGCGAAGCAGGGCAGTTTGCCCGTGAAACTGGCCGGCAAATCGCCGGTTACCCGCGCCGTGTGGCCCTTGAGCGACACCACGATGGCGACGTTTTGCAGCGCTGGCAGCGGGCCGTTGTAGATCCACTTGGGGTTGCCGCCGGCCTTGAGGTCGTCTTCCATCGAGTCGACGGGCGCCTGGTCGTCGGTTTGGCACGCGGGCAGGCAACAAATGAGGGCCAGGCCGGATGTCACTACGGTCGAGCTGAGGGTCCTGCGCATAGGGCCTCCGAGGCGGCCGTAGCATACGCCAAACGAGCTGCGCGCGCAGGCCAAAATCGGCACCCGCAGGTATCGCCGCCGCTGTCGCGGCCGGGGCTATGTCGGTAACTGCGGAGGAGTCAACACGGCGGTTTGCACGCCAGCCCTCCTTCTTGCTACGTGAACAGCCCGCACGTTGCGGGCAGACAGCCAACATCGAATACGCCCTTTTTGGCCATATTTGAGTTAATTGGGGATTTTCGATAGCGACCCCTGCTCCGGTTGCAGCGGCCGGGCCCGGGCGCGCAGCGCGTGCTGGGTGCATTCGCTTGGACCGGTCGGTAACACTCGGCCCGAGTCACAGAACCCATTAAATAACAAGAAGATTTAACAGGTTGGTCCGGCGACCATGACTGCCAATCTCGGCACGGACTGCGGCTGTCCTATGGGCCGGGCCGCGCAAATGGCATGTTCAGTGGTCAGCGCGCTCGCAGTTGGATAGCGTGGGACTGAGGTCACCGGCATCGCACTGAAGCATCCCGCCGGTCAGGTTGCGCACCTGACCAAAGCCGCTCTGCGACAGGATCCGCGCCGCCAGATAGCCTCGAAATCCGACCTTGCAGTACACGACGGTGTCGGCGGTCGGGTCGAGTTCGCCGATGCGACCACGCAGTTCATCGATGGGCAAGTGCACCGCGCCGAGTTGGTGTCCGCCGTCAAACTCACCCGCCGTGCGCACGTCGACCAGCTGCAACGGCCGATGGGCAGCAACTTCGGTTCGCAGGGCAGCGCAGGTCACGGTGCGCACCTCGTCGCGGGCAACGTTGCTGGCGGCGAACCCGGCCATGATGACCGGGTCGCGCGCCGACGAAAATTGGGGAGCGTAGGCCAGGTCGAGTTCCTCCAGGTCCTGCACGGTCATGCGCGCCTGCAGCGCAGTTGCCAGCACGTCGATCCGCTTGTCCACACCCGCTTCGCCGACAATCTGGCCGCCCAACAGTCGATGTGTAGTGCGTTCGGCGACAAGTTTGATGTGCAGGAGCGACGCCCCCGGATAGTAGCCCGCGTGGTCGAGCGAATGCGTCTGCGTGACCTGTACGTCCAAGCCCGCGGACCGGGCCTCGTGTTCCGACAGGCCGGTCTTGGCGGCCGTGATCCCCATAGTCTCGACAATCGCGGTGCCGAGCGCTCCCGCAAACCGCAGATCACCGCCGGCCGCATTGGCACCCGCGACGCGGCCTTGCTTGCCTGCCGGTCCGGCCAGCGGCAGCCGTACCTTGAGGCCCGTCACGCGGTTCACGACCTCAACCGCGTCGCCAGCCGCGTAGATGTCGGGGTCGCTGGTCCGCTGGTGGTCGTCGACGGCGATGCCGCCGGTGGCCCCGATTTCCAGACCGGCCTGCCGTGCCAGTCGCAGTTCGGGGCGCACGCCGATCGACATCACCACGACGCCAGCGGGCAGCACAGTCCCATCGTCCAACTGCGCTGCATGCACAATCCGCTCGCCATCGCGCAGGTCGGTAACAAAGCCGACAAGCCGGTGCCCGGTCATCACCTCAATGCCCTGACGCTGCAACTGCGCCTGCACAAACGCGGCCATGTCGGCGTCAAACGCCGGCAAGACTTGCGGCTGCAATTCCACCACGGTCACTTTGAGGCCGCGCCGGTGCAGCGCTTCGGCGGTTTCCAGGCCAATGAAGCCAGCGCCTGCCACAATGGCATGGGTTGGCGCCGCGTCGCGCAACCACGCCAGAATCGCGTCCGAATCCGGCACGGTTTTGACGGTAAACACGTTGCGGGCCGGCAATCCCGGCAGCTCCGGAACAACCGCCCCGGCACCAGGCGACAGGATGAGCTTGTCGTAGGGTTGCCGGAATTGCTCGCCGGTTTGGACGTTGCGAACTTGCACTTCGCGCTTCGCCCGGTCGATGCCGACGACCTCATGGAACACGTGCACTTTGACCGCAAAGCGCCGCCAGAAACTGTCGGGCGTTTGCAGCAACAGCGCCTCGCGCTCGGCAATGTCGCCGCCGACGTAGTACGGCAGGCCGCAGTTGGCGAACGACACGTGCGGACCGCGCTCGAACAGCGTGATCTCGGCGTGCTCGTTGGTGCGGCGGGCTTTGGCGGCCGCGCTGGCCCCGCCGGCGACCCCGCCGACGATGACGATGCGCAAGGGCTTGGCAATCATGTTGACCCCTACTTGGACGTGGGCTTGCGGCCGAAGGACCACCACGGCGCCGGCACGGTTGTTGGCGCGCTTGGGGGCACACTGGTTTGGTGGCCCTGACAGCGCTTGGCTTTGGGCACGTCGCTCAGCACCTGCTCGATGTGGGCTCCACAGCCGGCAAATGTTGGCTTTCCGCAAGTTGAACACGTTACGCGACGACACATCCCTGCAGTCTCCAGCGCCGCCAGGTTTTGCGACGCATGGAGCGTTTGAGCCAGTTCGGCCGCAAAAGGATTCACGGCCGTGCCAATCAGACTACTGTTCAGCATCAGTTGAGCGTTCTGAGCAGGTTTTGCCAGGGCCGCGACGCTTGCGCACGGGGACCCGATCGCCTTACTTTGCGGCCATGGCCACTGCCAAACGCTCCCCTGCCGACCAACTCGCGCTCGCCCAGCAGGGCGATGCCCGGGCGCTTGAGGCATTGCTCCGCGAGCACGCGCCGCGCATTGCCCGCTTTGCCGCACAAATGTGCCGCCACGCTGCCGACGCCGACGACGTTGTCCAGGAGACGCTGATTGCCGCCGCCCGGGCCTTGCCGTCCTTTCGCGGTCAAAGTGCGCTACCTACGTGGCTGTTTGCGATTGTGCGCAGCAATTGCCGCCGCCAACGACGGCGTGGCCAAGTCATGCTCGGATCGGCCGTCCGGGTGCAGCAAGCAGTCGCCGCACTGGAACCGCAACTGGTGGACCGCGCCGAACTTGCCGACGAGGTCTTGCGCGACAAGGAACTCGCGGCCAGCGTCGCCCAAGCCATGGCGCAACTGGCGCCGGCCTACCGCGAGGTGCTGGTCCTGCGCGACGTCGAGGGGCTGACTGCGCCCGAGGTCAGCGAACTGCTCGGGTTGCCGGTAGCCACCGTCAAGACTCGTTTGCACCGGGCACGTCTGCAAGTCCGCGACCGCCTGGCACCGCTCGTCGAGTCGGCCGCCGACGGTGCTACCGGCTGCGCCGACATTGCGCGCATCTACAGCCAGCACCTGGAAGGCGATCTCGCGCCGGAGACGTGCGCCCGCATGCAGCAGCATCTGCAAGGCTGCCCCGAATGCGCGCGGCGCTGCCATACCCTGCGATCGGCGCTTGCCTCCTGCGCAGCATTGAAGGGCCAACGCGTGCCCGTGCGCCTGCAAGCGATGATTCGACGCGCAGTGGAACAAGCCGGGCCACGCTGAACGCGCGAGGGGATAATCAACCTCGCACCCGCCAGCAGCGCTCGATGGCACCGACTTCTGCCGCGCGTCCGCCGGCAACCCGCTCGTGCAGCAACTCGACCTGCGCACCTGCAAAGTGCGCGCGCAGTTCAGCCTCGCCGACCGCAAACGGCGGGCCGTCCATGCGGGTCTGGTCGTATTGCAGGGTGATGACCACGCCGACCGCCGCCGGGGCGAGCAAGCCGCGCAAGTGGCGCACGTAGGCCGGACGCAGGTCGGGCGGCAGCGCGATGATGGCCGCGCGGTCGTAGAATGCGTCGATGCGCCCGACGTCCGCGGTCGTGACGGCAAAGAAGTCGCCAGCCAGCAGCACCACGCCGTCGGCTTCAAAGCGACGCAAAGCACCGACCGTGGACTCCACCGGCGTGAGCCCGCGCTCGGCGAAGAAGCCTCGCACCGCCGACTCGACCAGCTCGACGCCGACAACCTCGTGCCCAAGCGCAGCCAGGTAGGCGAGATCGGCGGCTTTGCCGCACAAAGGCACCAGCACGCGGCTTTTGGCCGGCAGTTCGCCCGCGTGGCGCGACAGCAGCGCGTTGGGCTGCCCTTCGTGAAAGGCGATGCGGCCGTCGCGCCAGCGCTCGTGCCAGAATGCGTGGTCCATCTGCGCCGTTCTCCTCCGCAGGCCTCTGCGCTACTGCGCCATGTCGGCGAGAATCTGCTTGGCTGTCAACGCCTTGGTGTAGATGCGCACGTCGTCCATGTAGCCGTTGAGCGGCGCATAGAAGCCGTCGTTGCCGAGGTACAGCACGCCCGGCCCGCCCACCGTCGCCGCGCCCAGGTTGTCCATGGTGACCAGATTGCCATTGATGTACAGCAGTTGCTGCGAGCCAGCGTGAACCGCGGCAAAGTGCAACCAAGCGCCCGTAGCCAGCACACCCGTGCCCGCCGGTGCATAGTGGTTGCCGTCGGCGACCGTGCCCATCACGCTCAGCAGGTTGGTCTGACCTGGCACGAAGAACTGCGCCGGCGCGCGCTGGCCTTGCGCACAGCAGTCGCCGCCGCCGAGATTGGACTTGTGGAACGGCGACATCCAGTTGCCGACGGGCGCAATGAGGTACAGCCAGTATTCGACCGTGTAGTCCTCGTTGTTGGCGCCCCAGGTAAAGGTCGGGCCGCCGGCGAACACCTTGGCCATGCCGCCGGCCACAAACGACAGCGCCTTGCCCTTCTTGCCGGCGACATAGACGGCGGTGTGGCTGCCGTCGTTGGCGTTGCCTGAGCTGTCGATGAGGGTGGTGCCGCTGCCTTCGTCGAAGCGATACCAGGCAATCAAGCCCGACTGCACGCACAAGCCGCCCTGACAGTCGCCGCCCGTGCAGGTGGCGCCGTCGGGCAGCGCGACTTGCTGACAGCCCTTGGCGGCGTCGCAGCTGTCCGCGGTGCACGAATTGCCGTCGCTGCAGCTGACCGCGGTGCCGCCACACTTGCCGTTGCCGCAGACGTCGTTGGAAGTGCACACGGTGTTGTCGTTGCACGGCGCGGCATTGGCGACTGTCTGGCAGCCCTTGGCCGCGTCGCAGTAGTCGGTCGTGCAGGGGTTGGCGTCGTCGCAGGTCAGGGGCTTGCCCTGGCAGCCGCCGTTGCTGCAGGTGTCGCCATCGGTGCAGGCTTGACCGTCGCTGCACGCCTGGCTGTTGTCGGCGAATTGACAGCCCTTCTGCGCGCTGCAGCTGTCGGTCGTACACGGGTTGTTGTCGCCGCAGGTGATGCTGGCGCCGGCTTTGCAGGCACCCAAAGCGCAGATGTCGCCCTGCGTACACACCGAGCCATCGTCGCATGGATTGGCGTTGGCGGCCGACTGACAGCCGCTCGTCGGGTCGCAGCTGTCGGTGGTGCAGGCGTTGCCGTCGCTGCATGCGGTAGACGCACCCGGCAGGCAGACCGCGTTTTTGCACGCATCGCCACTGGTGCAGACGTTGCCATCGCTGCAATCGAGGCTGTTGGCTGCAAAGGTGCAGCCAGTTTTGGGGTCGCAGCTATCGGTCGTGCACGGGTTGCCGTCGCTGCAGCTGACCGGCTTGGCCCCGGTACACACGCCGCCGCCGCAGCCATCGCCGCTGGTGCACGGGTTGCCGTCGTCGCAGTTGCCGGTCGATGGCACGAACGCGCAGCCCAGTAGGGGATCGCAGCTGTCGGTCGTGCACGGATTGTCGTCGCCGCAGGCCTTGGCGCTGCCGCCAGTGCAAACGCCGGCCTTGCACACGTCGGCCAGCGTGCACTGGTTGCCATCGTCGCAGCTGGCCGTGGTCAGCGTGAACTGGCAGCCGCTCGCCGGGTCGCAAGCGTCGGCGCTGCATGGATTGCCGTCGCTACAGGTCGCCGCTTTGCCGGCTTTGCACGCGCTATCGGCGCAGACGTCGCCCACGGTGCAGGCGCTGTTGTCGTCACAGGGCAGGGCATTGACCACGTTCTTGCAGCCAGCCTTTGGGTCGCAGGTCTCGGTGGTGCACGGGTTGTTGTCGTCGCAAGCTGCCGGCACGCCAGCCACGCACACGCCGGCCTTGCACACGTCGTTGCTGGTGCACGAGTTGTTGTCGTCGCACGGCTTGGTGGTGTCGACAAAGGCGCAGCCGCTTTGCTTGCTGCACGCGTCGTCGGTGCACGGATTGGCGTCGTTGCAGACCACCGGCTTGCCGGCCGTACATGCGCCGCCGGCGCAGGCGTCGCCCAGGGTGCAGGCGTCGCCGTCGTCGCACGGCAAGCTTGACGGGTTGTGCTGGCAGCCACCGATGGGCTTGCAGCTGTCGATGGTGCAGGCGATGGCGTCGTCGCAGTCGGTGGCCACGCCGGGCAGGCATGCGCCACCGCCGCACAGGTCTGCCAGCGTGCACGCATTGTTGTCGTCGCAAGGTGCGGAGTTGGCCGCGCTGCTGCAGCCGCCCTGCGGCGTGCACGCTTCGTCCGTACACGGATTGCCGTCGTTGCAGACCACGGTCGCTCCCGGCTTGCAAGCGCTGTCGGCGCACAGGTCGTTGGCGGTACACAGGTTGTTGTCGGTGCAAGGTAGGCTGTTGGCGCCGTGCTGGCAGCCGCTGGCCGGCAAGCAGGCGTCGGTCGTGCACGGATTGCCGTCGTCGCAGCTGGTCGGCGTGCCCGGCAGGCAAGCCCCGGCTTGGCACGCGTCGCCTTGCGTGCACAGGTTGCTATCGGTGCAACTCGCCGCGCCAGGCAGGTGGGCGCACACGCCGTCGGAGCCGCAGCTGTCGGCGGTGCAGGGGTTCTGGTCGTCGCACGACTTGGCGGCGCCCGTTGCGCATTGGCCGGCCTTGCAGGCGTCGCCGACCGTGCAGGCGTCGCCGTCGCTGCAAGGCTTGCCATCGGCGGCGGCGACGAGCTTGCACGCGCCGCTCTCGCATTTGTGGGCCATGCAGGCCGGTGCGGGCGAGTTGGCTGCGGCGCAATTGTCGTCGCTGATGCAGCCCGGCTTGCTGTCGGCGGCCGCGTCGCTGTCTGCTGGGGGAACGGCCGCATCGGCTGCACCAGTGTCCGGCACTGTAGCGGTGTCCGCAGTGCCCGCCGCCTCGACCGTCGTGCCGTCGGCGACCGTGCTGCCATCCACGCTGGTCGTGCCTGCAACCACGACCGCCTGGTCCTCGCCGCAGCCTAGCGCGCTCGTCGTTAGCGCAAGACGCGCCAGAGCGACCAGCCACGGCATCAGCGTGCTGCTACGCAGTGGCGAGGGTGCCGTTGTGGCGAGCGTTTGCATAGTCATGGAAAGTCCGGGCTAGCGCGAGCAGTGCGCGGCGCGGACCCCATGCTACTTGTGTGGCGGTGGGTCAACAAGCTGCGCGGGGCTGGACCACTAGGCCGGGGTGGCGCCGTCGTTCGCTGCGGGCAAGCCACGTGATTGGCAATGGACGAAGCCCCACCGCACGCCCACAAGCGCCGCCCGGGCGTGGCCTGACGCGACGGCCGGACTTGCGCCAAATCTATCGCAAATTCCGGCGGAGCCACCGTGAGACACTCCTTTGTTGTTCTCGCGCTAGCGCACCTTGGCTGCGGCAAGACGCCTGCAACGGGCGCCGCGGCCCACTCTACAGCCGACACCCAGGCCGGCGCGGACGCAGCCGCCCCAACCGACGCAGCCGCGACCGACGCAGCGGCCGACGCCGGCAACGGCATGCCCGCGCCCTACAACAGTTTCTACAGCGTCGAGTCCATCGCCGTGCAAGGCGACGAAATCGTGGTGTGCACCGAGGACCAACCCGACCACAAGTCGCCGTTCTACCGCAAAGCCGCGCCAAGTACGAAGCCTATAACGGTAGCAATCCCAACTTCAGCACCGCCATCAAGCTGCCCAACGGCACCTCGGACCCCACCTTGGCCGCGCAGGATGTCACCCTGCGTTTTCCGAAAGCGCCCAAGGTGGCGACCAATCACGCCGGCACTGGGCTTGGCGCCAAGTGGCAATTGCTGACCGGCCCACGGCAGGCCATCTACGCCCTGGCGCGCAAGTCCTACTTTGCCGAAAAGTCGCTCGGGCTGCGCAAGGGCAGCGGAGAGTTCCTGCACACCGAGAACGTTATGCTCGTCGACGGCCAGGGTCGGCTGCGCGGGGTGTACAACGCGACGCTGCCGGCGGACATCGGTCGCGCCATGGCTGACATCACAGTGCTGCTGCGCGAGCGCTATACAGAATCGCCTTGAGGTGAGATCAAGCCTACCGCAAGGAAGGAGCGACGAGTCGGCTTGCAAAGCCGCGAGTTTGCGACCCACTGAGCCAGCAAGAACAGCAATCGCCGATGACCTCGGGTCATCGCGATCCTGT
>SXRM01000105.1 GCA_005792545.1 Pseudomonadota bacterium | reverse complement strand
TCGTGCTCGATTAGCTTGATGAACACTGAAACCCCCACGCGGCCAACCTCGGCGGCGTGGTCCAGATGTTGTCTCTCTCTCTCTGCAATGTCAATGCCAAAATTCGCGGCCCCAAGGCGCCCATGCGCAAAAGGTCACATTCGGTGGCGCTACGCCGCCCGTCGATCCCGCTGTCCAGGTCCAGTCCGCGTCTATCCCAAGCCGCTCACGCCAAGCGTTAGCCCCGATCCGGCCGAAATGCGCCTGCGAGTCCCCTGATCACAAGCGCGCCGTGCCTGTCGCACCTACGCAGCCAAGGCGCGCAACGGTCCATGGCGTCGCAGCAATTTCCGGTGACCGGCCAGAGCGGCCGCGTCAAGGGCCATCGAAGCGCAGACACACGCAAAACCAACCACAAATCACGATACCTGCATGTAGACATAGTGTACAGCATCTACAAACGCTGATGGCTGCATACCGACCTGTCATTCTACATCCACTTTTCGTCATACCTGCACGCCGACATAGCGCATTGAATCTGAAAACCAGTCCCCCTACACACAGGCATGCCGCCTGCAACGCACCAACACCGGCACCTGCGCGCCGGAATACCAAGACCAACCCACCAACGCAAAACCTGGACCTGCCCGCACGGCCATGTAACCGCGCGGGCACGGCCATGGTGGCCGCCTGGTACCCAACATGGAAATCCCCAACGAAAAAGTCGGCCCGGGCCGCATCCTGCGCGGCTCGCGCCGGACCGCTGCGCGGCTCAAGTCCAACCCCAAGGCCAAGGTGTTACACCCCAAGTTCAAGGCGCAGCACGACGCGCTCAAGGCGCGACAACTGGCGTTGAACGACGCAGACGACCTGGCCATCGACGCTTCTGCACTGGTGGACGAGTGCGACTTCAACGCACGCTTGGCTTTGGCCGACTGCCAGATGGACCTTGTCTCGCTGGTGCGCCGCGACTACCAAAGCCCGCTGTACCTCAGCTTCTTTCCCAAGGGTTTTTTCCCAAGGGTTTTGCCGAGGCCAAAGGGGCGCTCGGCGCGGACAT
Organism: Pseudomonadota bacterium; assembly: GCA_005792545.1. GTDB lineage: Bacteria > Myxococcota_A > UBA9042 > UBA9042 > UBA9042 > SXRM01. Next base: position 4,805 of record SXRM01000105.1, on the reverse strand, counting down.
GCACGCGCAGCTCGGCACCATCCTGGTCGAACTCGGCAAGCAGCCCAAAGACAGCAAGCTCGCTGTCCACAGTAAGCCCATCAAGGCTGTGCAGGATGCGTACACGGTGCCACTTGCGGAGGAGAAGAAGGCGCTGGCGTTCAAAGAAGCCGCGGCCAAGGACCTGGCCATCGAGCGCGGCAAGTGGATCGCCGCCTACGACGGGCTGGCCGGCGAACTGCGGGCGCTGTTTCCGCGGCAGAAGCCGCTGGTCGACAGCTTCTTTGTCAAGTTCAGCAGCGCGCGCGCCAAGGCCAAAGACGGGCTGGGGCCGAAGTAGCCTCGGCCGTTCGCTTGTGCGGACGAGGACGTCCGCGGTCCCAGCAACGGCCGGGCCACTGTCGTCGCGATGAAGCTGCCGTAATCCACAACAGCCAAGTCGGTACGACTTCTTGAACGTGGCGGGGGACTTTAGTCCCACGGCCACGCCTTGATAGGCGGACGAGGACGTCCGCGGTCCCAGGCCGGACCCATCCCCGGTCACCGTCCAGCCCTGCCAGACCTCCGGAATCGGTGGTATCCTGCGCCCCCGCCGCCGCGTTCGCGGCCCAGGTCGCCTGTCATGGCCCGCCAATTCAACACCGCCCACGCCAACCGAGTGGACAAGCACTACACACTGCCGCCGATGGCGCGCTTGCCGCCCGACACCGAGAACCTGGTCCACGACAGCTACTACTTCGTGCTGCACGCGCCGCGGCAGTCGGGCAAGACCACCTGTGTCAAGGCGCTGGCCGACAAGCTGCGGGCCGATGGGCGCTATGCCGTGCTATTTGTCTCCGCCGAGGCGACACGTACGACGACGACGGAGGCGGCCGCCATCGCCCGCATCGTCAAACTGCTTGAACTGGCCAGTGATCAGCTGACGCCAGACGAGGCCCCGCCGCCAGAGGCCGCCGATGCCGCAAGCGAGCCTGGCCTGCCCTTGTATCGGTATCTCAAGGCCTGGTGTCTGGCGCTGCGCCGGCCGCTGGTCGTGTTCATCGACGAAATCGATACCTTGGAAAACGACGCGCTGATTTCAGTGCTGAGCCAGCTGCGCATGGGCTACGCCGAACGCCCAGCGGCCTTCCCGCAAAGCGTGTGCATTTTCGGCGTGCGCGACGTGCGCGACTACAAAGTGGCGTCGGGCGGGTCGGAACGGCTGGGCACCTCCAGTCCGTTCAACATCAAGCGAAAGTCGGTGACGTTATCGGCATTTTCGCGCGCCGACATCGCGGCGCTGTACGCCCAGCACACCGCCGAGACGGGCCAGGCCTTCACCGGTGCGGCCATCGATCGCGTGTTCGCGCTCACCGCGGGCCAGCCCTTGATGGTCAACGCGCTGGCTAACGACGTCGTCGCGGAACAGGGCTGGCGCGGTCCCGTCGACGTGGCGCAAATCGATGCCGCCAAAGAGCGCATCATCCTGCAATGGGGAACCCACTTCGATAGCTTGATGGCGCGGCTCAATGAAGACCGCGTGCGCAACGTACTGCAACCCATCCTGGCCGGCACGCTGCAGCCGGTGGATATGGAAGACCTGCGCTATTGCCGCGACATGGGGCTGGTCGACGCAAGCCAGCCGCCGCAGGTGGCAAACGCCATCTACCGCGAAGTCATCGCGCGCAAATTGGCCGCGGGTGCCCAGGCCTACATGCCGATGCCGGCGCGCGTTTGGCGGCACCCGGACGGCCGCTTGGACATCGTCGCGCTGCGCGCCGCGTTGGTCGAGTTCTGGTGCGAGCACGCCGAACCGTTCGTGGCGGCTGAGCACTACACGGAAGTCGCCCCGCATTTGGTGGTGATGGCCTTCTTGCAACGCGTCGTCAATGGTGGGGGCCTGGTTGACCGTGAGTACGCCGCGGGGCGCGGGCGCATGGACATCCTGGTGCGCTGGCCGGTCGCCGACAACGCCGGGCGCGTGGACCTGTTCGGCACCCAGTTTGAGCGCCATTTGTTCGAGCTCAAGGTCTGGTACGACGGCAAGGCCGATCCGCTGCCGGCGGCGTTGGAGCAGGTGGGCGAGTACGTGCAGCGGGTGCCGTGCGAGTCGGTGTCGGTGCTGGTATTCGACCGCCGCAAGGCCACGCTGCGCAAGAAGTGGGCGGGGCGGATGAAGGTGCTGGGCGAGGTGGGCGTGGTGCAGGGGCTGAGTGTTTGGGGGTGGCGGGGGTGACCAACGAGACGTGCCTACTTTACTGGGGCAGACAAGTCCACCAGCACATCCGCGCCCGGGCCGCCGCCGGGCTTGCCCACCAGCAAGTGGCCGGGCGCAAGCAGATCACCGTTAGGCACGACCCACCAAGCCCAGGTCGATTGCGCAGAGGCGATCCCGGAAACGTAGGTTGTCGGCCACTGTTTAACTTTGGTAACGGCGCCTAGCTGTTTGCCTTTCAGGTCGAAGCACACAAAGGTTGAATTTTGCAGGCCGCCGCCGATCTTATTGCCCGGCCAGTACTCAAACTGCGCATCTGCACACACGTGGCCCGCGTCATCGGCCGCGCACCACCCGCCGGATACAACGCCGGTCTCATTTACCTGGCCAACATCGATAGGCGGCAATGGCGTCGGATCGCCGACCGCTGGCCACTGCCATCGGCGTAACTGCATTCGCGATGTGGACGAGTCGAGCACGGCAATTAGCCAAGTGTCCCCCGGCATCGCTGCTGCGCATGGCACGATAGCGTTTTCTGTCGACCACGGGGCGACGGAGACCTCCGCGATAACGCCCAGCTGCGCGCTGCTGCCATCTGCGCTGAACCGCGCCGACCGCAACTCCACGGGTTGCCGTTTGCCTTGCTTGGAGTTGGGCACCGCGGCCGTTGCCAACAGGAGATCAGCTTGCGGACCGTGAACCACAAAGTCCCAAATTTGCGTGCTGAAACTCGCGGCGAATCCCAGATCAAATGACGCACCCGTGGCGACGGGCTTGCAACCCACGCTGAGGTCAACCCACTGTAGGTGTTGCCACGGCGAGGTCGGAGCCTGTGCCAGCAGCCGAGCATGTGGGCCACGCAAGAAAATGGAACCGCTTGCATACGGGAAGTCGCCTCCACTTGTGCAGATGTGTTGTCCTTTGGGGCTCCATCGGCTAACTTGCAGTTGCGTCTTTTGACCCTTGTTGTCGAGGTAGGCAGTGGTACTCAGCGCGACGCCGTGCTGGTTCACGGCTAGCCTGGGCGTTTCCTGGTAAATCGGCGACCTTTCGAGGTCGACAAATGGTCCAAGGCCGGTGGCCGTGAAAAGCTGAAGCCGAAAGTACTTTAAAGAGAACTTTTCGTGTGGAGGTCCGGCGTAGTGAAGGGCAACGCCGTTGCCTAAGTCGTCGGCAGCGACCCTATGAAAATGCTGTATTCCGTGGCCGCCGGTACCTGGGACCTCGAACAAGGAGAGGGCCGACCCATTGGTCAAACTCGCCTCGCCGTCGCTAGCCGAATTCGCATCACCGGCAGAGACAATTCCCAACGCTGGGTCTGCGGTACAACTCAAGTTTGCCAGAGCCAGTGCAAAACAGAGCGCCCCAGCCCGCGCTGGCACGCCGACACAAAAACGGCACCATCTTCCTGCTCGCAAGTCACCCTGCGCTCCAAGCGGCCCAGTCCAGCCACCGCTACGCTCGCCCCATTGCGCCAGTTGCTCGAGTTGGCCAGACATTGACGCACCCCAGATCGACGAATCGTCAACTACTTTGGACAACCGTTGCAAGTAAAGGCCGAGACGGGACCTTGGGCTGTCGGATCCCACTTGAGTGCACCGTTGATGCACTGCAACAAGCAAGCATTCGTGCAATCCCCTGGGACAGTGATTCCTTTGCCAGAGCCGTCACAGGGATCACCCGGCTTTGGACCGCCACCGCCGCCACCACCACCACCACCTCCGCCACCACCAACGCCACCAACTGCTCCGCCGCAGTCCAGTACACACGGCGATGCGCTTGCATTGCACTGGGAGGTGTCGATGCCCAGCAAGTTCAGCAGCGCGAGCGTAATCGCAATCTGCGCGGCACAAACCTCTTCGTCGCACATGCCCAATTCGATGGCTTCTTCGGTATCCTGCGAGTCACAGGTCTTGCCGGTTACGGTGCTCTTAGCCTTCGGCTGGGGCTGCTTACCCGGTTGTGGCTTCGGTCCGAGCTGGCAAAGTCCACAATTGCTGCAGGCGATTTGGACAGTCTTCTCCCATTTGAGGTACCAAGGAGCCGCGTTGCACAAACCGCAGTTCAACTTGCAGAAGTCTTCAGCAATGGAGCGTGGTGCCGGCTTGTTCCAAGGTTGCCCGGCATCGCTGCCACCGTGGTGCAACACGCTGTCCAGGGTGGTTGCCACTCTCTCCCACCAACTTGCTGCGGCCGTAGGGTTCTGGCCGAGGCGACTGAGCACGGTTAGAAGTTGTTCAGGCGAAGGCAAAGCGGGCGGGCTGCCTTTGCCCCCGCACGACCCGCCACACCTGCAATCCCCACCCGCCTTGCACGGGTGCTCACCCGCGGCCGAGGCCGAAGCAGCGCCGAACATCGTCGGCGCCACCTCGCGCACCCCGCCTGCGAGCGAGCGCCAGTCGACTTCGCTGTGGGCCCCGAACTGTCGAAATCCGGTGTTCATGGCTGCCTACTCGTACGCCAGCAGGCCGACAGAGATCATCGCGTTGCAGTTGCCGCCGCCGACCGGGCGCGCGCCCGTAATGACGAGGTCAAGGGCCGGCCCAACCTGGGTCGCGAGCTCGTCAGATTGGATTGAGTCAGCAACGCTCGTCGACACCAACACCACCGAAGCGGCTGCTGACGCATTCTC
>SXRM01000011.1 GCA_005792545.1 Pseudomonadota bacterium | reverse complement strand
GGCTGCGTTGTGCATGGGCGTCGGATACCTGGGATGAAAGTTTCCGCCAGGCGGTCGATGCGCCGCCAAGGCCGCTAGCCAATGGCTTGAAATTACAAACCTAAAAAAGAATGGGCGCTCGGGTTTGGATTTGCGCCCATTCGGATTCTGCTGGTTGCCAGCCGGGGCCATTTGGCACTGGGAGTGCAAAAAAGCGAAGTCATTCTCAGCATCAAGCTGCCGCGCTTGAGCTTGTCGGCCGCGGCTGTTACGTTGGCGCCGCGGCCACCGTCGGGCCCTGCGCGAGCGACCACTCGGCGACGGGCATCTGGCGCGGTGAAGGCCGCAGGGTGTCGGGCCGCGATCACGGCCCCACCGTGCGGGCTTCGATCGTGGCCCCAACCAGCCGCAGCAGAACAGGTCGTTCTGCCCTTGCGCTACGCTTGGCTTGCATCGCTGGCCGCTGGCTCGCGAGCGTCAGCAACAGCGCGGACCAACCGTTCGGCTGGATGCGGGTCGCAATGACCCTGGCTCTTGGGGCGATCAACGTCCTCGTAGCTCAGAAGGATAGAGCGTTCGCCTCCTAAGCGAAAGGCCACAGGTTCGATTCCTGTCGGGGACACCCGCACATTACCAACTCCTTGCTTGAGCGCCGGCGATGCCGCCCGCGCAACCGCCTGCACAAGGCGTCAGGTTCCCAATCCGATGACCGATCTTGACACGCCGCACGACAACGACACCGCAATTGTAGATCAGACCGCCACGACGACGCCTTTGCCCGAGCCGGCGGCGCCGCGTCGCGTCGTCAGCCTGAGCGACGTCGCCTTTGCTGATCTCGCCATTCCCGCGCCGATACTGCGCGGCCTCGACGCCGCGGGCTTTGGCTACTGCACGCCGATTCAGGCCAAGACCTTGCCGTACAGCCTGCTTGGCAAGGACATCGCGGGTCAGGCCCAGACCGGCACCGGCAAAACTGCCGCCTTTTTGGTGACTATTTTCAAAGAACTGCTGGAGACCGAGCGGCGCCATCCGACTGCGGCGCGCGCCGTAGTGGTCGCGCCGACGCGCGAGCTTGCCCTTCAGATCGCGGCCGATGCCCAATCCCTTGGGCAGTTCTGTCACTTCAATACCGTTGCTGTGTTCGGTGGCGTGGATTGGGAGAAGCAGGCTAAGGCACTGGAGGGCAAGGTCGACCTGCTGGTCGGTACTCCCGGACGCATGATGGACTACATGCGTCGCAAGATGCTCGACCTGCGGCACGTCCAGGTGGCGGTGTTGGACGAAGCCGATCGCATGTTTGATATGGGCTTTGTCGATGACGTTCGCTTCATTTTGGGCCATTGCGCGCAAGATCGGCAGACGCTGCTGTTCTCGGCGACGCTTGGCTACGACGTCATGCACCTGGCCAAGCGGCACACCCGCGATCTGGTGGAGGTGCGCGTCGATCCAGATCAGATCGCCGCTGACACGGTTCAGCAGGAGCTCTACCACGTTCGCGAGCGCGACAAGCTGCCGTTCTTGCTGTGGTTGCTGGAGCAGTCGGCCCCACGTCGCTGTCTGGTATTCGTCAACACCAAGCGCAGCGGAGAGTGGCTGGACTTCAAGCTGTTCCACAACGGCTGGGAGGCGCAGTTAATGAGCGGCGATGTCGCCCAGAAAAAGCGTCTTAAGATCGTGGAAGATTTTAAGAAAGGCTCGGTCGAGGTCCTCGTCGCTACGGATGTCGCAGCTCGTGGCCTTCATGTCGATGACGTCGAACTCGTCGTCAACTTTGACCTTCCCGGCGATCCGGAAGACTACGTGCATCGGATCGGCCGCACGGGTCGCGCCGGCCAGGCCGGCCGCGCGGTTTCGCTGGCCGACGAGGCGCTTGTCGAAAACCTTCCTGCAATTGAGCGGTTGCTTGGCAGAAAGGTGCCGTCGCTGGTGGCTACCAACGAGCAGATGCTTGATGACGTCGGCCCCTCGTTTGGGGCCACCATGAAAGCCCAGCGGGCCACCGGTGCCAAGAAGGACCGTCCGCGACCGCGCGGGCGGCGTTGACAACTGGGCGTGGCAAGCGCACACTTCCGCTCCGCTGCGGGCTCTGAGCGAGCCTGCGCATTTTGGTGGCAGCGCGCGGGCGCGCCGCCGTTTCTTGAATTGTGGGCGCTGGTGCACCGGACGACCTTGGGGTCGCAACTGCACGTCGCTCCAAGCCCTGCGAAAGTGGCGGAACTGGTAGACGCACTAGATTCAGGTTCTAGCGGGCGCAAGCCCATGGGGGTTCAAGTCCCTCCTTTCGCACCCCAATTGAGTAACAACGGGTCCAGTCGGACGCATCGTTTGCGTGCCGCGACGGTCCATTGCGCACGTCTTGCCGCGCTGACGTGTGCTTTGGCGGTCGCGTGTGCGCGCTCGCCGGTCGACGAGTTGGTTGATCGCAGTTTTTCCCACCTGGAAACGGCTGCCGATCTGCTGGAGCGGCACGCCGGCGACGAAAAGGCCCTGCTCGAGGCCACGATGCGCTACCGGGCTGCGCACGCCGCCGAATTCACCGCCTTGCGTGAACAAGGTGAACGACTCATGGCTCAGGCCAGCGAAGAGCGTCAGCGCGAGATCGCGACCGCGGCTCGCAATCGCGCTTCGCCATTGCTGTCGCGCATTGATGTTGCGGCTCAAAAGTACCCGGATCGACTGCGTGCGCTGACCTTCGTCCGGCCGCTGGTTGTTGCGGCGACGCCCCGGCTCAAACCGGGGACCAAGCCGATGTGGGTGCCCAAAGAGCTGCCGCCCCTTCCGGAATTGCCGATGCCGCTCGACCCGTCGGCAGCCCACTCTGGCCACACGCACTGACGCCAACGCGATGATTTCACGCGCGACCGGTGGTCCGCTCGCCTGGCTTGCCGCCGTTGCAACGGGCGTGCTCACCTTTCTCGCCTTCCCAGGCTGGAACTGGCACCCGCTGGTCTGGGTCTGCCTCGTTCCGATTCTTGTTGCTGCGCGCGGTGCTTCCCCCGGGCGCGGCCTGAAGCTTGGCTTGCTGGGCGGCCTGGTCACCAACGCCGGTGGTTTCTGGTGGATGACCGAAATGCTTCGCGAGTTCGGTCATTTGCCAGCGGTCGCGGCGTGGGCGATCTTGCTGCTGCAAGCCGTGACGCAAGGTCTGTCTCTGGCGGTGGGCATCGGTCTCTGGCGCTGGCTTGTCGCCCGCGGTGCCAGCGAATCGGTGGCCGCGTGGCTGGGCATTTGGGCCGGCGAGGCCACGGTCCCGATGATTTTCCCGTGGTTTTTTGGCAACGCGTTGTCTCCTCAACTGGCGATGATCCAGATTGCTGATCTAGGCGGTGTGTCGCTGGTATCGGCAGTCGTGGTTGCTGCCAACGTCGCGCTGGCAGACCTGCTGCATGCCGCTCTCGCGCGCAGGCGGCCGGGCTGGGGGTTTGCCGCAGCGGTCGCCGCTACCTTGCCGGTGGTGTGGCTCTACGGCACCTGGCGCATTGCGGAAGTTGATGGCACGTCCGCTGCCGCGCCCAAGATCAAGGTTGGCCTCGTCGAAGGCAACATCGGTATCTGGGAGAAGGAAGCGCGCCACCTCGACCCCGTTCACCGCGCGCTGACCCGACGTCACAACCTGCTTAAGCATCAGCGGATGACCCGCGAGCTGCAGGACCGCGGCGCCGAACTGGTGCTGTGGCCCGAGAGCGCCTACATGCCGATGGGGCCGCTGCCGGTGTCGCACGCGTTGGACGACTACCTGCTCGTGGGCAGCGGCGGCGCCGTGGTGACGCTGGGCGCATCGGGTGCAGCTGCGGTCGCCCCGGACCGCCTGGGGCTGCCTCGTGACCTCGGTCTCTTGTCGGGATTGTCGGCGGCGCGCGGCGACCTGTGGCGCGCTATCGACAGCGGCAATCGAATCATCACGGTGTCGCCCACTGGCGCCACGACGCACTCGCTGCCCGACGCCGCCACCGCGGTGGCCACGGTCTCCCCACCGCCCGACTGGAGCGGCAACCTGCGCGACAGTTGGGTCGTCGGCCGTCACGGGCGTTTTTGGCGGCTGCCGTGGGCGGCGGAGGGCGCGCGCTCCGTCGGCGCGACTCCGCCGCAGTTCCAAGAGCTATCAGTCGTTGCCCCGGCCGGTCTGGACCTGACTAGCGCCGCCATCGACACTGACGACCGGCGCATTGCGGTGGGTCGGCGCGGCGCGATCGTGCGTTGGAGTGACGCGTCGCTTGTGCCAATGGCCTCACCGACGGATCGTGACCTGTGGGCCGTGGCGGCCGAGCCGCTCGGCAGTACGTGGATCGCGGCCGGGTCGGCGGGGACGGCGCTGACGCTCGACGGCGACGTATGGCGATCACACACGCTAGGGCAGCGCACGTGGTTCGCTGCCTGGGCTTGTCCGGGTGGCGATCGTTGGGTCGGCGGCGAAAGCGGCCAGTTGGCCGTGCTGCCGGTGGGCGAGCAGCAGTTTCGGTTTGTGCCAAAGGTCGACACCGACGTGCTGGCCGGCGCATGTTTGCTGGACGGCGACGTTGTGGCGGTAGGGCGCGGCGCTCGCCTTTGGCGCGGCGATGGCAAACGACCGTGGCAAGCCGTTGGCGGAGCGCCGCGCGGTGAAATCACGGCGATCACGGCATTTGCGCCGCAGCCGGCGCTGGCCGTGCCGCGGACGGCCCGGCGGATCCTGCCGGCGCGGTCGCCGTTGCCATCAGTAGCCGAGTATCCGCACAGTGCGATGGCTGATCAGGGTACGCCGGAGCTTGATCGCTCGACGCCGCGACGCGGGTTTGACGTTCCGTTGTTGTTTGGCGCCCTGTCGCATGGCGGCGCATTGGCCGTCGGCGACGACGGACACTGCGAGGAGTGCTACAACTCTGCAGTGCTACTAGACAAAGACGGTGTCATTCGCGGCATCAACGACAAGGTCTTTCTGCTCGCTTTTGGCGAATACATGCCGTTTGGTGACACATTTCCATGGCTCTATCAATTATCGCCGGAGACAAGCCGCTTTCGCCACGGCACCAAGACCTCGCCCATTGAATACACCTTTGGCGGGCGGCGCCATGCGCGCATGGGAATTCTGGTGTGCTACGAGGACTTGTTGCCGCGACAAGCGCAGAAGGTTGCCGCGCACAACCCCAACGTCTTCTTCAATCTGACCAACGACGCCTGGTTTGGCCAGACTGCTGAGCCAGAGCACCACCTGAACCTCGCGCTCTTACGTACGGTTGAGTATCGCCGCTGGTTGGTCCGCTCGACCAACACCGGTATCAGCGTTTTTATCGACGCTGCCGGGCGCCGACTGGCGGAAACCGGGCTGACGGAGGCGGAGACGCTATTGCGCGAAGTGCCACTGCTGGAGGCGCGCACAGTCTACTCTTACCTCGGAGACTGGCCGCTAGCCTGCCTTGCGTTTGGCGTGGCCTGGCTGGCGCTTTGGCCGGCGTCGCGCGGGGCGTCGACTTCCAAGCCGCCGAAACGAAAACAGAAACTAGCTGCCTGATGCGTCGGCTGGCGGCGCTTTGGTGTCGCGGCGCCGCGCTCGCATCGCTTCCAGTTCTCGATTTCGCTTGCGGCGCGCCCACCAGTTGCGCGTCGCCGTAGCAATCCGCAGCGTGAACAGCAGACCGGCCGCAATGCCGATCAGCTTGCCGATGCCAAACAGGTCCGGTGGTCCGTCAGGCGCTGGCATCGTCGGCACCCGCGCCAGGCGCGAACTCACGGAACCAGCGCAACACGTTGGCGGCCAGCTCTGCGCCATTGGGCGTGCCGACCGATTCGGGGTGGAATTGGACGCCCTCCAGGCCAAGCACCGGTGCGCGAATGCCCATGGCCACGCCCGGTAGGGCATCCAGCCACCCGTGCACTTCTGCGCGCGGGTCGAGGTCCGCAGGATCGACCACCAGACTGTGGTAGCGCATCGCCAGCAGCGGCCGCGGCAGCCGGGCAAAACAACCGGTGCCACGGTGATCAACGCGATCGGCCGTCCCGTGCACCGCACGCGGCGCGCGAACCACCCGACCTCCGAGCACCTGACCAATCGCTTGATGGCCGAGACACACCCCAAAGACCGGCAGCCGACCCATGGCGGCTTCGACCAGCGGTAGACAGATGCCCGCGCGCTCGGGATCGCAGGGTCCCGGCGACAACACGATGCCGCGCCACCGCCCGTCCAACGCCTGGCGCACGCCGATTGCATCGTTGCGCACTACGTCTATCTGCACTTCGCGCCGCAACGCCAAAGCCCCGCGCAGCAACAGGTCATGCAAGTTCCAGGTAAAGGAGTCGTAGTTGTCGACCAGCAACAGGCGCATCACGGCAGCGCCACGACCTTGACCGCCAGGGTCTGCGTCCAGGTCAGCGCATCGGGCTGGCCTGTCTGCTCCGGCACGAACTGGTTGCTGACCGCTGAACCGATGGCGTTGCCCAGTACGACCACGATCCGCAGTTCCGCACCGCCGGCGGGTATTCCTTGTGGATACAGGGACTTGATCGCGACGCTTGCTTCAATGGCGCCAGCCCCTGTCTTGACGGTTCCAGCTAGCCAGGCGAAGTCATTTGGTTTTTGCAGGCCACGCCAGCCGGCCGCCGTCGATTTGCTCAGGTCGGCACCCTCAAAGCTGCCCATGCCGATCGTGGCCATGGCGAAGTCGAGACTGATTTTGGGGTCTGCCCCTTTGGCCGCTGAGGCAATCGCGTCATCGACGGCGCCGGAATTGTCCTGCAGCTGTACCGGCCCCGTGACGCCAGTGTTGGCGCCATAGTCGACGTCCAGATAGGCGACGATGGCGTTGTTGGCCTCGCAGGTTCCCGCAATGCCCAGGTACAGGTTGGCCTTATCGTAGGCGACCCACAGGGTTTTCAGTTCGTTCTTGCCTGCGCCCCAGGCTGTGACCACACCGTTTTGCGCTGCCGCGAAGCTGCCGGTCGGCCAGTCGGTCGTAAGCGTGCCATTGACCACTGGTGTACCCACCGGCACCACGTCGAAAGGCAGCGCGGCGCCAATGGGCTTGCCGGCGGCAGACGCCACCGTTAGCTGCGCTGGGCCGACCGGCAAAGCCGGAACGGTCAACTCCAGGCCGCCCGCGACGGCCTTGACTACAGTGGCCGGCTTGTTCACGCCACCGACTGCCACAAACACGGCGCTGGCGTCGCCAGGCAGATTAACGCCTGTTGCAAGCACGACGGCCCCACCCGCGGCTGCCGCAAACGGCGGTTGCACGCCAAGCAACGTCGCGGGCAGGTCCTTCGGGTCGACAGCCGTCAGCGTCGCGCTGGCGCTCAGGCCAACTTCAGCTTTCCAGGTCGCTTTGGCCACCGCATGATATTTGCCCGGCACGCCGATCGGCAGCTGCGCCACGAATTTTTCGCCATTGCCATCCTTTTCGACATAGGTAGCTTGCTTCCAGGTGTAGTTGGCCGACTGCGCAATCGGGTCGGTGCCCGCAGGCCCGATGCCGATGGCAACGGCCACGTCTGGCGTCACGCCAGGCGCGGAAGTGACACCCGCAATAGTCACCGTTGCGGCAAGGCCCAGCGTGCCACCTGCCGCCATCAAGCCATCGGCAGGCGCGCCGGTCAGGGTCACCACAGGCTTGGGCGGGGTCTGATACGAAAAGGCTTGCGCTAACAGCGTCTTGCCGCCGTCGCCGTTCTCGACCGCGACATCAACCAGGCCTGAACCATGCGCTGGCGTAGTACAAGTCAGAGATTTGCCGTTCGGATCGACTTTGACTGCAGTCGCCAGCGCCTCCGCGAAACGCACCTTTGCGCCCGCCGTGAATCCGCTGCCGCTCAGCGTCACCTCATCGCCGCCGACGGTGCTGCCTTTGGAGGGGTCCACAGCGTCGAGCGTCGGTGTGCTCTGCCCCGGCACGCACTTGCCCGCTTGGCATGTTTCAGAGGGCTTGCACGCCGGGTCGCAAACGGGTGTCTTGGTGACGCACTTGCCGGCTTCGCACGTCTCGGTCGCCTTGCAGGTGGGCGCGCACACCGGGGCCTTGGGCACACACTTGCCGTTCTGGCAGTCTTCGTTGACCTGGCACGCCGGCGCACATGAACAGTTTGGCTCGCAGCCGCCGCCTGAACCCTTGGGCACCTTGATCGCTGTATTGAGAAACTTGCCCTTGCTGTCCTTGGCCAGGATGACTTCTGCCGCGACCCACGTGCCGCCGGGACCCGTGTTCGTCCATGCCGCCACGCCGTCCTTATAGGCTTCAGTCGCGCCCTTGTACTCCTGACCGGCGTCGGGCAACTGGTCGCCCTGGGTAGTCACGAAGATGAACTGCGCCTCATCGCCGCCATTGAGGCCCCCGTCGTGCTTGCCGAGGTTGAGCTTGTGCTGGTACGTCAACACCGCATCGCCCGCTTTGTCGTCGCCTTTCAGGCCGTCGTCCAGCAGCTGGATCGGCGTCCACATGTTCATCGAGCCCTTGACGTAAAACGCGTGGTCCTTGAGGTTCCACTTGGCCAGCTTGGCGTTGAGCTTTGTGGTGTCGAGTGCGACCTTGAGATCGATCGCGCCGTGCTTGGCGATCTTCATCCCCGCAAAGGCCACGATGCCGGTCTTACCCTTGGCGATCGGCACCTGGCCGTTGGGGCCAATCCACATCCAGTTGCCCAGCTCGTTCAGCGCACCATATTCGATGATGGTATCGGCCGTGGCGGCGTATAATACCTGCGTCGAGAACACGTGGTCGCCCTTGGTCGCGCCTTCGCGCTCATGGCCGCCCTTGCTGATTGGTCCGTCGTCGTAGAGCGCGGGATAAGGCCCGTCCGTCGGCAGCCATGACGTCGCGTAGACCACGGTATTGGTCTTGCTATCCCAGGCAAACGACCCCGTCCACACGATTTCGCCGTCTGCGAAGGTCTGGTTGGCGCTGTCATCGACTTCGAACGTCAAGATGGCAGGGCCGGTCGCCCCGCCGATGTCGCCCGCCCCGCCGTCGCCGGTCGACCCATCAGGGCCCGAACCATCCAGCTTGGCATCACCAGTGCCATCGCCACCTTTGGGTACATCGAACACGACGCTGTCGGTCGTAGTCGCACTCTGGTCGGCCACAGGAGCCACTCCGCCCTGGCCAGGGTCAGCACATCCGGCAAGCAGGCACAGCGCCAAGACCACGGCGCTGCTGAGGGCACTGCCTCGACCGATTGGAGCTTGTGCAAAAACAAGTCGATCGACCTCGGCAAAGAGCGCAGCGGTGAGTTGGCTTGCAAAGTCGCGCGCTTGCGACCCGCCGGACAAGCAATGGGCGCTCGTAGAAAATCGAGTAGATTTTCTACAAGCCCTGAGGCTCTGCGGATTCATGACAAGTCCGTTCTCGCGCCAAGCGATCGGCGCTGTGGCGGCTACTTGATGGTCACTTCGTCGATCAAGATGGCCGTGTCGTAGATCGAGTCGCCGACGTCGGTCGCAAAGAAGCTCAGGTCCACTTTCTTGCCCGAGCCGCTCAGCCCAATGGCGTCGACGTCCACGCAGGTTTTTTGCCACGGCGTCATGAAGGCGCCGCCCATGTCGAAGCTGACGTCGGCAGGACTCAAGGTCTTCCAGTCCTTGCCGCACTTGCAGGTCGGGCTGCCCGGCTCGCATGGCGACTTACCGCCGCAGTCATACGGGCACAGCGAATCGATGAACACATCGACCATCTTGACGCTGGCCGTGTCGCTCTTGAGGGTCGCGGTGAACTTGTCCATGTAGGCCGAGCCACACCACTCGATAAATTCCTCGCTGTAGAACTTCCAGAAAAAGCACAGCTCTTTTTGTGCCTTGTCGATACAAAACGGTTGCGTGAGCGAACCATTCTGCGCGGTGAAGCCCAAGCCCGTCGAAATGATGCCCATATACTTGCCGGCCACCGGAATCGTGACACCAAGGCGCGAAATCACCCGACCGTCGCCGATCGGCTTCCAGCCGGTCAGGTTGCCCGCATCCCAACTGGGGTTGATGAGCGCTTCATTCTTGAGGTTGGCCTCGTCGATGCCGATATGGCGCAGGCGGCCACCGTACTTCGGATCGCCAGCGCTGGTCGGCAGCGCCTGATTGACGCTCAGTCCCGCGGCAAGGCCTTCAAGGAACTTGCCGCCCTGTGCAGCGGCATACGTGCTGGCGACGTAGTCCGAGTAGCCGACGACCGAGGCCGCGCCGTTGCCCCACAATTGGGTGGCCAGCGAGCCGTTGTACATCGTGCGGCACGCGCCGAGATACACAATTGATTGGGGAAACTGCTGGACAAGGTGGTGGCGTAAGAACGAGGGCACGAAGCCATAGGTCTGGTCGCCAATGATCGCACGGCCGCGCATGATGTCTGCTTGGGTGCTGTCGACGCACACGCCGCCCTGCAGCGATGTCTTGACGCAGGTCTCGCCCGTCGGGCAGCCCGCGCCAGCCTGATTGCAACTGGCCGTGCTCGACGACAGCGCGCCACAGTTGACTGGCTCGCCCGACCATACGACCTCCTGTGCGCCGTGGTGCTCCCAGCCAAGCGACTTGTAGACATCAGTGCCCATTCCGCTAAACAGCACCTCGCCGTGGCCTGAAATCGCCACCATGCCATACGCCGCCATCTCGCGGTACCAGCGTAAGAAGGCCTGGCTGTTGCTCGCCGCATCAACTGCGTACGGTGGGCATTGCTTGGCCTTGAGATCGTTGCCCAGCTTTTCCGCCTCGTCGCCGCCCAGCTTGTTGAACTCCGATTGGAACGGAGCAAGCGCCAGCGCTCGCCGCGTGCCTACGCTGAAGGTCGGCAGCGCTGCGCCCGGACCAACGCCTGCACCGCCCGCGCGCATGTCGGCCGGGGCGAGGTTCAAACCGCCCAACTGCCCAGCCTTGTAGCGAATCCACACGCCGTAGCCGTTGCCACTGGCCGGACCAGCGTCCGCAACCTTGTCATCTGCTTTGAGCGCGGCGATCGCTTCTGCTTGCGCCGTCTTCCAGTCTGCGCCGGCGGTTGTGGCGGTGACGTAGTCCGCCTTGACTTTGCCCTGCAGCGACACGATCGCGTTGCAGGTCGGCTTGTCGAAGCGCTGCACGACGTCAACGACGGTCACCGGCGACCAGGCCTCGTAGGACTCACCGACATCAACTTTGGCCTTGACGCGAAAGTACTTGGTCTTGGCCTCTTTGGGGCTGAATTTCGCGCACTCCGAGAACACGGCGTCCTTGGCTACGTCGTCGCAATTGGCTCCCTGGCCGCTGTCCTTGAGTGTCGCGGTGTAGCCGCCGGCGATGGGCTTGCCCATTTCGTCGACTTCGACCAGTTGGATGGTTGCCGGCTCGATGATCGGCTTGGCCGGCGGCGGCTCGCTGGTGATCGCAGCGGTGGCCGAAAAATGAACTACGATGTTGGCGTTCTCATTGACAAATAGCACGTTTGGTGACATCTCGGCCGCGCCTTCAAAGGCGAACACCGGGTTGTAGGTGACGTGCACCGTGTCGGTGACAACCTGGTTGCCCTTCTTGGCGGTAATCGTGAAGTGGTTGTCGCCCTTGTCGAGTTGGATGACCGCTGTCTTCCATTTTTCTGCCGGCGTGATCGTGCCTGACTTGCCGTTGGCCGACGACCAGCTGATCTCGTCGGGCGCGCCGTAAGCGACGCCGGAAAGCTGGGTGTTGCCGCCCATGCTCTGGATCCAGTCTTTGCCGGAAGGGCCCAGCACTTTGATCAATAGGTCCTTGAAGTTGTCGCCGCCGCTGGTAGTGCCGTCCGGCGCGGTTACCGTGTCGCCGCCGGTGCCGTTGTCCGGCCCCCCGACCGTCGTATCACCTGCGGCATCGCCATCCGCGGTCGTCGTGCCGCCATCGGTCCCGGCCGTGCCCTGGTCTGGCGTCACCGTGGCATCGGTGGCCCCGCTGCCAGCGTCGGCGGTGTCTTGCGGTGTTGCGGTGTCAATCGTGCCGGTTCCGTCGCCGGTGCCACCGGTTTCGCCCGTGCCGGTGGTGTCCGTTGTAGTTGCGTCGCCGACTACGGCATCGCCGCCTCCACCCGCGCCACCGCCGGCGGCATCGCCGGCGGCATCGGCTACCGTGCTGCCGCCGTCACCCTCGGTGCACCCGCCGCCCGCCAACCCCGCCAACGCGGCAAGGGTCACGGCGCAGGTCAGCCAGTTGGCCCGCGCGGGACGAGTAGCGCAGGACGTGATGCGGCGAAGCGAAACGAATCTGAACATGGCAAAACTCCGTGATGCGCGGGCGCCGGGCCTGCCCGATACGCCAAGAACCGCGTAGCCTACCTGCGGCGGCCGGGCCACGCAAGGCGAAAATCGCGGCTCGCGGCGGGCGCAGATCGCAGAGAGTGCGCTTGACCACGAAGGCATAGCTAGCAGAATCAACTGGTTGGCGACATGCCTGTTCGGTTATGTGTGGTCGTCATGTAAGGCCGCTGATTTACAGACACTTTGAAGGCAGTCTGG
>SXRM01000104.1 GCA_005792545.1 Pseudomonadota bacterium | reverse complement strand
GCCAGCAGCGCCGACATCGCAAGGATCAGCGCCTGGGGCCTGGTGAAATGGAACATCGTGATTCTCACTATTTATGGTTTGCGCCCGCGCGCGGGATTGTACGCTGAGGCTTGGAAGCCGGCAATCGCTTTCTCGCAGTGGACTGCCCGGCCTGTTGCGCCACGGCCAAAAAAGGCCACAATCGCGCCGCCTGCCCTGGCAGGCGTGGTCGCATCGCCTGCGCGCGCGCAAGTCAACCGCGCGCAGAGAAAACACTTTCCACCGCATGCCGCACCGCCTGGAGGCCCCTTGCCGACGCTAAGCGAAAAACTGCTCGTCCCCGCCAACCGCCCCCGCCTTATCGCCGACTGCGCGCGCCTTATCGACGACGAGGTCGACAAGAAGTCCGGCCTGTCCGGCCTGGTCATCAAGGGCGCATTCAAGACCGTCAAAGCGGTCAAAGCGGGCTTTATCGAGCAGGTCATCGACAACTTGCTCGACCGCTGGGTGGAAAAGCTCGACAGCCACTACCAGCGGTGGCAGGCAGCCGGGTCGACGGGCACATTTGGCGGGTTTTGCGCCACCGACACCGGCGGCGTCGCCGAAAAGCTGCTCGAAGTGACCGACGATCGCGCCAGGAAGGTCGACAACAAGACCATCGTGGCGCTGTACGGCAAGCTGCGGCCCAACGCCAAGGAGCATGTCGTCAGCGCCGTGCCCGGACTGGGTCGGGTGGTCGACAAGTACCTCTAACCCCCCCAACGGGAGGTCGACCATGCGCCCATCGCGCCGCGCGGTTCGCACGCTTTTCGCCGCTTGGGCCGTCACCGCAGCGTGGGCGATTGTGCCGCCGACTGTCGCTGCGGCCGACGACTGGTCGGAAGCCAAATCCAGCGGCGTCCTGTGCTGGGGCGGCGACACGGAGGGCGGCGGGCCCTACATCTACCCCGACGAAAACGACCCGGAGAGGAACATCGGCTTTGAGGTCGAGTTGCTCGATGCCGTAGCCCGCTTCCTGCACCTGCGCGCCCAGTTCAGCCAGGCGCAGTGGGACAAGCTGCCCGATATGCTGCGCGGCAAGAAAGTGCCGCTCATCGCCAATGGACTGGAGTTCACAGCGGAGCGCGTCGACGTCATGGACGCGACCATCCCGTACTACGTCTATGGCCTGCAGCTGCTGTGCCCAAAGCGCGCCGGCGGCTGTACCCAATGGAGCGACCTGAAACAGCCGCGCGACGGCAAAAAGGCCAAGATTGGCGTGCTTACGGGTTCGGCGGCAGAAACCGAGTCGCGGGCGTTTTGTGGCGATGCCTGCGAGGTCGTCTCGTACGATGGCAACACGGATTCGATGCGCGAGGTCGAGACCGGCAAGCTCGACGCCACCGTGCAAGACACGCCGATTGCGGCGTTCTATGGGCCGCGCTTTCCGCAGCTGATCGCCGTTGGCGAGCCGATCGCGCCGGGCTACTACGTCATGTACGTGCGCAAGGGCGAGACGGCGCTACTGCACAAGGTCAACGAAGCGCTGGTGGTGCTGACCCGCAGCGGCGAGCTTGAGCGCATTTGTAAGAAGTACGGCATCTGGAACAAGCAGCAGGCCGAGCTTGCCCAGATCCACGCCAATGCGCGTTTCTTTGGCTTATACAGCGCCGTCGCCGCAAGTGGCGGAACGCGGGCAGATGCCGCCGGACCCACCGCTGCAGTGCCAGCCACACCCACCGACCTCGCCCAAGACCCGAGCGCCACCACGCCGACGGCGGGCGATGCTACGGCTACTGTCGCTGCGGCAGGCCCGAGCAAGCCCATTGCCGACGTGACTCAGGTCGAGACCAGCGTGCGCAAGCGTGGCTGGGCGGTCGTCGAGGCTTACGTGCCGATCCTGGCCAAATCGGCCGGTATGACCGTGGTGCTGTCGGTCCTATCGTTTCCGCTGGCGATCCTGCTCGGCCTACTGGTGGCGGTGGGGCGCCTATATGGCCCGCGGCCGGCGCGCTGGGTCTTGGGCGCCTACGTGGAGTTCATTCGCGGCACGCCGATGATGTTGCAGCTGTACTTCATCTTCTTTTTCCTGCCCGAGATCGGCGTCAACATCGACCCGTTCACGACCGCGATCATGGGCCTGGCCATCAACTACTCGGCCTACGAGTCCGAGATCTACCGCGCGGGCCTGCAGTCGGTGCCGCCAGGGCAAATGGAAGCGGCGCTCTCGCTCGGCATGTCGCGCCCGCAGGCGCTCCGGCGCATCGTTGTGCCCCAGGCCGTGCGCATGGTGATTCCGCCGGTAGTCAGTGATTTCATCGCTCTTTTCAAGGACACGTCGGTTTGTTCGGTCGTCACGATCGTCGAGTTGACCAAGCGCTTCACCGTGCTGTCGCAGTCCACGCAGGCCACCGTCGAACTGATGGCGCTGACGGCGATCCTCTACCTGTTGATGTCGTACCCGCTCTCCATCGCTGCGCGGCGGATAGAGAAGCGGCTCGGCGTCGGCCAGCATCTGAGCGTTTGAGCAGGAGGCGACCATGATCACGGTGACCGACCTGCACAAGCGCCACGGCGACCTGCACGTCCTTCGCGGCATCAGCATGCGGGTGACCAAGGGCGAAGTGGATGCCATCATTGGACCATCGGGCGGCGGCAAATCAACTTTCCTGCGCTGCCTCAACGGCTTGGAGCCTTTTCAGCAAGGCAAGGTCGAGATCGGCACACACGTGCTGACGCCCGAAACCCAAGCCGGTCGCGATGCGGCCACACTGCAGGCGGTGCGCAAGTCGGTCGGGTTCGTCTTTCAGCAGTTCAACTTGTTCCCGCACCTGACCGTGCTCGGAAACCTCATTGAGGCTCCGGTTCAGGTACTCAGCGAGGATCGCGAGTCGGCAACAGCGCGCGCACGCCAGTTGCTCGAGCGGGTGCAACTGGCAAACAAGGCCGACAGCCGACCGACCAGCCTCTCGGGCGG
>SXRM01000103.1 GCA_005792545.1 Pseudomonadota bacterium | reverse complement strand
GCGTTCCGCGGACACTGACGGCGGCTACCGCCGCTGCGCGGTCGACCGGCGATGCCACCAAAAACGCAAAACAATCAGGACTGCAGGGACTTGGCCAGCGCCATCGGCGGCAACCTGCGCAGCCTGCGGCTCGGAGTCAGTGCCACCCAGTCTGAGGTTGCTGAGATCGCGGGGATTTCGCTGGAGGCGTACTCGCGTATCGAACGCGGTCTTGCGCTCCCGAGCTACCCAACCTTGGTTCGACTTGCCGCATCGTACGGCGTGCATTCCGGCGATCTCATGCGGCAGGGAGCGCCACCTACCGGCCTGCAAGATAGCGTCAACACCAACCCTGAGGCGGCGCATCCACGGCTGGGCCGCCAAGGCGGCGGAATCGACGGCCGACGCGCCGCATTGGCGCTGGAACTTCTCGACCTGGCGCGTACGCTAGACGAAGACGCGCTCGTGGCGCTCATTGCCCAGGTTGATCGCGAGTACAAAGCTGCCCAGAGCTCGGCCATCGATCCCGTTCGGCCGGGCTGACCGCAAGTCGAAACCACCTGCTTTCGGCGCGATTCCGACGCGCACTTTTGAAACACCCTTACGCCGCGTCCTCGCCGATGGGCTTTTGACGCAGCGCCGCCAACCGCCGCCGCAACGTCGCCTCGGGCAGGTTGACCATCCGTGCGGCCTGCCGCACCCCAACGCCCTCGGCCAACAACCGCTCGGCGCCGCTGAGGTCAATAGCGCGCAACGGCCGCCCACAGTGCTTACCGGCAGCCTTCGCGCGATCCACGCCGGCCTGCACCCGCTCGCGGATCAAATCGCGCTCCAACTCCGCAACAGCCGCGGTGATCGTGAACATCGCCTTGCCCATCGGCGTGCTGGTGTCAATCTGTTCGCGCAGGCTGACGAAATCGACGCCAAGACGGCCGAACTCGTCCAGCGCTTCCAGCAAGTGCGACGTGCTGCGAGCGAATCGGTCGAACCGCCACACGGCCACCACATCGACTACGCGTGAGCGTGCCAGTTGCATCACCCGCGCCAGTTCTGGCCGATCGCGCTTGGCACCGGACTCGCCGGTGTCAGTGTGCTCGGCGACGACCTGCCAGCCGCGGTCGCGGGCGGCCTGGCGCAGGGCGTCGAGTTGCAAGGCCGCATCCTGGCCGTGGCCGCTGGTTGAAACACGGGCGTACAGGGCTACGCGCAACAGTCGGGTTGAGTGCATGGGTGTCCTGCTTGTCCGCCGACATGCAGCTACTGGCAAGCTATCGACGGGTGTTGCGGGCCGCGATCGGAGGAGCATCGCCGTCAATGGAGCGACGGAGACCTTGCAAGCGGCGTGCTACCGCCTGTCGGCTACCGGGTGGTATTGACCCGTTGGTCCAGTTTGTCGGCCGCATCGCGCAGGCTCTTTGCGATCACGCGCGGGTCACTGCCTCGCGCCACAGCCGTCACAGCGATGCCATCGGGCGGCGAAAACAGTCCGACGACAACAACGGCGTCGGCGCCGTCGTTGGCGATTTTCTGGACGGCTTGATGGGCTGCCGGTGCCATGAAGGGATTTGCGCATGCGACGAATTCACGCTCACTCATCACTTTCTCCTGTCTTCGACGCAGCTTCGCGTCGCTGTTTGCACCGCGCCTGGACCAACTTTGGCCCGGACATCGGTCGGTCATTGATCGGTTCATGCCCCGGCAGGTGCGGTGCAAGTGACCTGCTCGGTTCCACTTGCGCTACTTCGCGGTGCTGCCGCGGCCCGCTGCAAGGGTCGTGGCAGCGAAGTGGGGCAGTGGCCCAAAGTGGGCCACTTTGCAAGGTCAGCCATGTTGCGTTCGCACGACGAGAATTCTTGTCGCCGAGGGCCAGGAGTGGCCCACTTTGGGCCACTGGGCCACTCACGGCGCCGCCTCCGTCGCTGGCTGGGCAGCCGGCGCGACGACTGTCCAGTGCTTCACGCCACCCGTTTTCACCTCGAGGGCCATCACGCGGAGCCCGCCGACGATGCGCTTGCGCCAATAGCGCAACTTGCCGCCGACTGCGTTCCCGTCGACATTCTTGTCGCCGAAGAGCGCGTGCTTCAGGTCCTGGTGGTTGGCCAACACACCAACGACGTCGGCTGCGGTGAACGAATTCTGCTCGAAAGTGGCAAGCAACTGGGCAAGCAGTTCGCCGAAGGCCATCGCTGTTTCGTCTGGCTCAGCCAGGATCGCCGCCCGTGTCGCCAGGGGATCCTTGCCGCCGGCCCACACGATGGCACCGCGAACTATGCGCGACCACTCCTCGTAGCCGCCAAGTTGTGGCTGCACAACGACCGGGTCGGTCGCCGCCAGGTAGGCTTGCACCATGGTGATCGCGGCGACCGCGAGCCTGTTTCGGTGCTGCCTTAGGTATTTCTTAAGGTCTGGGATCTTGAAGCCCTGCCGCTCTTCCGGCCGTTCGAGTTCAGTCGTTAGCACGATCGGCACCACGCGCCGTCTCAAGTCGCCAGCAATCGTGAGGTTGTTGCCCGTTGCAAACGTGACAGCCCGGGCAGCGAGCGCCGCCATGCGGGAGACACCGAGGTGCCGCCCGCCCCAGTTTGCCGACGTCGTCAGCAGCGCATTCAAGGCCTTGCCGCCGAGCGCCTCCTCGGCGTTGTCAATGAAGATGACGGGACAGCCTTCCAAGAGCAGCGCCGTCACACGCTTTTCAAACTCCGTGTCATCGGTCTGCGCCATCCGCGGCGGCTCGTAACCGATGGCAATCGTGGATACGGCCGCGACGATCTTTGACTTGCCGGTGCCGGGCGTGCTGGATGTGACCACGAACATGGGCACCGCGTCGTCAATCGCCGACCGACAACAAAGCGTCAGCGTCGCAGCCACGACCGCATACGGGCCCGCGGGATCCTCGAAGCAGAAATCTGAGAACGGCTCAAGCAGTTCTGCGAGCGCAGCTTGCGCATCGCTCTTGTCGGGCGAGGGCTTCAAGCCCGCGAAATCGTTACGGCGAAAGGCTGCATAGATGCCGCTCTGCAAATCGAGGCCGGGTGTTGCAATCAGACGGCCGTCGGGCAGGACCAGAGGGCAGTGTGCGAGTGCTTTTAGCCGCGGTAGGGCGCTGGATTGCATGCCTGCCAGGATTGTCTTGGCGACGCGCTCAGGTGGGTCGCCGTCGACGAAGTGAGTGCCCTTCCCATCGGTTTTCAGCCTGGCCCATTTTGTATTCTCGGCAAGAATGCCGATCAGGTGATCCTTGTCGAGCTTGGTGACGCGTGCCGCTTCATTTTCACCGTCACGCCACCTGACAGTTGCTGCGCCATCGTCGAACAGGTACACAAGTGCTTGGCGGCGGACCAGCGCACGCTCAGCGTCACGAACGCTTTCCATGAGTCGGCCAGGCACTGACCGAATTTCTGGCCGCCCATCACCGTCGTCGGGGCGGTCGCCTTCGGGCGGAAAGTCTTCCAGGAATTCGTCGGAAATCTCATCGAGATCTGGGATTTCCACGCCACTCCTGGCAAAGTCGTTGAAGTCGGGACGCTTGCTCATGGTGCACTCCTTGCGTGGTTTGCGGGCATTTCTTGGCCTGTTGCCTTGGGCGGCTCGGACGGTGCGAGCGGTATTGCGATGCGCTCGATGCGGGTGCGCTTGATTTCCTTGACCCGCCCGCGCAACAGGCCATGCCAGGCCTTGGCCATGGAGTCGCCGCTGTCGTCGTTGTGCTGGGCTGCAAACACGCGCCAGTGTGCCGGAATCAGGTTGGCGTACTCGGGCTGCGCTGACCCGGAAATCGTGCCAAGTAGAGCGCCGACCTTGCTGCGGTCCGTGAGCACGCCAAGCGTTAGATAGTCCATTTCGCCCTCTGTCAACGTGAGCCGGGCAAAGGCCTCGCCATCCACGCGCCACTTCGTACCTATGGCGAACACAAGCCCTCTGCTGGCGACGCCGCACGGTGCCAACGACTTCGCCAAGCCGTCGTCCGTATCCACAATCCGGCGGGCGCGGAGACCAGCGACCACCAGCTTGGGTTCGGCCAAGTCGACCACTCGAAACATGGGCAGGACCAACTGGTGGCCGGTCGCCGCCCAAGGCCTGCCGCGAGTTTGGCCCCACTTTGGCACCGGGCGGTCGCGCGGAAGTGCGAATGCCAGCCTTCGGCTATCGACTTCGGCTGGGTCAATGCCGCGCTTGTCGCGCAAGTAGGCGGCCACTTCTGGCGCCGCACTGACCGGCACGCACGACTTGAACAGAAACTCCCTGACTTCGGCGTCGGTCAAGTAGCGGGCTGCTTCCACCGTGCACGCCGGCCGCTCGGTCGAGGATGATCGGCGCAGCCGGTGTGGCACAGTGTCGCAGTTGCCCTCAAAGAAGCAGCGCACTTCGCGCTCGACATCTTTGTCGCCGCGTAGCCATTGCATGCCACACTTGACCCAGGCGACGAGGGCAATGCCGTCGCCGTGGCCGTCAGCGCAACCCTTGCCGCCATTCGTGACGTGCTGCCAGTATTCGTGGCCGGCTTCGTTGCGGCGGATAATGCAGGGTTGGCGGCGGTCGATCTGCCGTTGTTTCTCCCGCTCGGGCGAGCTGCGGCGTTCGCGGTCGCAGGAGGGGCACGGCCCGAAGGACTTGCCGTCGTGGCCGATGGTCAGCCCAAGACGCAGCGCGACCTGAATGATGGATTCCGCGCGGGCGCGGCCGAGCCACGCGTTCATGGCGCCACGCGCGCGGTGGCTGTGCTGTCCTGTGGCCCGGCCGGCGCCCGGCTGGCGATCCAGGCGTCAATTTCCGCGGAAAACCACCCGACGGACCTTGTGGAGATCAGGCGCCGAGTCGGAAACGTCCCTGCCTTTTCCAGACGCCAAATTGTAGTTCTGCCAATGCCAGTGAGCCGGATGACGTCCGGCAGTCGGTAGATCGCTTGGGCTGACATTCTGAACTCCGGCGGGCGCAACTGGTCCGCCCGGGAATTCTACAAAACGTCGGCCTATATCTCACGCAACTATTCAATATGTTTTGATAAACTGCGAAATAAGCCAATGCAGAAAAGGGTGTACTACCTTCCTGTCTCGCACTCATTTTGCTCCGCAAAAGATGCGGACTTGATCATCGTCCTGGGCCGATGCGCCGGAACGCGACTTGCCGTCGGGACCAGATCGACAAACGCTTGCTCGCGGCGCTTGGTTGGCACTTTGTAGCCGTTCTGCCGCAAAACATCCGAGATAATCTTGATAATTTGCACCTTTGTGACCTGACCTTCGATTGGGATCTTGCCGGCCGCGAATTGTGCAGACATGAACTCAAGGGCCTCGCGGTGCGCCTGGTTGCGATCGTCGCCAGCGGCGTGCTCTTGGACAAGTAGCGCCTCAAGCCGATCCGCGACTTCGGTATGCGCAAGTCGCAGAGGTCGCACATTGTTCATCAGCGCATTGCGCGTCGCGCGGTCAAGCGCGAGGTGCTCAACTGCTGCGCCTACCAACCTCGGATTGTCCTGGTCGCGCGACCAGTAGCGGAATTCAAGATCCAGGTCACCGAGCCCCATCGGGTCAACCGGCTTGGTCAAGATTAGCGACGGCAATTCGGCAACAAACGACTCGCGGAACTCAACCCAAACCATGCCTGACCAGTCGAGTACAGCACCGCATTCCAACGGGCGTCGCAGCAATGGGTCAACGGGTCGTCCATCGGGCGGGCCAGCGAATGAAGCCCACTCGACGTCAACCCTGCTCAACCAGATTGCCGGGTGCAGTCCGAGAACTGCAACTGCGCGAACAACGGCCCAGCATGAATCAAGGCGGCCTGCCGCAACATAGGCGCCGGGTGTCGCCGGGACCGCAGGCTCTGTCAATTCGGCAGTTGGCCGAAAGTAGTGTGGGGCAGCCGGCGGTGGCATTTCCGATGCAGTCGTCATCTCGACCCCCCGGGCAGCGGATCTCAAGAACGCTACCTGCCCCGCTACCTTTTCACCCTCTACCTATCGCTAACCTATGGAGCCAACAGAGGAATTTGAATTCTCGACCTGCTGATTACGAATCT
>SXRM01000102.1 GCA_005792545.1 Pseudomonadota bacterium | reverse complement strand
GGTACTTGCGCTGGGCGCGCGCGATAATCGCGTGAAACGCCGGCCCGAATTCGGGGTACTGCACGGGGTCGATGAGAAACGCCCCGCCAACGGTGCGCGTGGTGACTTCGAAAAGCAGCGAAGGGTGGTAATAGCGGATGGTCATGATCATGTCCCGCGCGACGAGTGCGCGCAAACAGGTGATCGGTTCAGCGCTGCAAAATGCCGCGCCGCTGGCTGAAAAAGGTCGCTTCTTTCGGTTGCAGTCGCCTTGGCAGCCTGGGCGTTATCCTGTTATTTCATAGATCTGAACAAAGGTGGGGTCCGTGATCGCCGGGGCGCCGCGACACCAGCGCGCTTGCCCCTCCCGCCCACAGTCTTGCCCGTGCCCGCCCTGCGCTCTACCCTCCGCACGTTTCACAGGAGGCGTTCATGTCGAAACGACCCTATCCGCGGCCGACCGGTGCGTTCGCAGTCGCGGCGGCACACGTCTCGCTCTGCCTGTTTGAGTTTGGCTGTGCCACGGCCCCCGGGGCGGTTGCCACGGCGACCGACTTTTCGAGAGCAGCAACTGGCGAAACGACCGCGGCAGCTGCGCTGGACACGCAGACCGGGTCAACCATGGGTGACGGGTTAATTGCCGATAGCCAGCCGTCGGCCGATGGCGGTAGCGACGCCAGCGCTCCCGCGCAAGACCTGCCGACCTTTCTGCCCAAGGATGGCGTTAGTAGCCCGGACGACGCCGCCGATGCTGACCCACCTGACGCAGCTGCGGCGGATACGCAAGCGTGGGACGCGGCTGCGCCGGGGCCTGACGGCATACCGGTCTCGGATGCCGGCAGCACACCACCAACACCCTGGTCAGGGCTCGATGAGATCTCTCTTGTCATCGTCGCCGGCGACTCAGTAGGGGCAGGCTACAACGCGGCCGGGGGAAACGCGGCGGGTGGCCAAGGCTTCGCGCGCCTCGTGTACCAGAACCACAACGCCTGGCCCAACTACGCCAGCCACAACGTGCTCGCCGCTCACCCCGGCGCAAAATTCGTCTCCGTCGCCAAGAGTGGCGCGCAGAGCGGCGAGGCGCTAGTGGCGCTCAAGACTGCATTGGGCGACAAGCTGCCCAAGACCGTCGCCGGCGACGTGCTGCTGCTCATCAACGTAGGAGGCAACGACTTCAATGACAGCCAGACTGTGATGGTGTCCGCAGCGAAGACAGCGTCGACGGTGCAAGCGCTCCGCGAGAACGTCGCCGAGATGATCCAGGTCGTTCGCAAGCAGTACGAATTCTTGCCCGCCAAGCGCGTGGTAGTAGTCGTCGACGGCGTCCACGACCCGACCGACGGCAAAGGTACGGTCCCGCCGACTTACACCGCCGGTTTCTGCAAGGCGCTCAGCAACCCGGCGCTGCCGATGGTAAAGGATGCCGTCCTGACCAACCTCACTACCGTCAACGCCGGACTCAAGGCGGAGGCATTGGCACAAGGCGCGCTCTTTGTGGACTTGCAGGCAGCGTTCCAGGGCCATGGTGTCAACTCGGGTGGCGCGTGCTGGATCGACAAGGACTGTGTGCACCCGACCAATCCCGGCCACGATCTGATTCGCCGCAGAGTCTGGCTCGCTTTGACTGGCAAAGAGTACTGAATCCCATGCAGCTGATTCGCCGCGTACGTAGCAGGCCCCGCGGCGTCTCAGACAACACAAGCGTCCAATAATACATGCTTCTGTCGCTGGTCAGGGTGCAAGTCGGTGGTTTCACGGCGGACTACAGCCCGCGCTAGCCTTGTCCAGCAAAATCAGCTGGTTGAACAAAGGGGGGGATCGTTCAAGTCCTTGAATTCCCAAAGACCACCGACCGCGGTACCCTAGCCGCCCGGGCCAGCCTTAGCTGGTCGAGGCAAGCATGCGATTGTGGTTGATTCTGGCGGCGTTTGGCATCGCACTTGCTACCCCCGCCGCCGCCCAGGAACCCGTACAGCCCACCGCCGCCGCCACGCCAACGGACGCAGCGCAAACTGCACCGCCCCAAAAGCGGCCCTGGTACGAGGCGTTGTCGATTCGCGGGTACTCGCAGGTCCGATACAACAACCTCGCGATCACCAACGAGAAACTCATCAACGGGCAAGGCGACAAGACCATCGGCGGCAAGAACGGTTTCTCGATCCGCCGCGCACGGGTCATCCTGTCGGGCGACGTCCACGAGCAACTGAGCGTGTACCTGCAGCCCGACTTCGCCTCGTCTATCGGCGAGCAACTCAATGTCGCCATCGTGCGCGACTGGTACGCCGACGTCTTTCTGACCGCCGACAAGACCTGGCGTGTGCGTGTCGGACAGAGCAAGATTCCCTTCGGTTTCGAGAACATGCAGTCCAGCTCCAACCGCCTTGCGCTCGACCGTGCCGATGGCCTCAACAGTGCAACCAGAGACGAGCGCGACATCGGAGCGTTCGTCTACTACGCGCCCACCGAGGCCCGCCAGCGCTTCAAGTACCTGGTCGACAGCGGGCTCAAGGGCTCTGGCGACTACGGGGCGCTGGGCTTCGGCTTGTTCAATGGCCAAACCAACAACGCCCTGGAAAAGAACCGCACGCCGCACGCAGTGGCGCGCGTGGCATGGCCGTTTCGCTTCGGCGACCAGTACGTCGAGTGTGCGTTCGGCGGTTTCTACGGCGAATTCAGCGCCAAGCGCGACAAGGACGTCAAAGGCCAATACGCCGTCACCGAGGCGCGCGTCCACGCGACACTGGTGGTCTATCCGCAGCCGCTGGGCTTTCAGGCCGAGTACAACGTGGGCGTTGGCCCAGAACTGCGCGATGGCGTCGTCGACTCGCACCCGTTGCACGGTGGCTACGCGCAAGTCTTCTACAAGGCTGGCAACTTGATACCGTTCATCAAGGCCCAGGTGTATGACGGTGGCCGCAAGCACGAGACCAATGCTCCGCCGTACGAGGTCAAGGAACTCGAACTCGGCCTCGAGTGGCAGGTGCACTCAGCGCTGGAGTTGGTTGGCCAATACACGATTTCGCAGCGCTCAAGTCCGAGCAAGCCTTTCGGCGCCGAGTCTGGGCAGTTCGGCCGTTTGCAGTTGCAGTTCAGCTACTAGGCGATGATGGTCGCCACGCAACGGCAGCAAGCTCTGCCGGGGCCCACTCAGTAGTACGTCACCACCAGCATCACCTTGTGGGTCGCCCCGGACTGGTTGACCAAGCTGACTAAGCCAGACCCGCTGTTCTGCAACGAAAACTTGTTGGTTCCGGTCAAGTCGAGGCCAGTGGTGCCAGCGGCCACGAATTTCGGCGTGGTCGTGCCGCTCGGCGCCTGCACGGCGTCCACGACGACTCGCCCGTCCGCACCGTTGCCGCCATCGCCGCCGTAGCCGTTGACCTTGTCTGACTTGCCGCCGACGCCACCGATCGCGCTGACCTTGCCACTGAGGGTCACGGTCGAGCCGCGCAACCAAATCGAACCGCCCGAGCCGCCGCCGCCGGCCCCACCATCGCGATCGGCTACGACGTCGCCGCCCTTGCCACCGTCGGCCAAAATCTGGCCCTTGGCACCGACGACAACCTTGCTGGCCACGATGAGCACGGCACCGCCGCCGCCACCACCGCCGCTACCAGAAGAATTGGCGGCGCTGCCGTAGCCGCCAGCGCCGCCACCGCTGCCCGGTTCCAGGCCGCCAGCGAGCTTGGCGTCACCGTAGGTGCTACCGCCGTTGCCTGGCGTGCCGCAGCTGTTTGGCGACGTGGTGCCATTCTGCCCTGACCCGGCATGGCCGGCGCCGCCGCCACCAGCGCCATAACCGGCCGCACAACCGCCCGTGCCGCCACCCGATCCGCCGCCGGTATTGCCGGTCGAGTTGGGCCCTGTGCCGCCATTGGCCCCACCGCCACCACCGCCCTGACCGGCCGGTGACTCGGGGCAGCAACTGTTGACGTCCGGCGCTGCCGTTCCGCGCAAATCGAGCGTGCCATCGATGACCGCGCTACCCTGCACCTTGATCTGCAAGGGAGTTCCGCCAGTGACCGTGACCGTCACCCCCTCTTTGATGGTGAAGGACTTGAAGTCATAGGTGCCGCCCGACAAGTTGACGTTGCTGCTCGCGACGTAGTCGCCATCTTTGCCACTGCCGCACGCGGGACAACCACCCGTCGACGACGCGCCGGTGTTTGCCTCAATCCAAGTGTTGAGCGACTTGTCCCACAGCCAACCCTGCGCGACCAGTGGTGCGCCGCCATCAGTCTTGACGACCACCGCCTTGCCGTCGGCCAGCGTCTCATCCACCACTGAACGCATCCGCGTGTAGGGCTGCGCGTCCGGCCCGACGATGTCGCTTTTGACCTGCAGCTTGCCCGGCGTCTTGTAGGCCACGCGAACCGCAAAGCTCTTGAACACACCGTCCTTGCCGTTCGAGTTGGCCATCTTGACCTTGTCGCGCACGATGATCATCCACAGTCCCTTGGGATCCTTGCCCTTCCAGCCGTCGAGCGACCCCTCGGCAATCGGCGTCTTGGTCGGAAAGGTGGTCTTGAGCGTGGTGCCGTTGACGCCGCCGTTGTACAGCGTCAGCAGGTTGCCGGCCGGATCGGTGGCCTCGATCTTGAGCTGGGAGACGTCGCTGTTGTCGATGTCCACGTCAATCTCGACCAGTTCGGCGCTGCCCAGTGACGGGACGGTCAGCTCGCCGGACACGTAGAACGCCGGCTGACCGTCCAGCAGGTCGGCGCCAACGGGCTGCACGAACGGTTGGTTGATGGTGGCCGAAAACAACGCCGCGACCAGCGGATCCACGCCTGAGACGCAGTCCAAGCTGCCATCCGCTTTGATACCTTTGACGACGAGGCCGCTACCGCAGCCCGATCCGGCCTTGGCGACCACGGGCAACCCCTTGAGGTCACCGTACTCACCCGTCTTGGCGACGTCGGCAAGGGCAGCGGTCTTGGCGTACACCGACAAGTCGCCCGCCTTGGCAAAGCCCGACAGGTCTGGAACACCTTTCAAGTCCGCATAGTTGCCCGACTTGGAGACCGCCGACAGGTCCGCCGTCTTGGCATAGGGCTGCAGAGCGCTTGGGCTGATGGCCGCAGCGCTGACGCAACCGCTGCACTCCAGGCTTTCCGCCACCAAGGCGCGCGCGGCGTACAGCACCGCGTGTATTTTCGCCCGCGGCATTTCCGGGTCGCTGCCAATCTGCAGTCCCAGCCATGGCTTCTGCCCACCCAACTTGGCAAGCTCCATCTGAGTCTTGCTGCCAAGCGCCCACTGCCACTGCCCGGCCTTGACGTTGAGCGCTACCGGGCCTTCACTCCACAACGGTGAGGCAGCCGTCTCGTCCGCGTAGATTGCGAAGGTGCCGTTGTAGATGCCGTCGGCAACCGGACCGCTGCCGGACTGCAGGACGCCCTCGACCAGCGACGTCGTTGGCGAAGCCAGGGCAGGCAGCGCCAGCAGCGTGCAGCCAAGTACTGCCAACCGAAGGGCCACAACGCGTTGACTGGTAGACAGCGAGTGCATGAATCTCCTGGAAAATCTGCCGGCACCGGCAGATTGGCCAACGATCATGCAGAAAGCAGTAAAGGTGTGCAAGGGGTAGTTGCAACGCGCCGAGCCGCTAGGGTAGGCGCCGCACGAAACGCCCACCTTGCCCGACCATCGCCTCGATATCGGCGATTTCTTTGACGCACGCCGCAGTCAGCACTTCCGGATCGCCGGCCGTAACCAGCACGTCGTCCTCAATGCGCACGCCAATGCCGCGAAATTGCGCCGGCACCTTTTCGTCGTCGGTCGCAAAATACAAGCCGGGCTCCACGGTCAGCACCATGCCGGGCACGAACGTGCGCGCGCGGTTCGGCTTGCCGGGCTCTGGCGCGGTGCCGGTGTCGTGGTAGCGGCCAGTGTCGTGCACGTCCATGCCCAGCCAGTGCGATGTCCGATGCATGTACCAGGGCTTGTACGCTTCGTCCTTGACCAGCTGCGCGATGTCATCCCCTTGCAACACGCCCAACCGCACCA
The DNA here is from genome assembly GCA_005792545.1 of Pseudomonadota bacterium. Lineage (GTDB taxonomy): Bacteria > Myxococcota_A > UBA9042 > UBA9042 > UBA9042 > SXRM01. The sequence goes on along the minus strand of SXRM01000102.1, from coordinate 1,223 downwards.
GCCCGGCGGTCAAGACCCGCAGCGCGCAGTCGTGCACCTCGGCAATGGAATGGCCAGGCCGACATAGGGCAATGGCCTGCACTTCTGCATCGAGCACGATGTCATACACCGCCCGCTGCGCATCGCTGAAGCGGCCGCTCGCCGGAAAGGTGCGGGTGACGTCGGCAGTGAGGTAGCCGATCTCGGCGCCCGCATCGATGAGCACAAGGTCGCCCGCCTGTGCGGTCGCGTTGTTGTCGCGGTAGTGCAGGATGGTGGCATTGTCGCCGCGAGCGACGATGCTGCCATAGCCGACGCGATCCGACCCCGAAGCGCGAAAGACGTACTCGACCGCCGCCTGCAATTCGCGCTCGGTCACACCAGCAGCGCACAAGCGCATCGCCTCGTGGTGCGCCTCTGCCGTTGCGGCCGCGGCCTTGCGCAGTAGCTCGATTTCGTGCTGCGACTTGTGCAGGCGCTGCTCGCTCAGCACCAAGGCCAAATCCGTGTAGTGATCGGGGCCGTCCAGGAACAGCCGCGGCTGCGTCCGATGCTTGCGGGCCGCCTTGATAACCCTGGCATCAAAAGTGGCATCGCGGCCGAGCGCCCACGCCACTTGCCGCGCGCCCTCGCACAGCTTGCCGAGCTCTTCGTCAAACTTGCCGATGTCTTGGGCCTGGTCGGCTCCCAGCCATTGTGCGGCGCGCTCGACGCCGGCGCGGCGGCCATTCCAGGTCTCCATTGCGGGGTCGCGCGGCCGCACGAACACCACCGCCTCGCCTTCCGCGCGCCCGGGTACCAGCACCAGCACGCAGTCCGGCTCGTCAAACCCGGTCAGGTACCAAAAGTCGCTGTCTTGCCGCCACTCGTGCTCGACGTCGTGGTTGCGGATGCTGTGGTGTGCGCTCTGCACAGCGATGACCGTGCCGGCGCCGTACGCCTCGCAAAGCCGCTGGCGCCGCGCGCGAAAGATCTCGATATCCATGATGATCCTTGTGATTTACGGCGACTAGCTACTCGCCCAGGTAGGCTGCCTGCACGCGTGGATCCGCCAGCAGCTCAGCGCCCGAGCCCTGCATGGTGACCGTCCCAGTCTCGAGCACGTAGCCGCGGTGCGCGTGCTTGAGCGCCATGCGCGCGTTCTGCTCGACCAATAGCACCGTGGTGCCTTGCTTGTTCAGCGCCACCACAACCTTGAAAATGGTCTCGACTATCAACGGCGCAAGCCCGAGCGACGGCTCGTC
>SXRM01000101.1 GCA_005792545.1 Pseudomonadota bacterium | reverse complement strand
TATCAACGCCATCTCTCAGCAACCCGACGACCCTCTGCCGCACCTGCTCTCCCAGAACCATGACCGCCTCCTCGCCCAGACGGGGTTCTCGCACGGATTGGTTGCTGGTCAAGTTTTTGCATACACCCTTTTAGAGGGTGTCTACAAGCGAACGCCTACTGCGCGTAACCCGTCGATGAGTTCGCAGGACTCATCGACCCCGCCAAGCTTTGTTGTCGGCCCTATTCCTCCTGGACAGAACGCGGGACTGTCCCATTGGCGCACTGCGAGTGCGCCTCAGTCGTCACAGGGCTTCCGCCTCGCCTTGCGGGCGCCTGATTCCGCTCGCTCAGACATCAAATGTAAACACCCTCTTGGCATCGGCAAACTTGCTGGGAAGACGCGCGGCGTCAGCCGTTTCCGAACAACGCCGACCACAGGTCGACCGCAATCGGCCGACAACTGGTCGGCCGCTGGTCTGCTGCCTTAGCCAGCATGCGCATCAGCAGTTGCACCGCGGGTTCAGGCAGGTGCGGATTGAACCGACGCGGGTCGGGGACGGGCTCCAACACGTGAGCGGCGAAGATGTTCCCGTCGCGAAACGGCAATTCGCCCGCCAGCATCCGATACAGCAAGACGCCAAGCGCGTACACATCGGCGCGGTGGTCGACCTTGCCGCCGGTCAATTGCTCCGGAGCCATGTAAAAAGGTGTACCCAGCAACAGCGACTGGTCGCCAAAGCCCTGGTCAGCGATGCGCGCCAGCCCAAAGTCAAACAGCTTGACCGAACCGTCGTTGGCGACCAGGGCGTTGTCCGGCTTGACGTCGCGGTGCAGGATGCCCTGGCCGTGCGCGTGATCCAGTGCTTCACACAGCTGCGAAAACGCCGAGTACATAAAGCCCAAGTCATCCATGGGCTTGCCGGGCGGCAGATACTGCGCCAGCGTGACGCCGTCGACGTACTCCATCGCGTACCACAGCACACCGTCGGTGTTGCCGATGTCGTAGATGTGCACGATGTTCGGGTGATTCAGGCTCGCTGACAGCTTGACTTCGCGCATGAAGTACTTGCGCGCCATCTCGGTCGACAGCGTGGACTGCAGCAAGAACTTGAGCACCACGTAGCGGTCGAGCATCTTGTCGACGGCGCGGAACACCACACCGTGGCCACCCTGACCGATGCGCTGCAGCTGGTCATAGCGGTTGCCAATCGAGCGCGGCACGCCCTGGGGCCAGTGGTCGAGCACGGGCTGGACCGTGCCTGGCTTTAGCGTGACTGTCGCCTCGGAGTGGCCAGGCGAAGTCCTCGGTGGCTCGACCGGTTCGTCTTCGGGCACAGGCGGCGGCATCGCCGGATTTTCGTTCCGCTTATAGGCGACCGTGTTCTCTTTGAGCGGCGTAGTGGGCCCCTGGCTGGCAGGCACCACCCTTTCTGGCGCCGCAGGGTCGAAGTCGGGCTGAGTCTGCGCCGGCAGCGAGGGTTCAGTTGGGCCAGAGCGCGGCGACGCGGCGCCTGCACCTGGATTAGTGGCCTTGGCGCGCGCGCGCATGGCCGTCGAGGCAGCGACCGGCCGTCGATCGCGGCCTTCGACCGCAGCGGTTGCCTCCGAGCCGCGCTGGAGCATGGCCTGGGCGGGCGTGCCGTCGTCGCCGAATACCGCAGCGGTCTGCGCCGTCGCGGCACCGGCAGGGCCATAGTTGACGGTAGGATTGACGACGCGCTGGGGGTCGGTTTTGCTGGAGACTAACGGCCCCGGGGCCACCAAATCTTCTTCGTTGCGCCGGCCGTAGTTGACAGTGCTGTCTTCGGGCAGCTCGAGCACGCCTTGCAACAGCGCTGCGGTGTTGGGCGTCGGCGGACCCCACGTGCTACCGAATCCGGCGTCTTCGTGCGACGGCGCGCCCCACTCGGGATTGGTCGTCGGGCTCTGCGGCTGCGGCTGTGCCGGCCCGCCGAGCGCGCTCAGCAGGTCCGCCAGCGCATCTTCGCCCACCGCGGGCAAATCCGGCGCGGCCACCAGCTCGGCGTTGCCGTCCTGCACGGGCGAGGTCCAGCGGCCGGTATCGTGAGGCACTGCGGGCACGGCGTCGCGGGGCAATTCGCCCCTCGCGCGCGCCGGCGGTGCCGTCGTCAGCGCAGCAGCGACGAGATCGCTGACGACGCGCGGGTCGAGCATGACGGTCGGCCCGTTCTCTTCCTGGCCGCTGAATAGCGCTGCGAGCCGCGCCTGTAGGTCGGCGCTCGGTGCCATCGCAGTCGTTGCCATAGGGATTGCCCCGGGCGCGGCGACGGTCGGTATGTGCGCAGGGCCAGTGTCGTGTACGGCGGCGACAGGGGGCGCGACGGGCACTGCGGGTGGCGGCACGTGCTCCGGCGATGCGAGCTGCTGCGGCCGCCCGATCGGATGGGCCAGCCCATCGCTGGCCGGGCGCGTCGCGTGCGGGCCGGCTGCCGGAGTGGACGGGCGGGTGCCCATGGGCGCAGCCAGCCCTGGTCGTGCGATTGCGGGCGCTGTCGGCTCGGCCTGGTGTCCGGCCGGTGCTGCTGCGCCGAGCGCAATGGGCGTACCGGCCGGCACCACAACGGGCGTCGCCGCAACGGGCACCGGGTGTGGGCTGGCCGCCGTCGACTCGGGCTGAGCGGCCGGCGGCGGCGGTGCGGCTTGAAACTGCGGCCGCTCGACTGCAACCTCGTACCCCGCCGAAGCGCCCCGGCTGGTGGCGGGCATCGCCGGTGGCGCTGCGAACGCCGCCGCGGGTTCTGGCGCAGTTCGGGCTGGCGGGTCAGCAATGGGCGCGACGGCGCCGCTGGTGTGCGCCGCTTGCTGGACTTGCGATGCGAATCCGTCGGACAAGCGGCCTTGTGCCGTCAGGCGCAGCCAGGCGCGGCCCTCCGCGTCGGCCGGCAATGGTGGCAGGTCGGCCCAGCGCAGGTGCTCCGCGGCAAAGGAGCGCAGCGCGTCGTCGCCTTTGCTGCAGCGCAGGGTGCGGAATCGAGCGCCAAAGCCAGGCGGCGTCAGGCTACCCTTGGCGCTCAACCACACGGCTTCCGCGGCGCACTCAATGTGCGGCCCCTCGCTGCCGGTCGGCCGGAACACGATCGTCATCGGCGTGCCAGCGCTGACCGCGGTCCGGCAGGTAAAGAAGCCGCCGCCCCGACAAATGCTGGTGCACACAACCTCAAACGGCGCCACACCTGGCAAGCGGGCCTCGCCGACCAGCAAGCAAGGAAATCGCGGGTTTGAGCGACGGTCGCCGAGCATCGTACCTCCCGTGCGCAGCCATGGTGGACAGCGCGCCGGGTTGGGGTCTCAAAAGGGGCCAGCGCCAGCGGTCGGATGCGGGCGCCCCGCTTTGGTCGCAAGCGACAAACGGGGCGGGCAACGACCTGCTATGCGGCAGATTGCAGGAGTTCCAGCAATGGCCACCGTCACGCAAGTGCACGCGGCACAACGAGGGTTGCGCCGCTTGCGCTCGCGGCGGGCGCGGCGCCCGCGATGTCACATTGTGCGCCGGTCGCCGCCAATGAGCAAGAAATCGTTCTTGGTTGCCTTGGGTCGCGCAGTTGCCCGCAGCCCGGTTGTCTTTGGTCCCGGCGCCTCCGCTTGAATCCGCCGCCGACACGGGCGACTATCCGCACATGTCCTTGCCCGCCCTGTCCATGGTCGTCGGTCACACGCTGCAAGTGCGGCTGCTGTCGCGGCTGTTGCGCGGCGACCGCGTGGGTCACGCGTATCTATTTGCGGGTCCAAGCGGCGTTGGCCGGGCGACCGTCGCCATGGCCGTGCTGGCCCGCCTGGCATGCGTCAGTCCGCCGGCCGACAGCGCCGATGCTTGCGGCAATTGCCGATCCTGTGCAGCTTTGCGGCGTGGCCAGCACCCCGATCTGGCGACGATCGCGCCCGACGGCCAGAACATCAAGATTGAGCAAATTCGCGAGATGACGGGCCGGCTGCGTTACGATCCAGTGGTCGGGCGCATCAAGGGGGTTGTCATCGCGCAATGCGATCGCCTGCACGACACCGCCGCCAACGCGCTGCTCAAGACCTTGGAAGAACCACCGACCGCCACCCACTTCGTGCTGCTAACGACGCAGCCGGAGACGGTGCTGGATACCATCCGCTCGCGCTGCCAGCTGGTGCGCTTTGGCGGGTTGTCGCCGGAGCACGTGGCGGCGTTGCTGGTCCGAGCCGGCGTTGCGGCAGACGGGGCGCGCGCGGTGTCGGCACTGGCGGAGGGTTCGCTAGATCAGGCCCGCGCCTTGGCGGACCCGGGCAAGCTGGCGCTGCTGGACCTGGTGGCTGAGCTCGCGCTGTCGCTGGGCGCCATACCAGCGGACGAAGGGGTGCCGTGGCTTGACCGTCTAGGTCGCTCGTTGTCCGCTGCGAAAAAGAGTGAGGGACTCACCGCAGGCGACGCGCTGCCTGGCAGTGCCGGGCCGATGCCCGACGCGAGCGCCGGCGGCGACGAAAAGAAGCCGAAAAGCACGGAGTTGTCGCGCGATGATCTGCGGCTGGTGGCGGAGTCGATGCGCGCCGTACTGCGCGATGCGCTGCTGGTCGCTTGTGGCGTCGACGCCGATGGACTGCCGCACGCCCGCCACAAAGCGGCGCTGCTCGGCTTGGCCAGTCGCACAGACCCCAAGCAAATTGCCGAAGTTGTCGAGCAGCTGCTGGGCTTTGAACGCGCACTGGTCGGCAACGCCAACGTCAAGCTGGCGTGGGCGGCGATGATCACCCGCGCCGGCCAGACGCTGGCGTGATCGCGAACTTGCCGATGACCGTTCCACGCTGGCCGACTTTTCCGCTAGACTGTGCCGCCCTGGCGACATTGGCGCCAATCCTTGGGAGCCGCCATGCAGCGACTGTTTCGACCAGCAAGCTCGGTGCTTGCGATCCTGTGCGCGCTCGCGTCACTGGCGTGGGCTTGCACCGACGACACCATGATCCAACCGGGTCTGGGCAACGCCAGCGCTGATGCCACCCAGGAAGCCGGCGGCGGCGTGGGTAGCGAAGTATCGCCGGTAGACGCCGAAGCCGCGGAGGTCGTGGCGGTCGCAGACATTGCCCCGGCCGCGGAAGTGCTGGCCGAACTGCCGCCTGTCGACGCCGGCCCCGTCTGCCCCAACGATCACTGCTTGATCGAAGGCCAGTGCCTCGCCAACAAGACCGGGCACCCCAACAACCCATGCCTGGCGTGCCTGGCCGTGGTCAGTCGCCAGTTCTGGTCGCCATTCGATGCTGGGTTGGATGGCAAGGGCAGTTGCGACGACGGCGACGTGTGCTCGACCAACGATCGTTGCGATGGCGGCAAGTGCCTGGGGCAAGGCAAGCAGTGCGACGACGGCAATCCGTGCACTGACGACGGCTGTGCCGCCGGCAAGGGCTGCGAGTCCAAGCCCAACAGCCACCCGTGCAACGACGGCAATGCCTGCACCGGCGGCGACCTGTGTAAGGGCGGCGTATGCCTGTTCACCACGCCCACACCCAGCTGCGACGACGGCAATGTGTGCACCAAAGACATGTGCGCTCCAGCACCGCTGTTGCTGTCGTCGGGATCGTGGCAGCCGGCGGGCTGTCTCCATCTTGCCGAGGTGGCAACCACGACCGTGTGCGACGACGGCAACGCCTGCACCGTGGGCGATCACTGCGACGGGTCGGCGGCTGGCGCCGCGTGCACGGCCGGCCAGCCCAAGAACTGCGACGACGCCGATCTGTGCACCATCGACGCGTGCGACGCCAAGACCGGCTGCGGGCACAAGTCGATCGCTGATCTGTGCAAAGACGACAACCCGTGTACCGACCAAAGCTGTGACAAGCAAAAGGGCTGCGTGTTCCCGTTCAACAGCAACCCTTGCGACGACCAGAGCCTGTGCACCGCCAAAGACGGCTGCAAGAACGGTGCCTGCGTCGGCATCGCGGTGCCGCTCGGCGACGGCAACACCTGCACCGACGACAGCTGTGATCCCAAGATTGGGCTAGTCCACGCGCCCAACGCGCTGCCATGCGACGACAGCAATGCCTGCACGCTCGAAGACACCTGCGCAGCGGCCAAGTGCCAGCCGGGCAAGAAGCCGCTGGCCTGCGACGATGGCAACCTATGCACCACCGATTCGTGCAGCCCAGCGAGCGGCTGCGAAATGGCAAACAACACGACGCCGTGCGACGACGGCACCGCGTGCACCAATGGCGACGTCTGCGGGGCTGGCAAGTGCGCCGGCAAGACGGTCAACTGCGACGACGGCAACGCCTGCACCACCGATAGTTGCGACGCCAAGACCGGCTGCAAGCACCAGTTGGTGGTGTCCAACGTGTGCCGTCCCGTCATCGACGTGACCTACCCGCCGCGGGCGGCGACGATCGCGACCAAGAGCCCGATTGTCACCGTCAAGGGCACCGTCAAGTCGGGCGCAGGTCCTATCACCAGCTTTGAGATCAACGGCACCAAAGTGCCGGTAGCGGCCGACGGCGCGTTCGTGTTCAACGTCAATAGTAAGCCAGGCGGCAACACGCTGGTCTTTGACGCCGCCGACAAGATGGGCAGCAAAAAGCGCCGCGTGCAGGCTTACCTGTGGTCAAGCGACTTCTTCAAGCCCGATCCCAAGGTCGCCGGCAGCGGCTACGTCGATCCGGGTCTGGCGTTCTGGCTGTCGCAAGCGGTCATCGACGACGGCAACCACAAAATGCCGGCCAACGATTTGGCGACGATTTTCGAAGTTTACTTGCAGGGCATCGATATTGGTGCGCTTTTGCCCAGTCCGCTGTATTCCGGCAGCGGGTTTACCGTCACAGCCAGCAACCTCGCTTATGACCCGGCGTCGGTGACGCTCAAGTCGGCGGCCGTGGACGTGCTCAAGCTGACGGCGCAGATCGCCAATGTTACCGCAGACTTGAACGCAAAGGGTCCGCTCGACATCAGCAGCAAGGGCAAGCTCAAGATCACCAGCATCGACATCGTCAGCGACGTGCAGTTGTCGGTAGACAAGATCACCCACAAGCTGGTGGTCACCTCCGTCAACAGCAAAGCGACTATCAATGGCCTGACGATCTCGAACTTCAGCGGCCTGTTTGGGTTTCCGATCAACCTGCTGGGTCCCGTCGTCACCAACGCCATCAAGCCGCAGCTCGAAGGTCAGATCAACAAAGCGCTGTCGAGTCAGATTGAGCCGGCGCTGGCCAATGCGCTGGGTGCGCTGGCGCTGAACACGTCGTTTGAGATCAGCAAGCTCGATGGCTCGGGCGGCAAGGTCAAGCTCAACCTGCAGACCGACTTTGCCGACGTGGACGGCGACGACAAGGGCATTGCGTTTATCGAGCGGGGCCGGGTGACCAGCGTCAAGGCCACGCCGTACGACAACCTGGGCGTGCCGGGTCGTATCCACTGCGGCGTGGGGGCACAGAAGCTGGTGGTACTCAAGCAAAAGCCGCTGGAACTGGTCATCGCCGACGACCTGTTCAATGAACTGCTGCACGGCACCTGGTATGGCGGGCTGTTCGAGTTCCCGGTGCCGGCGTCGATGCTCGGCAACGTCGACCTGACCCAGTACGGCGCCACCGACCTGACCATGAAGGTGTCGGCGATGCTGGCGCCGACCATGGACGACTGCAACGCCAAGAACGAGTTGACCGCGCACATCGGCGATTTCAAGATCGACGCCAAGCTCAAACTGTTCGGCAAACCGATGGACGTGGTGCTCTACGCCACCTTTACAGCCGGCATCGAGATCAAGGCAGCCAACCAGGCCATTGGCATTTCGCTCACCGAGATCAAGACCAGCGCCATCCAGGTCGACGTCAAACAAGACGACATGGTCAACAACGAGGGCGTGTTGGAGAAACTGGTGGCCGACAACCTGCTGAACAACCTGGTGGCCACGCTGGGTGGCGACGCGCTCGGCAGCTTTCCGTTGCCGACCGTGGACTTGTCCGCGGCCTTGCCGACGCTGCCCAAGGGCACCGGGATCGCGATCAACCCGGAGACCGTGACCCGCAAAGACGGCAACAGCATCGTGGGAGGCAAGCTCAAATGACGACGATGCGTGTGGCGGTCGTGGTGGCGCTATTAGCCGGATGCGCCGCGGAACCTGGGCCAACAGCAACAGGCGGAGCGACGACGGGTGCGGACGCGACGACGGCGGAGACCGCGGCAGCGGAGACTGCTGGGGGCTCCGGTGCGGACGCAGCGGCTGTCGACGACGCAGTCGCGGACGCCGGGACGGCGGCAGAGGTGGGCGCCGAAATCAGCGCGCCGGATCTGCCACCCGCCGACACTGGCCCGGTCGCGTGCAGCGAGGCGGAGCTCAAGGCTTGCAACGACGGCCTGACGTGCACGGCGGATAGCTGCGCGGTCGTGGGCGGCAAGCCCTTGTGCGTGTGGAAGCTCGACGCCAACGCCTGCCTGATTGGCGGCGCATGCCAGCTCAAAGGCGACGCCAAGCCCGCCAATCCGTGCGCGCAGTGCCTGCCCGAAGCGGCGACGGCAACCTGGACTTCCGTCGCCGACGGGACCGCCTGCGACGACGGCGACCTGTGCACCTGGCAGGGCAAGTGCGACAAGAAAGCTTGCGTGTCGGTGCCTTTGACCTGTGACGACGCCAACCCGTGCACGGACGACGTGTGCGTGCCGGCCAAGGGCTGCACCTATCCCGTCGTCGTCAGCAAGCCCTGCGACGACAAGGACGTGTGCACGAAAGGTGAATTCTGCACGCCGACGGGCGAGTGCAAGGCCGCGCAAAGCGCGGTGTTGCCCTGCAATGACAACAACCCGTGCACCAAGGACAGCTGCGACATGGCCAAGGGCTGCACGGCCACTGCCTCGACCGATCCGTGCAGCGATGGCGACGCGTGCACGGCCAACGACGCCTGCGCCGCCGGCGCCTGCAAGCCCGGAGCGGCCGCCAACTGCGACGATGGCAACACCTGCACCGCCGATGTGTGCGACAAGGCGGCCGGTTGCTACCACCTGCCGTTCCAAAGCCCCTGCTGCACCGGCCAGACGTCAATCTGCGACGACGGCAACCCCTGCACCAACGACGACTGCGACGCCGGGACCGGCGGCTGCAAGAAAAGCGATAACAGCGCGCCTTGCAATGACAACAATGCGTGCACGGCCAGCGACGTGTGCACGGCCGGCAAGTGCGCCGGGGCACCCAAGGTCTGCGACGACAAAAGCGTGTGCACGGCCGACGCCTGCGATCCCGCCAAGGGCTGCGTATTCTCACCGCAGGGCTCGGCGGCGTGCGACGACGGCAATCCGTGCACGAACAACGACGTCTGCAACGCTGGCGTGTGCAAGGGCGCCGGCCAGTGCGCCTGCACGCCGGTGTTCGCGCCGCAGGCCATCAAGTTCACCGAGGTCCTGATTGGCTCGGGCGGCAAGCCGGGCGAGGGCATCGACCTCGACGATAACCCCATGACTTGCGCGCCGAGCACCAACTGCTCCAACGGCATCAACAATTCCCTGGGCGCGCTGTCGGGCCTCGCCAACGGGGCACTCGAAAAGGCCGTCAAAGAGGGCTCAGTTGGGTTCCTTTTGGAGTTCAAAGACTTCAAGCAGGGCCCCATCAACCTCGCGCTCTACCCCGCCAAGCTTGACCCCAAGAACGCCACCTGCGACGCGACCAAGGCGACCTGCAACTTTTTGGTCGACGCCAAGACCATCGACCCGCAGCAGTGCAAGGCGGTCATTGCCCTGCCCGGAACGCTGGCTGGCAACCTGGTCAACGCCGGCGGCAAGGGCAGCAACTTTCCGATCACGATTCCGGTACAGCCGGGCGTCAACCTGTTGGTGACCATCTACGGCGCGCGGTTGGTCGGCACGGCGACGCTGTCGGGCAGCAACGTCACTGCGTTCTCGGGCATCCTGTCGGGCTCGGTGCCCAAGGCGTCGCTCATCGCCGCCATCGACGCCCTGCCCGAAGAAGGGTTGCCGCTGCCCAAAGATGCGCTGAAATCGGTGCTAGAGAGCGCGGTCGAGACCGACATGGACTCGGACGGCGACGGCAAGCTCGACGCCGCTTCGATTGCCCTCAAGGTCAAGGGTGGACCGGGCGTGATCGTTGGCACATACTGACCTGCACCGCTGCTGGGGCGCGGGCAGGATGGGGCAATGAGCGGTCTTTGCGGCCACGTCGGGCCGGCGCCGGACCACTGGCTGCCGGCGATGCTCGGCGCGATCGGACACCGTGGCGACACCGACAGCACCGTGCGCAGCGGGCCGTTCGCAGCGGGTGTGCGGCTGGTCGACTCGCGACCTGACAGTGGTGCGGCTACCACGCCGGCGGCAGGTTCGCGCACCTGGGCCGTCGCCGGCTATACCCACAGCGCCAAGACGACGGTAGACAAGCTCGACGCTGCGCTGATGTCCGGTGACTGGGCAACGGTGGACGGCGCGTTCGCTGCCGCATGTTGGGACACCCAATCGGCGACGTTGACGCTGGTCCGGGATCCATTTGGGGTGGCCCCGTTGTACTACGCCACGGTTGGCGAGTCGTTGGTTTTTTCGAGTGAACTCAAACAGCTGCTGGCGATCGCCGAATTGCCGGCGCAGGTCGACGCTTCGGCGCTGCACAAGTACCTGACGTTTTCGTTCGTGCCGGGCGACGCGACGCCGATTGCGGGCGTCCAGCGCTTGCTGCCTGGGCAACTCTTGCGTTGGTCGGGCGGGGCCGAGCGCTGCGAAACCTGGTTCTCAACCCGCCAGGTCGCGCACGCGGAGCCAACAAGTCAGGCCGAGGCGGCGCAGAGCGTGTGGCGTCTGGGCATGGCCGCGACGCGGCGGCGGTGGTCGCCCGATCTCGGCCCAGTCGGCGTCTATCTGTCAGGCGGCATCGACAGCGCGGCGGTGGCGCTATGGCTTAAGCGCCTGGGCGCTGAGGTGGTGTGCCTGTCGCTCGATTTTGGCGAGGCGGGTCGCGAAAAGGCGCAAGCGCAGGCCGTCGCAGACCATCTGGGCGCGCCATTGCATTGGGTGCCCGTCACCGGCGAGGCGCTGCACGACGCACTGTTGCCGACGGTGCGGGCGCTCGACTTGCCGTTTGGCGATGCGGTGACGGTACCGCAAATGCTGCTGGGCCGCGCGGCCAAGGCGCTTGGCTTGCGGCAGGTGTTCAACGGCGAGTTCGGCGACCAATTGCTGGGCGGCTGGACCCAAAAGCCGATGCTGGCAGCCGCGATGTACGCGGACGCCGACGACGAGCCTGAAGAGCAGTACCTGCACGCGTTTCACCGCTTCTATGGTGTGGAAGATCAGCTGTACACCAATGAATTCGCGGCGCAAATCGGCGGTCCCGGTCAACGACGGGCCTTGCTGCGGCCCTACCTCGGCGACCCCAGCATCGACGACTTTCTGACGCGAGTGCGGCTGGCCGACCTGCGGCTCAAGGGCAGCCAGAACATCTTGCCGCGCGCCGAGCGCATCACAGCTGCGCTGGGCCTGGAGCTGCGGATGCCGTTCGCCGACCGTGCGCTGGCGGAATACTGCCTGCGGTTGCCGCCGGATTTGAAGCTGCACGGGGCCAACGAGAAGTTCGCGCTCAAGGTGGCGCTGCAAGGCAAGCTGCCCGGCGAGCTCATCTGGCGCCGCAAGGCTGGCATGGGCGCGCCGGTCACCGACTGGCTGATGGGTCCCTTGCGCGATGTGGTTGAAGACGTGTTGGGCGAGGCGTCGGTGCGCAGGCGCGGCTATTTCCGACCCGACTACATTGGCGAGCTGCGGGCCGGCAAGGACCACCCACTGGAGACGCGCAGGCGTCGCATCGGCGAGAAGCTGTGGGCGCTGCTGATGCTCGAGTTGTGGTTGCGCCAGTTCGTGGACAGCCGAGGGCAGGGGGCTGCGTGAAGTGCATCCACTGCGACGCCGACAGCAAGTACAAGGAGCGCGAAGGCCGCAAGTGCCCAAAGTGCAACCATAAGTTTGCCATGGAGCCCAAGGACGGCGACACCCTGACCGATGGCGCGATCAAGCACGTGCTTGAGATCGCCGGCAGTAAGGGCCAGGTCAAGTTCCTGGCCGAGCACGCGTACCTGGCGTACTGTCGGCGGCACCCGCGCTGGACCCTGGCGTGGAAGCCTGAGTCTCCGGTCCTGTCCTTTTTCCTGGCCGCCACGTTGGGCGCGGCCGCTGCCGCAACCGCCAGCGCCGAGCACTGGCTTGTCGCGGCCGTTCTGTTGTGGCTTGCCTGGCTTTTCGGCAAAGCCGGGTTCGACACGGTGCGCAGCAATGCCGTCGGCGCCAGTGAGGCCGCCACGGTGGACGTGGCGGCGCCCAAGTTGGCGCAAACCTCGCTCACGTTCAGTCTGTTTCGCGAGTATCTGGACCGCTATTGCCAGGTGCACGGTCGACCCAAGAACCTGGTCGGCTTTCCAGAAAACGACGCCCCCAAGCGACTCAAGGGCGGAGCGAACACCCAGCTGTTCAAAGAAGTCGAGCACTACTCGTTTGACCGGGCGGTCATCTGCGATCGCGCCGACCTCGTCGATGTGCTGGTTGCCAACGACTTTCACTTTGAGAACAACTGCGCGATCTTGAGCATCGACGGCCACCCGACAGCGGTGTTCGGCACGGTGCGCAAGATGTTGCGCAAGAATCCAAAGCTGGTGGTTTTGGCGGTCCACGATGCGAGCGTTGAGGGTTGCCGCTTGGCGTGGCAGTTGCGCCACGACCCGCAGTGGTTTGCCAACACCGGGCGCATTGTCGATGTCGGCCTGCGGCCGGCGCATGCCGCGCACTTTGCCAACCAGGCGGCCGCGCTGCTGCACCCGACCGACGTGACCGCGGGCGATGGCATCAATGCGGCCGAGGCCCGCTGGCTGGGGCGCTACCACCTGTCCGCTGCGGCCATCTTGCCAGAACAACTGGTCAAACGCCTGCACGCGGCGTTCGCGCAGATTGAGTCGGGCAAGGCACCCGATACGACCGGGTCGACCAGTTCAGACGGCGTCGTTGTCAGTCTCTCAAGCGATTCAAGCGGCGACTTTGAGACCGCGGACAGTTTTGGCTGAGCCCACCGCGCGCAGCGAGCGCCTGACCGGCTTGTGGCGACCGCCGGCCGCGGCAACCGAGGCGCCGGCGACGCGGCAGGTGTGGCTGGACGCCGACGGCGCCATCGACCCGGACCATTTCACGGACAGCGATGGGGGTTTTGCCCTGGCGGTCGGCGACCGCGATGGCCTGCTGCTCGCCCGCGACCCCATCGGCCATCGCAGTCTGTTCTGGGCGCGTCGGCCCGATGGCGCGGTGCGATTCAGTTCGTCGATCCACGGCGTGCTGGCCGATCCACTGGTACCGCGACATTTGGATCGCCTCGCCGTCGCCGATTACCTCGCGTACAGCTATCTGCCGGGCGAGCGCACACTGGTCCAGGCAGTGCGAGCGGTGGCGGCCGGGTCGATCGTTCGCTTCGACCAGCACCGGCAGCACACCGAGGCGTACTGGCAGTTGCCTGCCGTGCCGCGGGCGTTCGACGCCGAAAGCGACCTGCGCGACCAACTGCGGCAAGCGTTGCAAGCAGCCGTGGCCCGCGCGCTACCCGCAGGCCCCGCGTGCGCGACGTTGTCGGGTGGCATCGACAGTAGCCTGGTGCTGGCGCTGGCCTGCCGACAGCGCCGCGAGCCGGTGCCCTGCCTGTCGGTCAGCTTTGGACCGGAGCACGCCAACGAACTGCCGTTCAGCTCGCTGGTTGCCGACCACCTGGGCGCGCGGCAGCACGTGGTGCAGGTCAGCACCGACGACATCGCAGCCCACTTTGACGCCACGGTCTGTGCGCTCAGCGAGCCCAATGGCGATCCGCTAACGGTGCCCAACTGGCTGCTGTTCCAGCGAGCGCGCGAGTTGGGCGGTGTGGTGCTCAACGGCGAGGGCGGCGACCCCTGCTTTGGCGGCCCCAAGAATGCGCCCATGCTGCTGGCCGCGCTGCTCGGCGACGGCGACGAGGTGCTGAGCCGCGAGCGCGACTACCTGCGCGCCCACCAACGGCTCTTTGACGACTTGGACAGCCTGCTGCACGACGACATGCGTGTGGCCGTGGCGGACCACCGGCTGGCCAGCGAGCTGTCGCCGTGGTTTGCCGATGCGCGCTGGCCGGGGCTGCTCGACCAGCTGATGGCGATCAACGTCGTCTACAAGGGCGCCTGGCACATCCTGCCCAAGGTCGATCACCTGGGCTTTGCGCACGGCTGCCGACCGCGCTCGCCGCTGTTCGACCGGCGGGTGGTCGAATTGTCAATGCGGATCCCGTCGCACTTCAAGCGGTCGGGCGCGGTCGAGAAGTACCTGCTCAAAGAGGCAGTGCGCGATCTGTTGCCCGCGGCCATCGTCGATCGGCCCAAAAGCGGCATGCTGGTGCCGGTCGAGGCGTGGTTTGCGGGACCGCTGCGCGAGTTTGCGCGGCCGCGGCTGCTCGACAGCCTGGCGTCGATGCGGATCGTGCGCCGCGACTGGTTGGAGCGCTTGAGCGCCTACAAGCTGGGCGGCCTGCGGCCGCGCCGCGGCATCAAGATCTGGCAGCTGCTGACCTTGGAGGCCTGGATCCGCGGCATGGGCGTGTGGCCGTAGTTCGTGGTAGCGTAGCCGCCATGGCCGACCCCGCGCCCGACACCGATGCCGTCTTGCGCCGCGCGGTGCAGCTGCAGGCCGAGCGCGACGAAGCCCATACCGAAGCGCTGGTGCGCAAGCAGACCGCCGCCGAGCTGGGCATCGCCCCGGCGACGCTGCGTCAGGCGGCGGCCGACATCTACCAGCAGGGCGTGCAGGCCGAGACCGCAGCGCGCGAGCGACGGCGGCGCACGCGCTTGTACACGTGGATAACGACCGTGGTGACGGTTGTGGGCCTGGCGGGCGCCTGGTTGGCGATGCAGCCGCCGCCGCCGCCGTTCGTGGATACGTTTGACGGCACCCAGGCCCAATGGGCGCTGGCGACAAACCCCAACTCGCGGGCAGTGGTGCAGTTCGCGGCCGAGCCCATGCACGGTGCGGTCGCTGCGCTGCAGGTGCAGGCTTTTGGCGCGGAGACGGACGGCAAGTACTTCGTCAACCTCGACCGCGCTGGGATTTTGGACCTGAGTGAACATCACACGGTGAAATTCTGCTCGCGCGGCCAGGGCTTGGCTACGGTGCGGCTCTACTTGGAGTCTGGGGATCTGCGCTGGCGGTCGCCGCCGGTGGCACTGGGTGACCCATGGGCCTCGCATGTGCTGCCAATCGCCAGCTTCGAGACCCAGCGGCGTGCAGCCGGCGGCTGGCAGACCGTGGCGTTCGAGCGTCCGACGAAAGTTGCGCGGCTGTCGTTCAAGTTTGGCCACTTCATCAACCGCGCAGACGCGACCGGCAGCGTGCAACTGGACGACGTGCGGATCGAATGAGTGACAGCGGCTTTGTTGCCTTGGACCTGGACCGGGTCAGCGATTCGGACTTGCCAGGGGTCGGCCGTGCGCGCGCGTGGGCGGGCGGCGAGCTGGTACTGGAGCCGGACCTGACCCACACCGTGCTGGCGGCGCAGGGTCAGGTACAGGTGCAGGTGCAGACCGGCAGCTTTGGCTTGGCCGCTGGCATGTACGCAGTGGTACCAGGCGAGGGTCGGATTGCTGGTGGCCAGGGCCTGGTGATTTCGACTGCGCTGCACCGCGGGCTGTTTCAGCTCGGCGGACCGCCGGAGGCGACGGGCCGGCTGGCCTACATCGACGGCTGCTCCGACACGCTGCTGGTCTGCCCGCCGCGGTTGGGCGAGCCGTGCCTGAACCACCTGCACCTGCCCGCCGACACGTTGCAGACCCACCACACCCATCCCAGTGACCGCATCGGCATCATCGCGCGCGGCAGCGGCTGGGCTTGCGTCGATGGGCAGCGGGTGGCCTTGCGGGCGGGCATGGGTTGGTGGATTCGTAGCGGGACGGCGCACCACTTTGAGACCGGGGGCGAGGGGCTGGATGTGTTGGCGTGGCACCCAGACAGTGATTTTGGGCCGACCGATGCGGGGCATCCGATGATCAACCGGACGATCTTGGCGCCGCGCGACCCACACTCGCTGCCGTGATCGCCACGTCACACACGCATTGGGCGCAAATCCAAACCCGAGCGCCCATTCTTTTTTAGGTTTGTAATTTCAAGCCATTGGCTAGCGGCCTTGGCGGCGCATCGACCGCCTGGCGGAAACTTTCATCCCAGGTATCCGACGCCCATGCACAACGCAGCCT
>SXRM01000100.1 GCA_005792545.1 Pseudomonadota bacterium | reverse complement strand
GTGCTGGAGAACATCACGCGGCACGCCGAAAGCGGCAAAGACCGGGTGACCGCGGCCCGCGACGGCACCCGCGAAATCACCTTTGCGGCACTGGCGGCGACGTTGGCGGTGGTGGCAATCTTTTTGCCCGTGGTGTTCATGGAGGGCATTACCGGCAAGTTCTTCCTGCAGTTCGGCGTGGCTTTGTCGCTGGCGGTGCTGCTCAGCTACCTTGAAGCCATCACGCTGGCCCCGGCTCGCTGCGCGCAGATTCTGTCGGTCAGTCGCCACGACCGCAGCTGGGTGGGGCGCCAGGCCGACCGCGGCTTTGAGCTGATGCAGCGCTTCTACCTGTGGCAGCTGCGCGGGGCGCTCAAGGTGCCGGTGCTGGTGGTGCTGCTGGCCGCGGGCCTCTCTTGGGGCGCGGTTCTGCTGCTGCAAAACATGCCCGCCGAGATGGTGCCGAGCCAGGACCAGTCGCGCATCATGATCCGGATGCAGACCGCCATCGGCAGCAACCTGGAGACGACCGCGCGGATCATCCACAAGGCCGAAGCCAAGATTGGCGAGCGGCCCGACGTCGCGCGCTACTTCGGCGTCATCGGCGGTTTTGGCACCAGCGCCGTGTCGGGCGGCATGGTTTTCGTGACCATGGTGCCACCGGCCGAGCGCAAGACCACCCAAGCGGACCTCATCGGCTGGTTGCGCAAGGAGCTCAACGGCATCCCTGGGCTTAAGGCCATGCCCATCGACACCTCGCAGAGCATGTTTTCGTCCAACCGCGGCTTTCCGGTCGAGTTCAGTGTGCGCGGCAGCGACTGGAACGGGCTGGTCAAGTCGAGCCAGGAGGTCATGCGCAAGCTGCGCGAGACTGGCGTTGTCACCGACGTCGACAGCAACTACCAGGTCGGCCAGCCCGAGCTGCGCATCACGCCCGACCGCCAGCGCTGCGCGGACCTTGGCGTCTCCGTCGACGACGTCGCTGTCGCGGTCAGCCAGTTGGTGGGTGGTCAGCGCGTCGGCAAGTTCAACCAGAACGGTCGCCGCGTCGACGTGCGCGTGCGCCTGCTGGCCGAGCAGCGCGACCGCCCCGAGGAATTGGCCCACCTGCACGTGCGCAGCAAGTCGGGGACGCTGGTGCCGCTGTCGATGCTGGTGACGATGCAAGAGAAACCGGCGCTGCAAGGCATCACCCGCATGGACCGCGAGCGGGCGATTACCGTGCAGGGCAACATCGCGCAGGGCCACAACCAGCAGGAAGCGATTGCGCTGGTCGAAAAAATCGGCGCTGAACTGCCTACCGGCAACCGGGTGGTCATGTCTGGGGCGTCGATGGCCTTTCGCGAGTCGATGCAGTCGCTGGTCTACGCGCTCATCGTCGGCATCGTGGTCGCGTACATGATTCTGGCGGCGCAGTTCAACTCGTTTCTGCATCCGGTGACGGTGCTGACGATTTTGCCGTTGTCGGTGGCGGGCGCGGCGCTGGCGCTGTGGTGGGCCGACAAGACGCTCAACATCTTCTCGATGATTGGGCTGTTGCTGCTGATGGGCATCGTCAAGAAGAACTCGATTCTGCTGGTGGATTTCGCAGTACACCGGCGCGCGGAAGGGCACTCGGCCAAAGAATCGATGCTGCTGTCGGGCAACGCGCGGCTGCGGCCGATCCTGATGACCACGGTGGCGACCATGATGGCGGCGGTGCCCAGTGCCTTGGCCTTGGGGCCGGGGGCAGAAGTGCGCGGGCCGATGGCGCTGGCGATTTTGGGTGGGTTGACGGTCAGTACCGCGCTGTCGCTGTTTGTGGTGCCGTGCTTTTACGTGGTGGCGGATTGGGTGGTGCAGCGGGTTTGGGGGCGCCGTAACCGCGGCCCTACGGAGCCGGCGACCGCGTGAACCCTGCGGGCGCGGCTACGGACATCCCTTCGCCCACTGCCGCACCTTGCCCTTCTGCACCCCTGTCAAGTTGCTCGTCAGTGTCCCGGCCAACGCCTGGCAATCGCTGCAATCGCCCAACTCACAGGCGGCCATCGCCAACCGCACGCCGCGGCCGATGTCCTTGCCCACCATCAGCACCGCCGCAGCGGCGCGATGGCAGCCCCCGCGGTCTTTGAGCGCGCAGGCCTTGTCGTGCCAGGCCAGCGCCACCTGCCGATTGCGCGCGCTCGGCGCCAGCAGCGTCAGCTGATCGGCCGCGATGCCGGCATTGGCGCAGCAAGCTGCGTCTTTTGCTCCACAGCCTTTGGCGAGCAAGGGCAGGGCAGCGTTCGGGTCCTTGCGCTGGAGCAAGCGCTCACCTGCGGTCCGGCACGCCGCGACGTCGCCTTTGCGGCAAGAGAGCACGGTGTCCGCACTCGGCAGCGGCGGCAGGGGCTCGTTGCCCACCTTGCGGTCGTCTTGCACCTTGGCAGGCGGTGGCGCGGACTCGGCCTGGACGGGCGCTGCGCTTACGCTGCCCTTTTTGGGCATCTTGCCTGCCGTCGCACGGTGCTCGCCGCGGACGCGGTCCAAGTTCTTCAGCGCGGCCTCGGCATCCACGCCCAGGCGCTCCTCGGCCGGCGCCACGAACATCTTGCGGTAGCCCTCGAGCGGCAAGTCGGCAGCGCGCACACGCTCACAGGCGGCGACATCGCCGCCGTCACACTTGCTGCGCTCCAGGCCGGCCGCCGGGTCATTGACGCTAGCCAGGCGATCGGCCACGCGGTCGGCGAGGTCATCGGCTGCCCGGGCCACGCCTTCGACCGCGGCAATCGCGTCGGCCAGCGCCGGCGAGCAGGGATGCACCTCAGTGCGGCGCAATTCTGCGCAGCGCTTGCGTTCGGCCACCGCAACGCTGCGCAGCATTCGGCCTTTCTGCCGAAGCACCGTGGCGCTCGATTGCAGGGCAGGGCGCGGATTGGCAGGGGGCTCGGCCGCGGCCGCCGAGGTCGACAACAGGGCCACGCCGACGGCAAGCAGGGCAATCACCGCCAGACGACGAGCACGGTCATGGGCAACGGGCATGTCGTTTCCAGTCGCGGTCAGTCGCGGTCGCGGCGGGTGTCCATCATGCTCCACGCCGCGAAAGCCGGGATCACATACAAGATGGCGACAATCATCAACTGGATGGTCCATTCGCGGCCCGTCCGCGGCGGCTTGAACGTCGAGAACGCCAGCGCCGTCACCGTCGACGGCAGCGCCACCAAACCCATCCGCCACAGTTGGTTGCCAAAAACCGCCAGCGGATTGAGACCCAGATGCCGGCACGCCCGCACCGGCAGCCACAGGCCACAAGTCAGGCTTCGAACGGCAACTACGCCCCACAGCGTCCCCGACCAGCCGTAGTCGGTCCACAGCAGCGCGGCCACCGGCAGCGCAATGCCCACCTCCGCGCCGCGCACCATCGCCACGAACCCGCGCAGGTCGGCCCGGCGCAACCACTGCGCCGATACCGCCACCGGCGCGACCAGTACCAGCAAGGCCGTTACTGGCAGCAGCCGCAGCGTGGTCGTGCGCGGCAGGCCCAGCCACATCTGCACCAGTTGACCGCCGTAGGTTGCCAAAATCAGCCCGAGCCCCAGGGCGACCAGCGTCGCCGCATCGAGCGAGCGCCCAAAGCGCCATCGCGCCCGATAGGGGTCGGCGTGCAGATCGCCCATCAGACCGACAGGTTCCAAGCGGCTGGCCAACTGCCATCCGGCGGCACTGAAAGCGGCTGCGACCGTCATGATCGCGGCAGGCACCGCGGCGTCGAGCGTCCGACCGATCGCGGCAGGCAGGATAAGGGCAGCGAAAAACACTGGCATCATGCCGGGTTCTGGTGCACACGGCCACTCAGTCGCGCCCAGCAGGTCACGAACCTCGGGCCACGCGAACCCGGGTCGACTGCCTGCCAGCCGCTCGCGCCACAGCACAACCAGCGACAGCAGAATCAGGGTCGCGTGCGCTGCGGCCATCGCCACCGGCCAGGCGTGCGGGCGCCACTGAAACATTGCGACCGACAGCGCCGCCATCGCCTCAATGGCGATTGCAGTGCCGCGAAACGCCGCGCGGTCGGACTCGCGCAGGCGGGCCTCGGCCAGCGACGTCCAGGTGATGAGTGCCGGCCACAGGGCCAGTTGCAGGGCTTCCAGGTGCAGCAGGGTCTCGGCTTGCGCGCGGGCCAACCCTGGCACACGCACCAGCCACAGCGACAGTGGTTCAGCCAGCAGCCACCCAACGACGCCAGCCACGGCGCCGACCGCCAGCGCCGAAACCGCAGCGGTGCCATGCAAGCGCGCCAACGCGTCCTGGTTGCCGACGCGCAGCGCTGCCTGACTGCGGCGAACCAGCGCTTCGCCCCAACCGACCAGGAACAGCGACGGTAGCATCTGGATCGCGCAACAGAAGGCTACCAGCCCCAAGTTGGCGGCGCCCCACTGCACGCTCAGCAGCGGCACCAGGGCCAGCAGCACCACCAGCCGCAACGGCCAACGCCCAAGTGGGGCAAGCAGCCGCAGGTCCAGGCCGGCGTCGCGGTCTGGCGTCGCGTTCGGTGTGTCAAAGTAGGCGAAAGCGGGGATCATCGCGCTCGGGCGGCGCCGCATGCGACAGACGCCGGCGGCAATCGGCGTCCGGATTGTGGGGCCAGAGCCGACCAGCGTCCAAATTTGCCCGAATTGTGATGGACCGCGGCGCTACTTCACGGTCACCTTGGGCCAGGTCTGCCAGACGACGCCGTCGACCATGATCTGCAAATAGGTCGTGGACGGCTGCGCCGCTGCCAGCTTGCCGCTGCACAGGCCGGTGGCGTCGCAGGCCAGCGGCGTTTGCCACTGCAGGCCGCCCGCCGGGATTGGGGTGACCTTGACCGTGCCGGCTGTGGGCTTACCCGACTTGTCGTGGGGGTGCACAGTCAGCTCGACCTCTGCTCCCACATTGAGCATCCGCGTCGACAGCGTAGCCAGCGGCGGCTCTTGGACCAGCACCGACCCGGGCGGCACCGCCGTCAGCTCTTGCACGTAGCCGCTCGGCCAGCGCACCACCAGCTTGCCATGCGGCGCGTCTGCCATGCCGAACACTGCCTCGGGCGCATGGTGGGTCGTATACGTCGCATCGCCGCCGAGCATCCGCGTCTGCACCGCGCCACCGATGACCAGGTGCACGACTGCGCCGCGACCCGACCGGTTCGATAGCTGGCCTTGCAGGCGCACGCGCAGCTGGCCGTGCGGCGTGGTGATCTGGTTTCGCAGCACGATCGGGCCCGCATTGAGCTGGCCCAGCACCAGGTCGTCGTCGCCATCGCCGTCGAGGTCGCCCATCGCCAGGGTCGGCGCGAACTGCGGCTGAGGCAATCCGACGGCCGCGCTGACTTCTTCAAAGGTTCCGTCGCCCTTGTTGCGCATCTGCACCGGGCGCATCGGTCCCAGCTTCTTGTCGACATAGGCGTCGTACGCGGGTGCGTTGCTGATGGTTAGGTCCGTCCAGCCGTCGCGGTCGAAGTCCCAGGCCCGCACACCCCACGCGGTCATGTCGATGCCCTTGACTGGATCGACGATTTGCTTGAGCCCGGCCTGCAGGCCGACGTCGTCGAACTGACCCCAGGGCTTGCCCCGCATCAGGTTGTTGCGCGCCAGAAATGGCACCGACGGATCTTCGGTCAGCAGCATCTTCATCATCATTTCTTCGGGCATCGGGATGCCGATGTTGGCGAGCACCTGGTCCGGCAAGCCGTCCAAGTCAAAGTCGGCGCTGTCGGCCCCCATCGGCGAGGCATACGGGTTCTTGGACTTCGGAAACTGGTAGAAGTCGTGCGGCACTTGTCGTTCGAACACGGGCAGTCCAGTCGGGCCGCGACCGGTGTTGCGATAGAACGGCTGCGACGACGTCTGATCGCCACAGCCATCGTGCAGCCAGGTTACGTCCAAGTCGCCATCGAGATCCCAATCGGCTGACGCAACGCCCCACTGCGATCCGCTGGCCGTCAGTCCCATCGCCGCCGCCTTGTTTTGGAGCACGCCGTCGCCGCGATCAATCCAGGCCTCGTGGACCGGCGGTTCTTTGCACTCGTAGTGCGCCGGCAGCAAGTCCAGCAAGCCGTCGTTGTCGAGGTCGACGACCGTCAGCCCGCGCCGCTCGACCTTGCCGGGCTTGGCGGCCACGCCGAGCTTGCTGCCCGCATCCTGCGCCTTGTCGCCAAACAGCACCCACGCCGCAATCTGATTGCCGCCCACCAACAGGTACTGCTTGCCGGTCGGGCCCTCCAGCATCGCCACGCTGCGTATGCGCAACTCCTCGCCGATGACGGCCGGCAGCACGGTTATCTTGGCGTTGGGGCCGATCGGGCCATGGATCAAGCGCAGCGCGCCGCCTTCCGTCCACAGCAGCAGGTCGGCCTTGGCGTCGCCGTCCAGGTCGTCGATGAGTGCGCTCGACAGATGAGGATACGAGGGCTTGCCAGCAATCTTGACCGGTACGCCCAGCGGCAAGTCCGCGCCAGCTGGCACGGCATCCGGCCACGTCACGAAGCCGCCGCCATAGACCGCCGGCGAACTGCCGCCCATCGCGATACCCTTGAACGTTGCGGTCGCATCGGCTGCGGGCGGTACGTCGGGCGTGGCAACGACATCGGGCGTCGCTGCGACTTCCGGCTGGGTCTGGTCGGACACTGCGTCGGCCCCACTTGCTTCGGCGTCGCCGACGACGCTTGTCGCGTCGCCTGGCACCGATACCTCTGCCAGCACGGTCTGTCCATCGGTCGCCGCCACGGCATCCTGTAAGCCGGTGTCCTCAGCCGGGCCGCCATCGGCTTGTGCGACCTCGGGCCAGGCCAGGTCAGACTGCGCTGTCGCGTCCGGCGTGACTGTCAGGTCGCTTGCGCCGGGTGCGTCGCCGGTGTCTGGCAGGTCGTCGGCCGACTGCGCCACGTCAACGGTCACGGCGTCCGCCACCGCGTCTTGCGAAGCGACCGGCAACTCGGCGACGACCTCGGCGGCCGCAGCGTCTGCCGCCGCAACTTCAGCTTCTGGGCCGCTCGCTGCATCGGCGCCCGCGGCGGACGCACCAGCGCTCAACCCGTCGGTGACTGCCGAGTCGGCGCCCGTACCCACGACATCCATCGCTTGGGCTGGGATTGAGGCCTGCTCTGCGCAAGACCAACCTGCGACCGCCAGCAGCACACCTGCTAGCAGTTGGTGGGCAAGTTTGCGGGCGCGAAACGGGTGCAAGTCCAGCCTCCGCGGCACAAGGTAGCGAAAGGGGCCACACGCGGCAACCGCACCCAGCACAGCGAATCCGCGCGGCAAGCCGCATCGCCCGCGAACTGGATTTGCTCGCCCTACGGTCCTGCCTTACGCTGCCGCTGTTTCGGGAGGTCACCGTGCTCGCTGCAGATGCTTACGAACTTACAGATCCCCGCACTCAGCGCCGCGTGCTGGCCATCCTCAACCGCAGCGAAGGTCTGCACGCAGTCTCGAACCAGGTGCTGCTGCGCCTGATGTCGCTGTCACACCTGCGCCAGTTTCGCCCGCAAGACGTGTTGTGGCGCGCTGGCGAAGTCGCAACATCGGCGTGGGTCATATTGCACGGCGCGGTGAGCGTTGTCGGGACTGCTGCCGAGACCGACGTCGCGGCGAGCATGGCGATCGGCGTCGCCGCGGTGCTCCACGGTCAACCGTTCAGCACATCAGGCCTGGCATTGACGGACGTGACGGCGCTCGAGATTCCGCAGTCTGCCATCCACCTGCTCGCTGAGGCTTCAACCGGGCTGCGCCGCGCGCTGCGGCACACCGCGTCCGTCAAGGGCTACCGCGCGCCAGCCTTCGTGGACGAAAAAGAGAGCGACTGCGTCGAGTGGGTTGTCTGCTGCGTGCCCGCCGGATGGTCTGAGTCTGCCTTTGTCGGCCGCCTCGCGCGGGCCTGGACCGCCTGCCTGCCCGATCGCCTGACGGTGGTGGTCGCTGACCCCGCACATCAGGGCGCTCCGGAACATCAAGCGGGCGATGTGCCCACCGTGCGCGTGTCTGCGGTCGCGGTGCCAACGAACGACGCCGCGTTTGCTGCGGCTCTGGGCATCGCGGATCAGGCGTACCTGCTGCTCGACACCGGCGCCTGCACGCCTGCGCCGCGGGCGCTCTGGCGTCAGGTCGCCGAGAAGGTCATCGTCTTGAACGACGGCGCACGCAGAGCCGACAAGACCGGCGTGCCCAAGCGGGCCGTGGTGGTGCCGGTTGAGCGCGTGCCCGGCGCCGTGGGCCCGCTCGCGCCAAATGCTGTGCGCATTCGAATGGATCCCTTTGAGCTCACTGGCAACTTGACCGACAGCGCGGTTGCCGGCCTGCAGCGCCTCGCCCGTTCCGCGTCGGATCGCACGGTTGCCCTGGCGCTGGGTGGCGGCGGCGCCTGGGGCTACGCGCACGTGGCGCTCATTCGCGCTATCCTGCGCAAGGGTGTCCCCATCGACATGGTCGCCGGCGTCAGTTTTGGCGCCATGGTTGGCGCCTACTACTGTTCTAATGGCCTGGCAGGCTTGGATGTGCTGGTCTCGCGGGGCGGGGAATTCCACCGTTGGCTGCCGGCGGCGATGGCCACCTCGCACGTGATTGGCCTCTTGGCCAGGCGCGATCTCGGCAACTTGCGGCTCGACGACTTCGAAGTCCCCTTCTTTCCTGTCGCGACCGACGTGGCCATGGGCGAGGCGGTGGCCATCCAAGGCAAGTCGATGTCGTTCGGCGTGCGGGCGAGCGGCTCGTTTCCCGGCGTGTTTTCGCCGACGACCGGCAGCTACCCGGACCAGCACACCAGCGTGCGGTTCGTCGATGGCGGCATTCGCGACAACGTGCCCGAAGCTGCGTTGCTGGCCGCTGGCGCGGACCTGCTGGTTGCGTCGAACATCGTGCCGATGCCGGCGCCGCAAAAGCCCAAAGGCCCACTTCTGGGCCTGCCGGCATGGCGCTACCTGCACGAACTCAATCCGCTGGGGCGACTGCAAGACGCCTGGCGTTCGACGTTTATCCTGTTTCACTCGGCCGGTGAATCCGGCACGTTGAGCGCAGACGTGGTCTACGACAGCAAGCCCAACCAGTTTCTGGCCACCAGCTTCACGCAAGCCCAGGGCATCGTCCGCGCGGCAGAACCCGAGGTCGAACCCATCGCCGAGGAAGTCGCCCGCCGCTGGCACTTGATGGTGGCGAAGGCCGACTGACCCGAGCGCAAAGCAGTGCGTGGCAAGCGGTCGCCGAAATTGCTGCGCGGCAGCGCAGCCTGTTGACGCCAGGGCGCTACTTGCCGATGCAGAATTCCGAGAAGATCGCCCCCAACACATCGTCGGGCGTCATAGGCCCAGTCAGCTCGTCCAGTGCGTCGAGCGCATCGCGCAAGTCTGCCGCCACCAGTTCCAAGGCCGGCTCGCCGTCGAGCTGAGCCGTCGCGCGCTCCAAGGCAGCGGCGGCGCGGCCAAGCTGGTCGGCGTGGCGTTGTCGGGCGACCGCAACGCCGTCGCCTGCGGTCGCGCTCAGCTTTCGCACCTCACCGACGACAACGTCCAGCACTGCCTGTACGCCGACGCCGCGCGCAGCGGAAACGACTTGTGCGTTCGCCAGCTGGGGGTGCGCCTGCACGGCCGGGTGCACCGCCAGATCGCCCTTGGTGCGCACCGCCACCAGCGGCGACTTCGCCCCAGGCATCTGCCCTGGCGGTTCGGACTGGTCGACCACCCACAGGACCAGGTCGGCCGTAGCCAGCTCAGCGTGCGCGCGGCGAGTGCCCTCGGCTTCGACCGGGTCGTCGGTCTGCCGCAGGCCCGCGGTGTCAATCCAGGTGACCGCTGTGCCTTGCGGCGCGGTTCGCACCTCCAGCGTGTCCCGCGTCGTGCCTGGCCGCGCATCGACGATGGCGCGATCGTTGCCACAAACGGCATTGAGCAGCGTCGACTTTCCAGCATTTGGGGCGCCCACCAGGACCACCCGGGCACCACGGACCCGAATTCGGCCAGCTTCTGCTGTCGCTGCGAGCGCCCGCATCCGGCTGGCCAGGCCAGCGAGGTCGGCCCGCAACGGCTCGGCATCAAAACTCGCCAGGTGCGGTTCTGCAGCGAAGTCCAGGCGCGCTTCGATCTCAGCCGTTGCGCGCAATAGCGGCGTGCGCAGCGCGTCGACCATGCGGCTGGTGACACCGTCCAGGTGCTGTAGCGCGGCCCGATGTTGATCCGCTCCGCCGGCATGCAGCACGTCGAGCAGCGCCTCAGCCTGCGAAAGGTCGAGCTTGCCCGCCAGCAACGCGCGGAACGTGAACTCGCCCGGACGCGCCACGCGCGCGCCCAGCCGACACAGTGCCGCCAGCAACCGGTCAACGCCTGCAGGCGCGCCGTGCACGTGAAACTCGACAACGTCTTCGCCTGTATAGGACCGCGGTTGATGGAAGTGGACCACGTAGCCGCGGTCGAGCAGTTGGCCCGTCCCTGGATCGCGCAGCGTCCTCAGCCGCATGGTCGCGTGGGGCAGCGATGCATCGCCGGTCAACTGCTGGACTGAGGTCGACGCGCCCGGGCCGCTCAGGCGCACGACCGCCACGCCAGCGATGCCTGGCGCACTTGCGAGCGCGACGATGAGGTCGTTGCTGGACGGGTCGGCCAGCGGTTGCGCGGACAGGTGGGCCTACGAGCGCAAGGCCTTGATCTTGCCGACCAATTCCGGAACGGCCACGAAGGCGTCGGCGACCAGACCGTAGTCAGCAACCTTGAAGATCGGCTCGTCGCCGTTCTTGTTGATGGCGACGATGACCTTGCTGTTCTTCATGCCAGCCAGATGCTGGACGGCGCCCGAAATGGCGATCGCAAAGTACAGCTGCGGTGCCACCACCTTGCCCGTCTGG
>SXRM01000099.1 GCA_005792545.1 Pseudomonadota bacterium | reverse complement strand
GGCTGCGTTGTGCATGGGCGTCGGATACCTGGGATGAAAGTTTCCGCCAGGCGGTCGATGCGCCGCCAAGGCCGCTAGCCAATGGCTTGAAATTACAAACCTAAAAAAGAATGGGCGCTCGGGTTTGGATTTGCGCCCCACAGCGCCCCAGCCCACCGCCCTCCGCCCACTGCCCACCGCGCACCTGCCGCAGGCGCGCCTGCATCCACTGGCCAAAAACGCCAGCGGCGGCCGCCGGAAGGGGATCCGACGGCCGCCGCTGGACTGTGCCTGGCTGACTACCGGGTCGTCCCCGGCGTCGCCGCTACTTCTTGGGCGGGGTGATGCCAGTGATCGAGCCCTTGACCGACTCCCACTGGATCGCGACCGACGCCGACTCTTTGACACCGTCGCCATCGGCGTCGATGTCGGTCTTGAGCAGGCTGCCGATGAGGCCCACGACCGTGGACTTGCCGCCGAGCGCCTGCAGCTGCTCGTCAGGCAGCGCGGCGATGGCCTCCTCGATGTCTTTCTTGGCGAGAGCGCCGCAAATCAGACCGCTCTTGCTGGAATCCCACGTGGTGGTGCCCGTGACGTCGCCCTTGAGCTGGGCCTGGGTGATCTTCAAGGTCAGCGCAAAGGTGCTGATCGGCAACGTGAACTGGAAGATCTGCTTGGCGCCGCCACCGGTCAGCTTGCCGTCTTTGACCTTGATGTTGGGGAACGAGATGACGGCCGGGCACGCGGGCGTGGTGGCCTTGGGGTCATAGCTGTTGGGGCTGACGGTGTACTTGCAGTTGGCGGTGGCGCTGACCAGGTCGCAGGTCTTGTTCGACTCGTCGACGTCGCCGATGAGCATGTTCATGCCAAACTCAGTGCCGTCGGACTTGAAGCCAGCGGTCTCCATCGCCAGCACGATGGTGCCGTCCTTGACGCTCTTCTCCAGCGGGCCGTTGGCCTGGCCGAGGAAGGCCACGAGCGCGGTCGACAGGGCATTATTGACCTTGCCGTCGCCGTCGAGGTCGCAGCCTTCCGATCCGGGCGGCAGCTTGAGCATCGACACCTTCTGCACGTCCGGGCCCCACTTCTCGGGGAACTTGCAGGTCTGGGCCATGCACTTCTTGGTGGCGATGTCGCAGTACTCGCCAGCCTTGCAGGCCGGGTCGCAACCGATCTTGGGCTTGGCCACGCACTTGTCGGTGGCGGCGTCGCAGGTCTCGTCGGCCTTGCAGGTGCCGCCGCACGGCACTTTGGCACCGGTGTCGGCGGCAGTTGTGGTGCCGTCAGTCTTGGCCGCGGTGGTGTCGCCAGCGCCCACGCCGCCAGCGCCAGTGTCGGCGACAGTCGAGTCAGTTGCGGTGGCGGTGTCAGCGGTGGTCCCGCCGCCGGTGCTGCCGGACCCGGTGGAGCTGGAACAGCCTGCGGCGACCACAGCGGTCATGGCCGCAGATGCGAAGGAAAGGGAAAGGACGCGCTTCATCTTGGGTTCGCTCCTGGTCCAGCCATACTTTCTTGCTGGCTCGATGGGGAAAGATCCGGCACCTGGCCTGCCGCGCAACACCAACACGGGGTTGCGGTTTGTGCGGCGGGGCACAACGCTGCCAACGATTGCACAGGTCTGGCGGGCCACTGCGGCCGTTCGGACCGGACCGGGCACACAGCCCGGCGAGGGGGCAGTAGAGTAGTAAAGGCCGGCCTTGCTTGTCAATGCGCGGGTTTGCGCAGAAACACGCCAGCGCTGCCGCGCGGCGGACATCGAAAACCGCTTGACCGGCCCACACCGCGGTTCCTACACTGGCGCGCCCTCTGGTTGAGGCTCGTAACGCAAAATGCTAAAATTACAGGCTATTTTCGCCATGCTCGCGCAACTGGCGGTCGCCGCGCCGGCGGTGGCCGACCAACCGGCCGCGGCTGCGTTCGCGCGCACCCGGACGACTGCGGAACGTGCGCTGCAAGGGCTGCTGCGCGCCAATCCGGGGGCAGAGGCCACCTGGCAGCCGCAGTTGCCGGGTCCGGCACTGGTGGTCGGCTTGCAGGCTCCGGTGGCGATGGCTGATCCCGCAGCGGCCGTGCTGCAATTTGCCCGTCGCCATGCTGCGTTGTGGGGCGTGCGCGCCCAGCAGCTGCAGGTCATCGGGGAAACGCGCAGTCGCGATCGACACACCGTTCACTTGGGCTTGGCTGTGACCGTCGGAGAGCGCACGGCGCCTGTCCTGGACCGCCGGTTGAGCGTGACGGTGGATCGCGCCAAAGGCCACCTGCTGGCAGTGGCGTCCGATTTGCTGCCGGTGCCCACGCTTCGGCCGACAACGGTTACTGATCAGGCGGCCGCCGCGCGCGGCGTGCAGGCCATGGGTTTGTGTGAAGCGGCGGCGAAGTGTGCCGACTTGGGCCGGGCCGCGCCGACGCGACTGGCGGTAGCGGCCGATCTGACGGGCGCCACGCCGGTGTGGGTCGTCGATGTGCAGGCTGGCGGCGCGCTGAAGCGGACCGCGGTCCTGGTCGACGCCTGGACCGGAGCGGCGTTGCGCGCTACGCCCGTTGCCATTGATTGAACCTGTGCGCACCACGCACCCGCCGCCGTCGCTTGAACGGTGTCATCGCTGCTCACACGCACCTAGAACGAGGCCCCATGCGCCCATTGATTCACAGACTCGCCACCGCCGCGCTCGCCGGGTGGGCACTTGGGGCATGCGCCGCCGAAACAGCCAAGCCAGCCGCCAGTGACACAGCCGCTGCCGACGCCGCCGCAGATGCCGCAATCGGCAACGACGGCGCTGCCGCTGACGCAGAACCCGAAGTCGC
The DNA here is from genome assembly GCA_005792545.1 of Pseudomonadota bacterium. Classification (GTDB taxonomy): domain Bacteria; phylum Myxococcota_A; class UBA9042; order UBA9042; family UBA9042; genus SXRM01. The sequence continues at coordinate 7,013 of SXRM01000099.1, read as the reverse complement.
CAGCGTCGACGTCGCCAATCAGGCCAAGGTCTACGCCAGCGACCCGGTGACCGACCAAAAGACCACGAGCCTGGTGACGCTGGTGCCGCCGACCGACCCGGACGGCAAGCTGACCGGCGCTTTCGTCGAGGTGCGCAATTGCCTGCCAGAGCCGGGCGGCGAAGCCATCAAGCGCGGCGGCTTTCCGATCGGTAACCTGTGCCACGAGGTGCAAACGGTGCAGCGCGGTCAGGACGGCAGCTACCTGCACGTGGTGCCGCCGGCCTTGGACAAGGACAACAGCGACGCTTTCGCCGAGCTGATGATGTACCACCACGTCAACGTGATGCACGCCTTTTTCAAGGACAAGTTTGGCTTGGATTCTCTGGACTTTCCGTTGTATGCGCTGGTCAATGTCAACATCAACGTGCCGATGATGGGCGGCTGGCAGGGCTTTCCGAACGCGGCGTTCATGCCCAAAGAGGCGTTCGTGCAGTTCAACCTGCCGCCGCGCGACAAGGGCGCGATCGTGTTCGGCCAGTACCAGAACACCGACTTTTCGTACGACGCCTCGGTCGTCTACCACGAGTACACCCACGCCATGATCGGCACCACCCGGCTGCTGGGCGTCCTGGTCGACACCTATGGCCTGGACAACCTGCCGGGCGCGATGAACGAGGGCTTTGCCGACTACTTTTCGGCCAGCCTGCGCAACTCGCCAACTATCGGCTCGTACGCACTGGGTTTTGCTGGGGAGCACTTGAAGCGCGACCTGTCGCTGCCGCGCAAGTGCCCGGACGACCTGACCACCGAGATCCACGCCGACGGCAAGATCATCGGCAGCGGCCTATGGACCCTGCGCAACCAGCTGGGCGCCGACGTGGCGGACGGCATCGTGCTCAAGGCGCTGCAAGGGTTCACGATGCAGACCAACGTCGATGCAGCGGCCAAGCTCATCATCGCCGAGGCCAAGAAGGTCAGCGAAGACGTCGGCGCCAAGACCAAAGAGGCGCTGACCGACCACGGCTGGCTCGGCTGCGTGCGCGCCAAGAAGCTGGTCGACTTCGAGGTCGGCAAGTCGGCCGACAAGGTGCCGTACGCCATCGAGAGCAAGGACCAGACCGGCCCCAACCTCAAGGTGCCCGACGGCGTGCCGGGCTATGTGCAGTTCTGGATCGACGTGCCGCTCAGCGCCAAGGCCGTGCAGATCCGCTGGAAAGCCGAGGCGGCCGGTGGCTTTGGCGGCTTTGGCGGCGGCAGTCCGCCCGACGTCAGCCTGGGTTTGAACAAGTCCAAGCCGGCGCAGATCAACTTGTTTGACGGCGGCTCTGCGCTGGTCACGGCCAAGGTCGCGGGCGCCAACGGCGGCAGCGGCACCCAAGTAGCGACGCTGACGGGCAGTTGCCTCAACCCCGGCGGCAAGCTCTACGTGATGCTGCTGAACAAAGGTGGCAAGGCTTCGGTGACCGAGCTGTCGTCCAAGGTACTGCCGGACGGCGCGGGCCAGCCGGGGCTAACCGACTGCAGCAAGTAGCTAGGCGACAGGGAGCAGGTCTTCGACGGCAGGCGTAATCGCCACCAGTAGCCCGGTGTCGCCGACCGCAGCCGTAGCAGCCTCCGCCGGGACCGCGCGATCCACCGTCGCTGCGCGCGATGCGGCCAGCCAGTCGGGCAAGAGCGATGCAATGCGGGTCCAGTCATCGTCCGAGCCGGTAAGGTGCAGCGCCGCCAACGGCCGACCACCGCCGATCTTGCTGTGGGTGCGACAGGCGCGGACGCCGGCAATCAGCGACAGGAGCAGCGCGCCCGCGTCCAAATCGGCGGCTGCGGACTGGCCATCAAACACGGTCACGGTGTCGCTGCCCTCGTCGTGCGGCCACGGCGCGATGTGCACGGAGACCGGCGCATCCGCGCCCAAAAGCGGCTTGCACGCCAGCTGGTACAGTTCTTCGCACACAAACGGCACGATCGGCGCGAACAGCCGCAGCAGCGCATAGGTGCCTTGCAGCAGCGTCTGCCGCGCGGCCTCGACGTCGCCGGGCGCAAAGCGCGTATCCTGGCGAAAGCGATCCTTGATGATTTCCAGGTAGTTGTCGCACCAGTCGGACCAGAAGAAGACTTCCGCGGCGCGGACGGCGCGGTTGTATTCGCACGACTCAAAGGCCAACGTCGCTTCGCGCACTGTCTGCACCGCGCGCGCGCGAATCCAGCGATCGGCGGCGGTCGGCGTCTCGGTCACCTGGCCGGGCGTCCAGGAGTCGAGGTACAGCAGCGCAAATCGCGTGGAATTCCATAGCTTGGTCAGTAGCCTTTTGCCACCCTTGACGTCGTCTTCGAGGTAGCGCAGGTCGTTGCCCAGGTTGGCGCCGGCCGCCCAGTAGCGCAGGCTGTCCGCGCCGTACTTGGCGACCACCTCGGCCGGATCGACGAAGTTGCCGGCGCGCTTGCTCATCTTCTTGCCGTGGCGGTCCAGGCCCCAGCCCGAAATCATCACCGCCTTCCACGGCAGGCAGTCGGTATGCAAGTGCGCCTTGGCGACGGTGTAGAACAGCCAGGTGCGAATGATCTCGTGAGCCTGAACGCGAATACCGGCCGGATACAGCGTCGGCCGGGCGCGATCGGCGACTGGCGTGTTTTCTGCGGGTTGGTCCTGCCACATCGCCCAGTTGGCGTTGATCATTGGCGTCAGGCTCGACGTCATCCAGGTGTCCATGACGTCGGGCTCAGGCCGCAGGTCGCCGCTGCCGCACGCAGTACACGGCCGCGCGCAAGCCGTCATCAGCGGATCGACCGGCAGCTCGGTCACGGTCGCGTAGTTGGGCGCCTGGCAGGCGTTGCAGAACCACACCGGAAACGGCACACCGTAGAAGCGCTGACGCGAGATGTTCCAGTCCCAGCGCAGGTTTTGGACCCACTGCTCATAGCGCTCGCGCATGAACTCGGGGTGCCAGGTCAACTGGCGGCCGCGCTCCAACAGCTCGTCTTTGAGGTCGAGCAGGCGAATGAACCACTGCGGCGCGACCTGGATCTCGACCGGCGTGCTGCAGCGCTCGTGCAGGCTGGCGCGCGACGGGTTGTCGCGCACGCCAAGCAGGTGACTGTGGCTGCGCAACAGCTCGACTGCCGCCGCCCGCGCCTCGCTGTACACCGCCGAGCCTTTGGCGGGCACGTGGACGCGCTTGCCGTCCAACTCGGGCAGATCCGGCGTAGTCAAGCGGCCGGCCGGGTCCAGAATCATCACCGTGTCCAGGCCGTGCTTGCGCCACTTGGCGATGTCTTCGGGGTCACCGAAGGTGCAGACCATCATCAGCCCGGTGCCGAACTCTGGATCGACGCTGTCGTCGAAAATCAGCGGAATCGTGCGGTAGTCGGCAACGCTGACCACGCCGGCGCTGTCGATGCTGCCGTCTTCGCTGGTCGCCGTGGTCTTGGCAAAGCGCAGGTGCGTCAGCGGCACCCGAAAGCGCAGGCCGCGCAGCGCCGCGAATCGCTTGTCATCCGGGTGGCAAGCCAGGGCCACGCACGCCGTCACCAGTTCGGGCCGAGTGGTCTCGATGACGCCATCTGCGGGTGCACCTTGCGGCGCCGTCGCCGGGTCGACGTCGAAGCGCACCGCGTGCATCGGCCTATTCTGCTCGTCGCCAGCCTCGACGTCGGCCTGCGCCAGCGCCGTGCTGCACGCTGGACACCACAGGATCGGGTCGGCGCGCCGCTCAAGCCGACCCTGGCGCACCAGATCCAGAAAGCTCGCTTGGGCGTGGCGCACCGCGCGCGGCTGGATCGTCGAGTAGGTCATGCGCCAGTCGATCGACAGGCCCAGCGCCCGCCACAGCGTCTCGTAGACTGCGGCGCCAGCGCGGGTCTCTTTGAGGCACAAGTCGACAAATTCCTGGCGGGTGATTTTGCCCTTCTGGATCTTGTACTTCTGCTCGACGTAGCGCTCCGTTGGCAGCCCGTTGTCGTCAAAACCCATCGGATAGAAGATCTCGTAGCCGCGCATGCGCTTGAAACGAACCACGAATTCGGCCTGCGAGTAGCTCATCGCGTGGCCGGTGTGCAGGTGGGCGGCACTGACGTAGGGCGGCGGCGTGTCGATGGCAAAGGTGCGACCGGCGCGACCGGCGGGGCTGTCAGGGTCGTGGTGGTAGAGCCGCCAAGCCTCCCACTGGGCCACCCAGCGCGGCTCAGTCTGCAGGTGGTCGTAGTTCTTGGGCAGGCGGTCTTGCAGGCTCGGCGCGGCGTCAGACATGGACTCGGTGGCAGCGGTCAAGGGACCGAAAGGGCGCGGAACTTAGCACGCACACGCCGCCGCAGCCAACGCGCAACTTCGTCAGCCTGAAGCGACACGTTTGTCCAGAACTGCTGCGATTACGGTCGAATGCGCGCCGGCAACGCTGCCGGGGTCATGGTCGGTGACACCGGCAGGCTGTCCAAGTGACTGACGTCATTGAGCTGCAGCAGCCGAAAGCCGCCCTTGGCCATCTGCACGGTGGTCAGGCTGGCCACGTCGATGGCAAAAGTGCGGAAAAGATGAGGTTTGAGCAGGAATATCCGCGCCAGCATCGCTTGGATCGCGAACATATGGCACACGACGACCACATGACCATCTGGGTAGCGATCGTAGAGTTCTTCCAGCACCTTCCAGCCGCGGGCGCCGCATTGCGCGATGGTCTCGCCGCCGGGAAAGCGCGTGGTGCCGGGTCGCTTGCCCCAACGCTCGCGAAAGGTCTTGGGTCCGTTGGGCAGATCGCCGAACGACAGTCCTTCGAGCTTGCCGAGGTTGACTTCGAGCAGCCGAGCGTCGAATAGCGGCTCCAAGTCGACGCGCGCGCCAATGGTCCGCGCGGTATCGGCGCAGCGCTGCAGCGGACTGGACCAAAGTGCGTCAAACAGCCGGCCAGCGAGACGTGCAGCGACGGCGTCGGCTTGCTTCTTGCCCAGTTCACTGAGCGGCACATCGGTGCGGCCGACCAGCCGCGGCGAGCCGGTGAACTGGTTGGCGCCGTGGCGGACGAACGTGACTTTCAACGGCGACCTGCGGATCCGCAATCGGAGCGGTGGGCGCAGCGTAACATTGGCGGCGACACCGGCCAGTTTTGCGGACGGCCGGTCGCGTGTTCTTGGCACATCCAGTGGCCTGCCGTAGCATCGCCACAAGGCGGCGTTTGCCCGCCCGGCCCCAGCGACCCCGCGGATGACGCAATGCGCGCAAAATCGGGTGCTTGTGTGGACCGTCGCGATCGCCGTCGCATGCGGCTCCGCGCTGCCGCAGTTGCTACGGGCGGCCCCGCCGGGTCCGACCACGCCGCCGTCGCCCAGCCCGGCCGAGCCCGACAAAGTGCCGGGCGGCGAAGACGACCTCGGCGCCCAGTGGGAGACCGCGGTCAACTACTTCAAATACCACGAGTTCGAGAAAGCCATCGAGCGCTTGTCGGCCCTGCTCTACCCGACTACCCGACTCGACCCACGCCGCGAGCTCAAAGCGCGCGAATACCTGGGCGCCGCCTATTGGTGGCAGGGCAAGCGCGAGGCGGCGGCCGACGAGTTCACCGCGCTTTTGGTACGCGCGCCCGGCTCCAAGCTGGAGCCAGCGCAGTACCCGCCTAAAATGATTGAGGAGTTCGAGGCGCGCCGCAAGCGCCTCATCGACACCGGCGTCATCAAGGGCCAGGCGCCGCCGCCGGACCTGGACGGCCCGGACCCACGCAAAGCCGCGGCTCCGCCGCTTTACTTGAACGTCTTTCCGTTTGGCGTCGGGCAGTTCTCGAATCGCCAACCAGTCAAGGGCTGGATCTTCCTGGGCGGCGAGGTCCTGCTCGGCGGGGTATCTGCGGCGCTGTACCTGCGCAACCGCGACGCCGGCCGCGTGGGCGCAAGACCGTGGCAGGACGACGCCTGGCAAATCTCCGCGGGCGCCGCATTCTGGCTGCTCGCTGGCTACGGCGTCTGGGACGCGTGGAGCACCCACCGCGCAACGTGGCCGCCGCGCCCTACCGACTGAACAATCTGAAACACCACTAGATTTTACCCAGCATTGCGCTTTGGCGGCGCCCGGGCGATGCTCGCCGCCTGCCCAAGAGGCTCTGCATGCAACCCCTGGTGTTCTTCGAACTCGGCCCCGGTGACACCATCAAGGCGACCCACCCGGTCGACAAGGGCGTGTTCTCGATCGGCACCAACGCCGACTGCGACGTGCGCCTGCGCGGCCGCGGCATCATGGATGTGCACGCCCACGTGCAGGTGCAGAGCAAAGGGGCGCTGATTGAAGCCGTCGGCGACAAGTTCGTCGTCAACGGCCGCCGCACCGACCGCCACCAGCTGCAGCAGGGCGACATCTTGGATTTTGGCACGGTGCGGCTGCGCTTCCAGTCGGCGCAGCGACCGCGCGACTCCGGCGTGCGGCCTGGTGCCGTCGGCGGCGCAGGTTTGCTCAGCAGCCTCGCACGCTTCTCGGAGGCGCTCGCCGCGACCTACGAGATCGATCGCCTGCTCGAGACCATGCTCGACACCATCATTGACGTCACCCAGGCGGCGCGCGGTGTGGTACTGCTGCTCAAAGACGGCAAGATCCAGCCCAAAGCGGCGCGCACGGCCGGGGGCAAGACGGCGCCGCTGGCGGGCCTCGCGCTCTCGGATTCGATCGTCGATCGGGTGCTACAAACCAAGCAGTCGATCATCGTGTCCGACGCGCTCAACGACCGCGAGTTCAAGGCCGCGCAGTCGGTGATGGATTTCCGCATCTGTTCGGTGCTGTGTACGCCGCTGCAGACCAAGGGCGAGTTGCTCGGCGTCATCTACCTGGGCAACGAAAACGTGGTCAACCTGTTCAGCGAAGAGTCGCGCGAGGTGGCGACGGTGTTTGCCGCGCAGGCGGCGATGGCGGTCAAGAACGCGCTGGTGGTCAACGACCTGCAGCTGACCAACCAGAACCTGACGGCGCAGATCGAACGCATGAACTTTGGCTCGCTGGTCGGCGCCTCGGACTCGATGCGCGAGCTGTTCAAGCGCGTGGACAAGGTGGCAGCGACCGACAT
>SXRM01000098.1 GCA_005792545.1 Pseudomonadota bacterium | reverse complement strand
TCTGGGGCGGCAAAGACCGCATCTACGCGACCGTCAAGTTCTTTATCTACACCATGTTGGGGTCGCTGCTGATGCTGGTCGCGATCCTGGTGCTGTACCACAAGGCCGGCGGCTCGTTCCGCCTGACCGACATGGTGGCCGCCAAGCTCACCGACCAGGAGCAGATGTGGCTGTTTGGCGCGTTTGCGGTGGCGTTTCTCATCAAGGTGCCGGCGTTTCCGTTCCACACCTGGCTGCCCGACGCCCACACCGAGGCGCCGACGCCCGGTTCGGTCATCCTGGCTGGCGTGCTGCTCAAGCTCGGTACCTATGGGCTACTGCGCTTTGCCATTCCGCTGTTCCCGGGCGCCATGGGCCGCTACGCGTGGGTGTTCGTGGCGCTGGCGGTCATCGGCATCGTGTTTGGCGCGCTGATGGCGTACGTGCAGACCGACGTCAAGCGGTTGGTGGCGTACAGTTCGGTATCGCACTTGGGGTTCGTGCTGCTCGGCATCGCGGTCTTTAACGAAGAGGCCTTGCAGGGCGCGATCTTGCAGGGCATCAACCACGGCCTGTCGACCGGCGCCTTGTTCTTCCTGGTCGGCTTCGTCTACGAGCGCGCGCACACGCGCGAAATCGAGGCGTTTGGTGGCATCGCCAAGAAGATGCCGGTCTTTACTGCCTTCTTCGTATTCGTGACCATGAGTTCGATCGCGCTGCCGCTGACCAACGGCTTTGTCGGCGAGTTCCTGATTTTCGCCGGCTCCTTTAAAGAGGGCGTGCAGTCGGCGCTGTTGCCGCGCACCGACGGTGGCTACGTCTGGCGCAACGTGGTGCTGGTTGGCACCGGCATCGCGACGCTGGGCATCGTCTTGGGCGCCGTCTACATGCTGAGCGTGGTGCGCCGCGTGTTTTTCGGCGAGCTGACCAACCCCGACATGGGCCACCTGCGCGACATCGGTTGGCGTGAGCGCTTCATCGTCAGTGTGCTGGCGGTGTTCATACTGTGGATTGGGATCAAGCCCTCGGGCTGGCTGCACCTGAGCGAAGCGACCGTCCATGCGATGGTGGCGCCGCTGCGGCCGCAGATTCAGCAGACGCGGTCCCCTGCCGATTACCAGCGCGAACAGCGCGCGGCGCTACACCACCGCCCTGCCGCCGCGACCGAATAGGAGCCACCCCCGATGCTGCACGATCTGGCACTGGTCGCTCCACAGCTGATTTTGCTGTTCGCGGCCCTGTTCACCCTGGTGGTGGACCCGTTCCTCAAGGCCGACGAGGCCAGCCGCCGCTTCTGGGGCTGGTTCGGCGCGGCGTTCTCCGCACTCGCGGTGTTGGCCGCGGTGCTGCTCTACAAGTTCGGCCCGCACGAGATGCGGACGGTGGCCTTTGCGTACCACCTGTCGGCGAGCAACTACACGCTGTTTTTCATTGGCCTCATCGGCCTTTGCACCGCGCTCACCCACCTGTCGAGCCCAAGCTGGTTGGTTGAGCACGGTGTGAGCTACGGCGAGTACTACGCGCTCGTCAACTTCGCCGCGTTCGGCATGACCAGCATGGTCGCCGCCGAGAGCCTGATCACGCTGTTCATCGCGCTCGAGATCATGTCGATGGCGGTCTATGCGCTGGTCGCCTTTAAGCGCACGTCGCTCGCCAGCGTCGAAGCGGGCATGAAGTACTTCATCATGGGCTCAGTGGCGTCGGCGCTGCTCTTGTACGGCATGGCGTTCGTCTACGGCCTGTCGGGCAGCACCACCTACATCGAGATTGCTAGGGCGCTGCGCACGCCGACGGCGTTTGGCGACTTCTGGCTGGGTCTGGCGATGGCGCTGACCGGTGCTGCGTTCCTGTTCAAAGTCGCTGCCGCGCCATTCCACATGTGGGCGCCCGACGCCTACGAAGGTGCGCCGACGCCGGTGACCGGCTTTATGGCCTCGGCGGTCAAGGTCGCGGGCTTTGCCGCGCTGGTCAAGTTCCTGTACGTGGCGATGTCGGGGCCGGCGATGGATGTGCTGCACACCGCGCTGCCCAAAATCCTGGCGACCGTGGCCGTGCTCAGCATGACCGTCGGCAACCTGTTGGCGTTGACGCAGCGCAACGTCAAGCGGATCCTGGCGTATTCATCAGTCGCCCACGCCGGCTATCTGTTGCTCGGCTGCGTGGCGGTGGTGGCCGATCCGCAGTTTCGCGGCTACCTGCAGCCGACGGGAGCGGTGCCGTTCTACCTGGTTGGCTACGCCCTGGCCTCGCTGGCGGCGTTTGCAGCGCTGGCGGCGGTCGGCAAGTCGGGCGAAGAGCTGTCCGGCGAGGCACAGTTGGCCGGTATGGGCCGCCGTCACCCGTTTGCTGGAGCGGTGCTGGCGCTGGCGATGATTTCGCTCGCCGGCGTGCCGCCGACGCTTGGCTTCTTTGGCAAGCTGCAGCTGGTGCGCGACGTACTGGCGGTCGAGGACGGCAAGTACCTGATTCACGTCATCTTGCTGGTGCTGAACTCGGTGGTCAGCGCCTACTACTACCTGCGGGTGACCGTGTTCGTGTACATGCGCCCCGAGGGCCGGGTGCAGCGCGACTACATTCGCGAGCCGAGCCTGGACTGGGCCATGGGCATCGCGGCGGCGGGAATCCTGCTGATTGGCGCGCTGCCGGGCCGGGCGATGTCGGTCGGTCAGCGCGCAGTCGCCAGCATTCGTAATGGCACTGCGTCGGCGCACCTGGCCTACGAGACCGCCGCGCCGGGCATCAACAAGGCTGCCGCGGTTGCCGCCGAGCCTGCGAGGCCCGTCGCCGAGGCCCCTGCCGCGCCACCCGCTGCGGCCGCGGACCCGCACGCCGGTCACGGCCACTAGCCCAACGCACCTTCCCGCGCGTCACAGCCACCGGCCAGGTTGCTGCCAGCCATTGGGTCGAGTAGGGAGGTCCAGGTGAGCGCGCGCGCGGCAGCCGGATGGGTCGCGTGCGCGGTGTGGCTACTGGGCACTCCGGCTTTTGCCCAGATGGACCGCGCCGAAGCTGCTTGGGCAGAGTTGGTGTTCACCAGACCCGGGTTCGACGAGGCAGTGGTATTGGCAGACGAGTACCACGTCTTGCCAAAACTACCGGCGCGGGCGTGGGCGCTGGCAGCCGTCGGCCTCTACAAGACCCTGGATCCGCCGCTGGAACTGGTGCCGCGGTCCTTTGCGATGGCGGAGCGCAACGACCCGGCGAATGCCGACGGGTGGGTGGGCAAGTTCATTGAGTTGCCCGTTTGCGGTAGTCGGACACTGGACGCCGTGTTGTTCCTGCGCGAGAAAGCGGGACCGGCCGCCGCGTCGTCTGCCGAACTGCGCGCGCAGCGCGAGAAGCGCAAGGAACTGACGCGCCGCATCCACGCGGCGTGGGCACGCGCGGCCATCGACCCCGCCGCGTTCGACTGCCTTGCGCGCCATGCCGAAGCCCTGCTCGACGCCCAGCCGCTGCCGGCCGACGCGCCGCCGCCTTTGCCCGCGGGTACGACGCCGACCAACGCGGATCCGCGCACCGCACGCAAGAGTCGGATGTGGCGGGTGGCCACTGGCGGTTTTCTGCAAGGCCTGGACGCGCACGGCAGCGTGATGCCGATGGCGCTGTTCAACGCTTTGGAGAAAGAGTCCGCGCAGAGCGAAAACGTCGACGTCGGCATGACGCTCGGCAAAGACGGCGAGGTGGTGTCGGTGGCGCGCGTCGAGCGCGACGGTCCGGCGGCCAAGGCTGGCTTGCGCAAGGGCTGGATCGTGCTGCGCATCGACGGCAAGGAGCTGGCTAAGTTGGAGCCCCGCGGCTTGAATGCGCTGCTTGAGGGCAAGGCCGGCAGCAAGGTGACGATCGAGGCCCAGGCACCGGCAGCCAGCAAGCCAAAGAAGCTCTCACTTAAGCGCGCCGCTTTCGTGCGCAGCAACGTCACCGGCTACGCGATTGGCGAGGCGACAGGCGTCGGCGCGATTCGCCTCGGCAGCTTTGCCAGCGGTTCGGCGCCAGGTGTCCGCGGAGCGTTGCTCGATGTGCAGTTGGAGACGGGTCAGCTGCCCACGGCGCTGGTGCTCGACATGCGCGGCAACGGCGGCGGCTGGGTCAAGGAAGCGATCGCGGTGGCAGACGTGCTGCTGGGCGACGGCGTGGTGGCGACCCAGCACAACAAGAAGCCGCCGCCCAAGGTATTTTCGGCCAAGTCGGCCAAGGACGACCTGAGCCACCCGTTGGTGGTGCTCGTCGACGGCGAGTGCCGCTCCGCGTGCGAGATGGTCACCAGTGCGCTGCAAGATCACGATCGGGCCGTGGTGCTCGGCCAGCGCACCTACGGCAAGGGCTCGGTGCAGGCCGTCATCGACGCCTCGGTCGGCGCCTGGGCAGTGCTGCTGACCATCGCCACCTACCGTGGGCCGCGCGGGCGGTCGCTGCAGAGCCTGGGCGTCGAGCCCGATGTGGAGCTGCCGAATCCTCCGGGCACGATCGCTGGCAGCAGTCGCGAGGCCGATCTACCGACCGCGCTGCACGCCGACACCCAGGTGGCGCCGCACAAAAGTGCCCGCGACAGGCCCGCGGTGCGCGCTTGCGCGGCGGAGCGGGCCAAGGATGCTGCGCCGTGGCGCGTCAAGCTGGGCAAGGCGGATCCGTGGCTGCTGGCGGCGGCGGATTGGGCCGCGTGCTTGCGCGAACTGCGGTAGATCATTTCCACTTCTGGGTGCGGCCAGGCTTCCACGCCTGGCCGGCACGCCCTGACCGTTGAATTTGCTAAGTCGTCGTCTCATTTTGGCCGGAGCCACCGCCAGACTCCGGCAAAGGGAACCATGCAGTCGTTCATCGCTCCAGCCGGACACGCCATCGAATACGACCGCCGCGGCAACGGCCCGCCGGTATTGCTGATCATGGGCTTTGCCACGCCCGGCACCGCGTGGATGGGCCAGGTCGAGGGCCTATCCGCGGACCATGAGGTCATCTGGTTCAACAACCGCGGCGTCAGCGGCTCCGGTTCGCCGGCGGGCACTTGGACCATGGCCGATTTCGCCGCCGATGCCCTGGCGTTGCTCGATCACCTGGGCCACCAGACCGCACACGTGGTCGGTCAGTCGATGGGTGGCATGATCGCGCAGCACGTGACCCTGGCGGCGCCGCAGCGGGTGCGAACGCTGTCGCTGTTGGCGACCCATGCCGGCGGTCCTGGCGCAGCGCGGCCTCCGTTGGCGGCGTGGCCGTGGTTGGTGCTCAATGGCGCGCCGTCGCGCCGGCTGCGGGTGGCGGCGATGGCGCGCTTGTTGTTTCCGGCGGCGGTGCGGGGCCAGCCGGGGTTTGCGGCCGTGGCGGCCGACCTGGACCGCGACTACGGCCCTGGTCAGCCCAAGGCGACGGTGGCGCGGCAGTTGCGGGCGATGCGAGCCCACGATACCCGTGACCGGCTGGCGGCGTTGGGCGGCCGTCCGGTGCTGGTATTGCAGCCGGGCCAGGACATCTTGATTGCGCCGCACCACAGCGAGGACCTGCACGCGGCGATTGCGGGGTCAGAACTGCTGCGGCTGCCTGACGCCGGGCACGGGGCGATTCGGCAGTGCGCGGGGCAGGTCAATGCGGCGCTGCGGGGGGTGTTTCGGCGGGGGTGATGGTCAGGTCGATCAAGGGTTTTCCAGCGCCACCGCAACTTTGTCCGCCAAATACAGGAGGTCCCGCAAGGCGGCAGGCGGGTCCGGCCTCGCTCGCAGTCTTGCCCGCGCCGTCCCATCGAAAACAAAGGGTCGCAGTGCCGCGGACCGGAATGCCTCGCCCTTGTGCACAGTCGCTGTTCCGGTGACTGCCTGGACGACTTGCTCCATATTTTGTCGTAACACAACCAACTTTGCCGCGGCTCCGCCAACGGTGGCCCACCGGTCGCGCCGGGCCGCGTGGCAAGCTGGGCCAGCGCCAACAACGGCGTCAATCGCATCACCGTCTACGATCGCAAAGGTGCGGTGGGGTTCCGAAAACCGGTCGCCCCACGCCTTTGCCTTTCGCAGGACCTCGGCGTTGCCGCCGCAGCCGTGCGCGTCCACGCCCAAGGCAACGAAAGGGCCCACACCCAGTCGATCCCGGACCAAGGCCAGCAGCAGGCGGTGCGCCGCCGACTCCGCGTTGACCGTGCGATCCTCGTACAACACGACGATGCGGCCAGACATTACGGCTCCGGCAGGACGCGCGGCTCCAGCCCCGCTGCCCGCAAACCGCCGTAGCCGCGGAAGGTGTCGATCCACTGCGCTAACACCTCGCGCTGAGGCCGAAGTAGCCGCGTCGACCGGGTTGCGCGATCAAGCTCTGCCACCACCACCTGATCCGCGGGCGCAGAGAGCAGATCCAACATGCGGTCGCTGTGCGTGGTCACCAACACCGGGTGGCGACTGGCCAACTCCACGAGGAGGTGAACCAAGTGGTAGAGGGCACGCGGGTGCAGGTGCAAATCCGGTTCGTCCAAGACCAGCAGGCTGCGCCTCGTCGGCGCCAGCAACATGCCCAAGTAGCACAAGAGCGCCAACTGGCCATCAGACAGCGCCGCTTGGGTCACTGGTGCTTGTCCGCGAAATGCAACCTCAATGGCGACGTACCCGCCGCCGGCCTGCGACGGCACGCGCACGTCCTCCACATCGCAGCCCAGCAACTCCGACACCCGCCACATGTGTTCAGCGTACTTGGCTCCGGGCGTATTGGCCTTGATGGCGTGCCACAAACACGCCAGGTTGGCGCCCATGTGTTCCAAATCGGCGGCAGGGCGCAGCTGCGGCGGCGTTCGCATGGCAGACTCGCGATTGGCCTTGCGCGTCGCCCAACGTGCTGTCGTATCAAAGCCCGGGTGTACGGCAATATCTCGAAGCGCGAGGGCGCAGCGGCTGGCGGCCAAGCCCTGCTGCGGGTGGCGTCCCAATTGCGCTGAGACCGCGGTGTCGTAGTGATCAGCCGGCACTGCGCCGGTCGCCCAGGTTGCACCATCGGCGAGAGGCTGGCCGGGCTCTGCGAATGGACCACGCGAGTCGGCGTTGTCGCGGTGAATTCGTAGCCCGAGCTCGGCAGAGTCTTCAGTCGCGAGGCCGATGACTTCGCGGACGACGTCGTGCTCGGCCCATTCCAGGCGATACCGGAAGGTCTGCGCATTCACCTCGCCCACGTCGATAGTTATTGCTGTCTGGCTAGATGCGCCCCCGCGTGCCAACAAGTACGGCCAGCCGTGGATCTCTGCGATTTTGGGCAAGAACTGTGGCTCCGCAGCCCGACGGGCGATCTCGCACGCCTCGACCAGGGTGCTTTTGCCGCAACCGTTGTCGCCTGTGACGACGGTCAGGCCGCGCAAATCCAGCGACACGTCTGCCAGCGTGCGCAATCCCCTGACGTGCATGCGGGTGATGGTGGGGCCGAGCATGGCGACAGACGATCCAGTCTCCGAATGGGAGCCAGTGCAGTTTAGCCGGGTGCGCCGTGGCCGGGAAGCGTGCTAGCTCGGACGTGTCAGAACTGCCCCGCCAACGCAAGGCCGTTGGCCGTGGGCATCAGCGTCAGCGGGCGGTCGTCCCAGGGGCGGGCGAGTCCAAGACCAAAACCAAGGCTAGCGGCGACCGCCAAGGCTGGAAAGTACGCACTGCGGGTGCTGCCCGCGGTTTCGCGATAGAAGAATCCGACCGTCCACGCCCCGGCAACGGCCAGGTCGATTCTCGCCAGCGTTCCCGGTGACAGCCCCAGATCGGGCGCTACCGCATACCCCAACGCCCAGCCTAGGTCGGCAGCGAGGACGCCTACGTACAAGTCGTCGGCCTGGGAACGACTTTTGCGGATTTCGTACAGGAGCAGGCCCGACCAGAACGCAATGGAATTCGCAGTCGCGACCCGCCTGTGGTCCGGATCGGTCCACGCCAAAGCAAAACCTAGGCCTGTGCCGACCAATTGCCCGACAAGCATGGGTGGCCCCAGGGTCTTTGGTCCACTCCAATCGGCGAAAGCGACTCCATGCAGGGCACCAAGCGCTGTACCAGCGTTGACGGCCGCCGCTCGGCCGGCGGTCACACCAGGCACCAGCAGTGAACCCAACGCCATGGTCGCCGCCACGCCGAAGTCCAACTCAATTCGTTGGCCCAACCCGGTCAGGCGCCCAATTTCCTCCCCGAGTACCAACCCATGCAGGCCTTGACCGACTACGAGCCAAGCCCTGCCTGCGGCCGGCCCCATCGGTTTGGCTTCGGCCATGCCTGGGGACGCTAGAGCCAAAGCTGCAGCGATGGGCACGAACGCCGCATTTTTCAAAACAGCCACCCCGCGTCCATCACCAGCAGCGGCGCCCAACTCGCCTCGTCCTTGTTCAGCGTCTGCCCGCCGCAACAGCTCGCTTTGGTCGCGGCCATCACCCGTCGCGCGCCCAACTGCCCGCCGATGAACACGCCACGAACCGAAGCATAGCGGCCGCCCACCAACGCCCCCACGTGCCAGGCCCGGCTGTCAACGTCGGTGACCACGTTGTTGTTGCTGTTGCCCATTTTCGCCGTGCGCCACTCGACGCGCCCCTCAACGCCGACGTGCATGCCGCGCGCACGGTCGCCAATGCCCCACCACAGCAGCTGCGCGCCGCCACCGTAGGCCGTGGAGCCCAAGTTGTCATCGCCGCGGCGCAAGTCGCCGCCGAAGCAGCCCAGGACGGCCGCGCTCAACTCACCCAAGCCAAGCTCGAATTTGGCGTCGATCATCGCCGCCGGCAGCCGCGCAAAGTTGATGCCCGCGGCCATAGGCGGTGGTTCGCCAGCGAAAGCGGGGAGCGCCAACAGCAGCACCAGCGGCGCCAACGCCGCAACAGCGCGCTTCACGACGGCCGCCGACGCACGGCGAGCACCGTCAGCAGCGCCAGGGCCACCAGCGCGAACGCCGACACCGCCCGTCCGTGGTGCCCGAGCTTGCAGCCGCCCGGATCCGCAGCAGCGGAGTTGGCGGCCGTCACCGTGTCCAGGTTCGGGTCAGAGGCCGGCACCACTAGCCGGGGTTCGGCAGGCTTGAGCACGAAGTCCTTGGGCAAGGTCGGCGCGCCGGGCACCGCAAGCCCGATCGCCAGGTCCACCAGCTCGATTTGCGCCGGGGGCACCGGCATCGCCGGCAAGGCTTCGTCAAGCACCTCGACCACTGCCGCCGCCGGCATTTTGGCAAAGCGCGGCTCCAACGCCGTCTTGACGGTCGCCGCCACGGTTTGGAAGGTCGTGAACCCGGCGTGGCCATTGCGGATGATGTGCGACTCCTTGCGACCGGTGATCTGCAGGCGAGCACCGTTGTCCGTGTTGTCGCCATTGACGCAGACGTTGGACAACGTCGCCGACCAGTTGCTGTTGACTTCCGGCAGCTTGGGGTGAAACGCGAACAGCGGGTCGCGGGTCATCTCTTTGGGCGAAATCCGCATCGACAACCGCGTCAGCGTCGGTTGGGCTTCGATGAGGCCGACTGCGTCTTTGAGCCCACCGGCGAACAGCGACAGTTCGGCCGCCAGGCTTTTGCCATCGACCTTGGTGGCTGGGTTGGGCAGCTCAACGGCGTCAAACGACCCGGTAACCTGCACATTGGCCCAGCTGACGCCCTTGCTGGCGTTGGGACCGAGTACATAGCGATCGAGCGTCGCCTGCACTTCATCGGCCAGCAGGAACTGCGACTTCTTGAGCGCCGCCGCCAGCTGCGCGGTGGTGGTCACCTCGGCAAAGGCGCTGGCATCCAGGCGGCCTTTGGCCACCAGCTCTCCAGGCAAGTACGCGCTCGCCAACTGGCCCACGTCGACCGGTCGTCCGAACTGCAAGCTCATCGCCGCGACGTCGCTCGGCGGCCCGGCCACCGCCAGACCTTTGGTTGGCCCGGCAAACTCCGTCGCAAATGCGCGGCCCGCGGCTTCGTCCATCGCGGTCGCCAATACCTGACCGTAGTTGCCGCCGCCATTTTCCCAGGCCAGCCGGTACGGGTTGACCTGCACATGCAGGTGGTTCTTGGGCATGCCGCGACCGGGGCCTGCCAGGTAGACGATGACCTCCATGTCTTCGACTGCCGCGATCGAAGTCAGGCGCAGCGGCACACACGGGTCGGCGTCGTCCATGGTGAACGTCACCGGTCGGATGGCGTCGATGCCCTTGTTGTTCAAGAGTTTCAGTGCCACGAACACGTCGCCCTTCTTAAGGTGGGCGTCGATGATCGGCGTGGCTTCCTTGGGCGTGACGTAGCTGTTGTCGTTGAGCCACTTGACCAGATCGCCCGAGTCCGTGCTGGCCAACACCGCATACGAGTAGGGGCCGATGGTGGATTGCTCAACGACCACGACCTTGCCGCGCCCGCCGTTGCTCGTGTCGGCGGCCAGATTGGCCCCTGAGCCGCCCGAAGACGTGGCCCGCAAAACGCTCGCTTCTTCGGCACAGCCGAACCCGCCGCCGGAGTTGGCCTGCTGGGGCACCCGACAGTTCTCGCGGTTCGGTCCCACTTTCATGGTCAAGCGCGGCGCCGTTGCCTGGTCCAAGCGGTCGAACAGATAGGTCGCGCCGACGCCAATGGTCGGCTTCTTAGGCATCGGCACCACCCAGCCAAAGTCTTCGGGCTGGCCGGTGTAGCGGATCTCGACCCAGGCCACGCTGCGCTTGGTTGCCGGGTCGAAGCCAAAGAAGATGCGCTCAGCCTTTTGGGCGACGTACGCCGGGTTGGCGGGGCCGGGCGGGCCGGGCCGGGTGACGCACGCGCCGCAGGCCAGGGCTTGGGTGGCGGTGAATGAGCAGGTCAGCGCGGCCGCGGCGACAATCCACGATCTCATGGTTCCTCCAACGCTGCCCCACAGCGCATGGTGCATTGTGCTCGCGGCATGGGGCTTGGGCAACCTGAGGTCCGTCGCCCGCCGCCCGCTGCGAGGTCTAGCGCGCGATAGGTTCAGCCGCGTCTTGGCTCGCTAGTTGGGCCAACGCATCTACTCCCCGCCGCCGCAACGGGCTGCCTGCGAGGTGCGCATCGCCGCCCAGTTCGGCCCACGCGCGCACTTCCGGCCGCGTTGGCGCCAGCAGGCCCGGCCGCGGCTCGAACGCCGGGTCACCGCACGGCTGCGAAAACCGGTTGAACGGGCACGCCTCCTGGCACAAGTCACAGCCAAACAGGTGATCGCCGGCTAGCGCCCGGATTTCGGGCGTCACCGGGCCGTCGACCTCGATGGTGGCGTGGCTGATGCATTTGCGCGCATCCACCAGTCGGTCGGCCAGAATCGCGCCGGTCGGACAGGCATCGACGCAAGCCCGGCACGAGCCACAGTGGTCGGCCATCGGCTCGTCGGGGTCCAGCGCAACGCTGGTCACCACGGCGGCCAGGAAAAAGTAGCTGCCGCGCCGCGGATCCACCAGCAGCGAGTGCCGGCCCTGCCAGCCCAGCCCCGCGCGCTGCGCCCACACCCGCTCCAGCAACGGGCCGTGGTCCACGTACCAGCGAAAATCGCGCACGGCGGCAAACGGCCGCACCGGCCCGGCCGGCCCGCGAAAGCTGTCGCCCAGTTCCTGCTTTAGCGCCGCGGTGACGGCGTCTTCGAGCCGCTTGAGCCGCCGCTCCGCCACGACGTGGTAGTCGTCGCCCCAGGCATAGCGGGAAATCCACACGCGATCCTGCCCCTGCAGGTCCAGATCGCGGGTGCGCGGCTGACCGGTGTCGTAGTCCAGGGCCAGCAGGACCACCGACTGGGCGCCCGCCACCACTTGACCGGGGTCGCAGCGCCGGCCGACTTCGCTGGCCATCCACGCCATTTCGCCGTGCATGCCGCGGTCGATCCACGCCTGCAGGGTCGTCTGGTGGTCGGGCAAGGCTTGGGCAGCTGCGATGCCGACGCGCGAAAAGCCGGCTTGCACTGCCAGTTGTTTGACCAGTCGCGTTCTGCGGGCGCGGGTCTGCTCGACCGACTCGCCCCAGGTCGGCAGGGCCTTTTGGCGGTCGAGGCGGCGGCGCTCTGACTTGCTGCGAACCACCAGCAGGTCAGGGTCGACCTGGTCCTCCGCGTTGTTCTTCGCAGCGGTGTCAGTGGCCATACCGTTCGGCAAACTGCTCGTACTTGCCGGCGAAGTCCAGGATCTCGCCGTCCTTGATGTACCAGATGCGGGTGCAGGCTTCGGCCAGCAAGTTGCGGTCGTGGGTGGCGACGAACAGCGTGCCTTTGAATTCAGCCAATCCCTCCGCCAGCGACGAGCAGCCTTCCAAGTCCAAGTGGTTGGTCGGCTCGTCGAGTACCAATGTATTGAATTTCAGCAGCATCAGCCGGCTGAACAGCATGCGCACGCGCTCGCCGCCCGACAGCGTTGCGGTGGCTTTTTGGCCCTCGTCGCCGCGGAAAAGCATGCGGCCGAGCAACCCGCGTACCTCTTCCAAGTCCGCTTGCGGCTTGTAGTCGTGCAGCCACGAGTCGATGGTCTTGCCCGGTTCGATGGTCGACTCGTGCTCTTGCGGCATGTAGCCGACCTGCACCTCGTGGCCCGGGGCCAACCGGCCGCCAGTCGGCTTCAAGTCACCGACCAGCATCCGCAGTAGCGTCGTCTTGCCCGCGCCGTCCTTGCCGAGCAACCCGATGCGCTCGCCACGGTTGATATGGGCCCGAAACGGCGCGAACACGTTGCCGCTGCCATAGTCTTGCGCCAGATCCTCGAAGTCGAACACGTGCTTGCCCGATTCGCGGCCGACGTCGAAGCGGATGTACGGCCGCGCAATGTTGCTGCGCTTGATGTCGCTCGGCGCCAGCTTTTCGATGAGCTTCTTGCGCGACTGCACCTGGGTGGCGCGGGTGCCGGCGCTGAACTTGGCGATGAAGTCCTTCAGGTCGCTGATTTTCTTTTCCCGAGCCGAGTTCATCTGCAGCTGGCGCTCGCGCATGGCCGACTTGGTGCGCACCATGTCGTCGTAGTTGCCCGGGTAGGTGATGATGGTCTCGTAGTCGATGTCGGCGATGTGGGTGCAGATGTCGTTCAGAAAGCGCCGGTCGTGCGAAATGACGATAAGGACACCCTGATAGCTGAGCAGGAACTCTTGCAGCCACTCGATGCTGTCGAGGTCGAG
>SXRM01000097.1 GCA_005792545.1 Pseudomonadota bacterium | reverse complement strand
CCCCGCCCCGCCCGAAGTCTTGCCCGCTGCCCGTGATCGCGCTGTACGCATTTAACCGGCATTTGCCAGCTTCGCTGTCCAACGACATGACATTAATGTGGTATCTAGAAGTCTCGGGCTACCGGCACGATGGGGTGCGGTGGCGGAAGTCTGTCGTTAGCGCGGCTTTCGCCGGAAGCGCGCGGTAATTTCCGCCTGCGCAGCCTAGGGTAGTCCAGCCGGGGCACTGAACGACCGAATCGCCAACGCGGCGCTGCCCACCGCGCTTGTCGTCGGGCCAAGCCAGCGATACCCTTGGCCAGCCGGCGCTGTCGCTGGCGCGCTGTCTGCTCGATGCCCAAAGTCCTTCCTGTCGGCGCCATGGATTTTCACGGAGCGCGACTACGCGACGATTTGGCCTACGTCGACAAGTCCGGCTACATCGGCCGTGTGCTGTCCAGCGGTGCCTCCGTACTGGTCCACTGTCGCCCGCGTCGATTCGGCAAGACGCTGAACCTGACCATGCTGCGCGAGTGGTTGCACAAGCCGCATCAGCCGCAGCCAGGCCCCGACCCGTTCCGCGGCATGGTCGCGCTCAACGACGAACTGGCCTTCGCCAACCGCGAAAAGCACGCCGTGCTCTACCTGTCGCTCAAGGTCGCCAAGGCGTCGACCTGGCACACCAATTTGGAAGGCATCCGCAGCGAATTGCGCAAGGCCTGGCTGCGCCAGGGGATCCCGGACTCGGCACTGCCAGCTTGGTTTGCCCCACAGTGCCGCGACATCGTGATGTGCACGCTACGCGACGAGCAACTGCCATTCGCACTGGGCACCATGGTTCAAGCCCTGCGCGAAATCCACGGCGCGCCGGTGTGGCTGCTCATCGACGAATACGATGCGCCAGTCCAAACCGCATGGCAACATGGCTTCTACCGCGAGGCCGTCGAGTTCCTGCGGCCGTTCTTGGGCGAGGCGATCAAGGACTCAGACGTCGTCGCCAAGGCCGTGCTGACTGGCATTCTGCGCGTCGCCAAAGAGGGCATCTTCTCTGAGTTGAACAACGTCATCATCGATACGGTGCTCGACCATCCGTTCGCCACCGATTTCGGCTTTACTGAGTCGGAAGTGCAGAATCTGGCCGGCGACGACCCGCAACTGCTGGACGATTTGCGCCGCTGGTACAACGGCTACGATTTTGCCGGCAACGCCATCTACAACCCGTGGTCGGTGGCCTGTGCGCTCTACTACGCTGGGCAGCCGCTGGATACCCATTGGATGGCCTCGGCCGGCACTGAACTGATTGCGCGCATCGCCACAAGTTTCGCGACCGATTCGGCGACGCAACTCGAAAGGCTGCTGGAGGGCGAGTCGCAGCGGGTCGAGCTAGTCAAGGGTGTGGTCATGCCCGACATTGAGCGCGACCCGCGCATGCTGCTCAACGTCTTGCTGCACACGGGGTATGTCACCGCGACCACGCCGCCGTCGCGCGACGACCCCGAAGACGACCGGCTGTACTTCGACGTTCGCTTGCCCAACCGCGAGGTGCGCGCCGGCATGCGGCAGATAGTGGAGGGCCTGTTGCGCCGCGCCGAGGGCGTGCAGGACGGCGGCGAGAAGCTCCTTGCGGCGCTGTTGCGCGGTGACGAGGCACTGGCCCAGGCGGCGTTCGAGAAGATCATTTTGACGCTGCTGAGCTACCACGACCTCGCCGACAAGACGCCGGAACGCATCTACCACCTGTTTGTGTTGGGCCTGTTGGCGCGGGTGCCCAAGGGGTATGCGGTGCGGTCCAACCGCGAATATGGCGAGGGCCGGCCAGATGTAGTGGTCGAGGCAGACGGCGACGCTAGGCCGTCGGCGCTGCTGGAGTTCAAGCAAGGCAACTCGGCCAAAATTGCCTGTAACCTGGCGGCCAGGCAGATTGCCGATAGGCGCTATGTCGAGGGGTTGCGTGGCAGCGCGGTGTTTGCTTGGGCGGTCGGGTTTAGTGGCAAGGCGGTGGTGGTGCGGTTGGTGCGGGGGGGCGGTGGCCGGGTGCCGGGGTAGCGAGTCGGTGCGCTTGCCTGCGGGGAAAGCCCGAAGTTCAGATCAGCGAGTGATCCCGAACGCCATACGCAGCAGCGGATTGACCGACAGGTCACCGATCCCGAACTGCGGGCCACCCGTGAGTACGACTTCAAAACCAAAGCCCGGCGGCAGGTCGTACATGCTGCGATGCGCAGTTGCGACCTCGACTCCCCAAGACCTGCTGAACGCAGGCACCGGCTTGCCCATGGGGTTGCGGTTGTATTCCTGAGCGTCGCTTCTCAAGCCCAGCCGCACAACTTGCCGGTCGAATCTCCAATTCAAGCCAATCACCCGCGGACGCATCAGATTTCGAACGCCCTGCCAGCGCGGGAGTACGGACGACCGTCGATGTCGCGGAAGACATGCCGCACGATCCGCTGCTGTTCGAGGCCTTACATCCGGCTGCGGCGGCGCCTGTTCCGGCGGCGGTGGCTTTCGTCCGGGCGCATACCGGCACGCTTGCTCTGGCACTGCACCCGCGCGCGCGGTAGAGTGCCGGCGCGACGCAAACGCACGTTTGCCCGCTACGACACACCGGCGGGGCGAGCATGCGGCAGTGGATTCGGGGCATCGCCATCGGGCTGGCAGTGGTGCTGAGCGCGTGCGCCACCGCGGAAAACGCCGGCGGAGCGGCAGGCGATGCTGGCAGCGGCGCAGATTCGCCATTAGACACGGCAGAAATGGACACCGCCACTGCGGACGCGGCGCTCGAAATCGCCGCGGAAGTTGCTGTGGAGGTCGCGCCGACTGAGGTCGAGGCCAGCGCCCCCGATGCGCTCGACATCGCCGCGGCGTGCTCGCCGGTCGACTGCAACGACGCCAATCCCTGCACAAGCGACGCCTGCAAAGACGGTCAATGTGCGCACCTGCCGCAAAGCGCCACTTGCAGCGACGGCGACGCGTGCACGGTCGGCGACAGCTGCGCCAACAGCGTCTGTCTGCCGGGTCAGGTGACGGCCTGCGACGACGGCAGCATCTGCTCGACCGACTCGTGCGCGCCAGCCAGTGGCTGCAGCCACGCCCCCAAGGCCGGCGACTGCGACGACGGCGACATTTGCACAGTCAACGACAGCTGCAAGGACGGGGCGTGCCAGAGCGGCCTGAACATCTGCGACGACGGCAATCCGTGCACCAAAGATAGCTGCAAGTCTGGGGGCGGCTGCAGCTCCGCGCCTGCGCCAGCGCCGTGCCAGGACGGCAACCCGTGTACGGCGGACGACCAGTGCGACCAGGGGGTGTGTCTGCCGGGCGCGCCGACCGACTGCAACGATGGCAATGTGTGCACGACCGATGCGTGCGACGTCAAGCTCGGCGGTTGCCAGCACCAGGACAATGGCTTGCCGTGCAACGACGGCGACAGTTGTACGCTCGGCGACAAGTGCGCAGGCGGGACCTGCGCGGTCGGCAAGAAAATCCCCTGCAACGACGCCAACGCCTGCACCGACGACGTCTGCGATGCGCAGGGCCTGTGCGAGCCGACCAACAGCATCGGCGGCCCTTGCCAGGACGGCAATGGCTGCACGACCGGCGACAAGTGCGGCGGCGGCGTCTGCCTCGCCGGCGCGGTCACCGACTGCAATGACGCCAACGTCTGCACGGTGGACTACTGCGATTTCTCCAAAGGCTGCGTCAACCTGCAGGTGTCCGTGGTCTGCGATGACGGCAGCGCATGCACCACCAACGACGTGTGCAGCGCAGGCACCTGCAATGGCCAGGCCAAGCTCTGCAACGACGCCAACCCGTGCACCGACGACAGCTGTGACAAGGCCAAGGGCTGCGTGGCACTGCCAAACAGCGCGTCGTGCACCGATGGCGACGCCTGCACGACCACCGACACCTGCAAGGGCAGCGCGTGCGCGGGCGGCACACCGCCCAACTGCGACGACGCCAACCCCTGCACTGACGACAGCTGCGACAAGGCCAAGGGCTGCGTCCAACTCGCCAACGCCGTGACGTGCACCGACGGCAACGCCTGCACGACGGCCGACAAGTGCAGCGGCGCCACCTGCAAGGGCGGCGCAGCGCTCGCCTGCGACGACGGCAACGTCTGCACTGCGGACTCGTGCGACACGGCGGCAGGCTGCAAAGCGGCGCCCAAAAGCGGACCGTGCGACGATGGCAATGGCTGTACCAACAACGACGCCTGTGCCAACGGCGTTTGCGCGGCCAGCATCGGCTGCGCGACCGACGCCACCTGCACCACCGCCGGCGCAACCAAGCAGTGCACCTGCAACAGCGGCTTTTCGGGTAGCGGGTTTTCGTGCAGCGACGTCAACGAGTGCGCCAGCAACCCCTGCCAGAACGGCGGCACCTGCACCAACAGCGTCGGTGCCTTTAGCTGTGCGTGCGTCGGCGGCTTTGCGGGCCCGACCTGCACCAGCGTCACGCCAACGATCTGGATCAAGGGACCCAACCTGGTGCACGGCCCGCGGGTAGACCACGCAATGGCTGAACTTGGCGACGGCCGCGTGCTGATTGCCGGCGGTCGCACGACAGGCCTTGTGCACACAGCCAAAGCCGAGCTGTTCGATCCCAAGACCAAGACACTAGCGCCGACAGCCAACGAGCTGAACGGTGCGCGCCGATTGATGAGCGTCGACCGCCTGCCCGATGGACGCGCCTTGGTGGCCTTGGGCAAGGGTGCCAACGACGTATTAGTCAAGAATATCAATGTCTTTGACCCCAAGACCAATAGCTTTGATGCTGGCACCGCGATGGCGCAGGGCCGCTTCGACTTTACGGCGACCGTGCTCAATGATGGTCGAGTGCTGCTCGCGGGCGGCAGCGACGGCACGATCCCCTTGGACACCGCGGACATCTTCGATCCCAAAACGCTCAAGACCACCTCGATTTCGATCGGCGACGCGCGCACCGAGCACGTCGCAGTCAAGCTCAAGTCTGGCAAAGTGCTGCTGTGCTCGGGCCAGGGCAAGAGCGCAGCGGTCACCTCTGGGGTGCTGTTCGACCCGACCACCGACTCCGTGACACCCGTAGCTGGCAGCTTCGCCACACGCCTGGGACCCCACGCCTTTGTGTTGGACAGCGGCAAGGTGCTGGTGGTGCTCGGCGGGGGATCCGGCAACGGCGATCTGTATGACCCTGCAAACAACACGGTTGGCCCCACTGCGACCGCGATGATCGGTGGCAACAACTCATTGGCCGGAGCTGTCAAGCTGACGGGTGGCAGCCTGTTTTTCGCAGGCGGACGCGTTGGCAACACCGACCTCGACATCACCTACATCTATGATCCGGTGACCGGTTTCAGCAGCGGCCCTAAGCTGCCGTTCGCGATGCGCGCGCTGCGGATGCAACCGCTGCCCAACGGCACCGGGTTGACAATCGGCGGCTCGAGCGGCGTTGGCGGCGCGCCCATCTTGCAGTCGTACGTCTTCAACCCGACCGCCAAGACGATTAGCCTAATCACGACCGGCTTGAGTGTCGGCCGCGGCAGTCCGGTTGCCAACCTGGTGCTGTCAGACGGCCGTATTTTCGTCTCTGGCGGTTTTAGCAACCCCACCATCCATTCGAATACCGACCTGTTCACCACCCCCTGCGACGATGGCACATTGACTTCGGGCGAGGCCGACATCGACTGCGGCGGCAGTTGCCAGACCAAGTGTGGCGTGGGCCTGGCGTGCAAAGTGGCAGCTGACTGCGTCTCTGGCGTGTGCTCGGTCGGCGGCAAGTGCGTCGCGACGGCGTGCGAGGACGGCAAGCTCAGCGCTGGCGAGACCGACATCGACTGTGGCTCGGGCACCGGCGCGTGTCCCGCCTGCAAGGCCGGCAAGGCCTGCACCCAGAACAACAATTGTGCCACCAGCAACTGTCAGGGCTCGGTTTGCAAGCTGCCCAAAGTGCAGGTTGCGGGCACCCTCTACGTCGACCTCCGCGCGCATGACCAGATCCTGGGGACCAGCGGTTGGGCCAATCATGGCACGTTGGGTCCTTATGCGGCCGTTGGTAAGCCGGTGTATGTCAATAGTGGGGCGACGTCGAGCGTCCCCGGCGTCCAATTCAACGGTATCGACACCGCGTACATCGGGCCGCAACCGCCGGCCGACATCAGCGGTGGCAGCGACCGCACCATCGAGGTGTGGGCCTACAATCCCAAGGTCGACAGCGGCGAAGAGTCACTCGTCGTCATGGGCAAGCGCGGCGTGCTGCGCGCAGGTCTATCGGTCAATTTTGGCAGCAACCCATTCTATGGTGCAGTCACGCACTGGTCTGACGATGTCCCGTGGACCAAGGTGCCAGAAATTCTGGTCTGGAATCACATCGTCTACGTCTACGATGGGGCGACTACGGTCAAAGTCTACGTCAACGGCGCGCTGGACTCGACCAAGACGCTCGGCGGACAGCTGGTCACCGCAACCGATGCCATGACCTTAGCCGTCCAGCGGCGTTCAGACGACGCCACCAAACTGGCCTTTGTCAACGAGATGGACAACACCCAGATGGCGTTCAGTGGCTTTCTGAACACGGTGCGCATCCACGGTGGACAGCTGTCGGCCAGCCAGGTCGTCAGCAACTACGCCGCTGGACCTGGCAATGGTTGCGCTGTCGCCGCCGACTGCGCCTCTGGAGCGTGCACCAACAACGTCTGCGTCAACGCCAACAACGGCTGCAGCAGCCCCGCCAAGCTCGACGGCGCGGCATGCGACGACGGCAAGGTTTGCACCCAACCAGACCTGTGTGCCAGCGGCGTCTGCACCAGCAAAGCCATCAGCTGCGACGACGGCAATGCCTGCACCCTGGACATCTGCGACGCCGGCACCGGCAAGTGTACGGCAACACCGGCGCCGAACGGCGTTTCGTGCACGGGCGGCGGCGTGTGTGCGAGCGGTGCGTGCGTGATTGCGGTCTGCGGCAACGGCAAGACTGAGGGCAGCGAGGAGTGCGACGACGCCAACAGCAACAACGGCGACGGCTGCTCGGCGCAGTGTACCAAGGAGCCGACCTGCACCGACGGCATCAAGAACGGCAGCGAAACCGACGTCGACTGTGGACCGTTGCCCTGCAGCACCTGCAAATTGGGCAAAGGTTGCGCCAACAACGCAGACTGCGCTCAAGGCAACTGCGTCAACAAGGTCTGCCGCTTGCCGGCCATCAAGGTTGCCGGCAGCCTGGTCGTGGACTTGCAAGCCTATGACCAGGCGGTTGGCACCAGCGGCTGGCCCAATCGCGGCTCTGCGGGGCCGTTTTTGGCATTCGGTACGCCAACCTTTGTCAACGACGCCAGCTCCCAGAACAAGCCCGCGGTGAAATTCGACGGCAAGACCAATGCGTACATCGGCCCGTCCGGCCCGGCCAGCGTCACCGGCAACGCGCCCCGCACGATTGAGGTCTGGGCGCTCAACCCAACGGTGGACTCAGACGAGGAGACCATGGTCTCGCTCGGCCTGCGCGGCACCAATCGCGCTGTCGTGCAGTTCAACTTCGGCAACGCCGTGGGTGGCGCCTCAGCAGTGACGCACTGGTTCGACGACCTGGCGTGGGCACCGACGCCGCAGGCCAACGTGTGGCACCACCTGGTGTACGTTTACGATGGCAGCAATGGCCTGAAAGTCTACGTCGACGGCACGCAGAAGTTGACCAAGACGCTGAGCGCGGCGCTGGTGACGACGACTGCGACGATGACGCTGGCCGCGCCGCACAAGAAGGCTGATGCGACCGTGCTCACGTTTGCGCATGAGGACTTCCCGGTGGTGCAGTTGGGCTACTCTGGGCTGCTCAACGCAGTGCGCATTCATGCGGGAGCGCTCAGCGCCACGGACGTGAGCGCCAATTTCGCAGCCGGCATGTTTGCCAACTGCGCGGTCAATGCAGATTGCGGAACCCAAAGTTGCGTCAATGGTGCGTGCGTCAACCCAGGCAACAGTTGCGCCAACCCGACCAAGGTCGACGGCACCTCGTGCGGGACCGGCAAGGCGTGTGCGGGTGGGCTGTGCAAGTAGGCGCCATGCGTGGCGCATCGGGTCATGACGCCAGCGCAGAAGCGGCACTGGTAAAAGGGTGTTTACGCTTGATGAGAGGGTGTGGCTAAATCACGCCCGCGGCGAGGTCGAAGAGCCTGCAGGCAGATCGCGAGCGCGCCCGGAGCGACCGACCGAGGCGCACTTGAAGTGCGCCGACCGAGGGAGTGAGGACGTAAGCCGCGAGATGTCCAGGATCTTTGGCCGTAGCTGGGTGG